>DUQE01000122.1 GCA_012837925.1 Bacillota bacterium
CTGTAAGACGTCAGCCTTGGAGTCCCAAAACTTATTTGTAACTTGGTGAAAGAGTGGGTGTTCCTTGGCAAATCGGTACGATTGCAGGTAATACTCCTCCAACACCGAAAAGATATCTCCGCCCTTTTCAAAAGCTTGCCCCACATAGGCCCTCTTCTCTTCATAGGCCAAATCAACAACATACAGGTACAAATCGCGTTTGTCCTCAAAGTACTGGTACATGCTGCCCTTGGCGATCCCGCATTTTTCAACAATTCGACTCAGCGAAGCCTGCTCAAAAGGAAGACGAGCAAACTCTTCCACGGCTGTCTTTATGACCAACTCCCGCTTCTGCGGTTCCAGGTTGAAAAATGTTTGTTTTGGCATGCTGCACCTCCCAGATGTGACTACCCGGTCACTTTTACAGTAATAGTATACCACGGAAATCTTCGCTAGACTAGATCTTCCGTGGTACTTTAATGTTGGTTTATCGGAAAGCAACCAAACCCACGAGAGCGGCGGCGATCAGTGCCTTAATGGGGTCCCATTTCCTAAAGGCTACTCCGTAGAACACCACGCAAGCCAGTATCAACGTCACGACCTGTTGAGGAATGGAAGTCAAAACCTCAAAGGTGGACCTTCCCATCAGAACGACGGCTGCACCCACCAGACCTACTACAACAGGCCTTACTCCGGCAAACATGTGTTGAACCACCGGGGAATTCTTATACTTTTGCCAGACGCGACTTACGATGATCACACTAATCAGGGATGGCAACACAACGGCAGATGTGGCAACTAAAGCGCCGGCAACACCTGCGGAACGGAAGCCCACAAAAGTAGCAGCATTCACTGCGATAGGTCCCGGTGTCATCTCAGCGATCCCCACGATGTCTACGAACTCCTGGGGCGTCAGCCAGCCGTAACGGATGATCTCCTGTCGGATCAAGGCCAACATCGCATACCCACCACCAAGGGTAAACAGTCCGATTTTGAAGAATGCGCCAAAGAGTTGCATGAAGATCATCGAACGTCCCCCCTTCGGCGATGATACAAGATTCCGGCCAGACCACCCAAGATGATCACCCAGAATACTGGGATGATCCCTGCGATACTCAATCCAAGGGCCACAACTGCAACAAGGAGCCCAAAGCGATCGACAATGGCTCCTCGTCCAGCGCGCAATGCGGCTGCCGCGATCAGACCAAGAACGGCTGCTTTTACGCCCGAAAAGGCCCGGGCGACGTACAAATTTGATTGGAACTGCGAAAACAATTGTGCTATGATGAGAATGATTGCTACGGACGGCGTGACGACGCCTAAGAGCGCCACAACAGCTCCCCAGAACCCATGGAGCCTCAGTCCAATGAAGACGGCGGTATTAACCCCTATGGCTCCAGGCACAGACTGGGCCAGTGCGAAAATGTCAAGGATCTCGTCACGTTCTGCCCACCCTTGAACGTCAACAACCTCTTTCTCAATCAAAGGCAGCATGGCAAGACCGCCACCAAACGTGAACAAGCCAATTCGAAAAAAGACCGTAAAGAGTCTCAGAAAACCACGGGATTCTTTCATTTCGATACTCCTTATATTTACTTTACGAGGTGAACAGGATGTTACCCATCGAAGCCAACCTAGTTACGACCATCGCCAGTTTCTCCCGAGCTGGTGACCTCAGCAACTTAACCTTTGTGGCCCATGCCAAGAGAGTGGCACATATTTCATTTCACATCGCTAAAGCGCTGACGCTCAGCAAAACCGAACTCAATCAACTTGTTCTCAGTGCCCTTCTTCATGATGTTGGGGTCATGACCGATGAAGAACAGCTTCACCTCGCGGATCTAGAACCAGAGGCCGACAAAGTCTCGCCCCATTGCCAACGGGGTTATAACTTACTGCAGAAGACTCAGATCTTTAGTCCCTTGGCCCTCAACATTCTAGAACACCATGATTACCATTCATCCAAGTTACGCATCATACCCGCCATTATTCATGTCGCGGATCGCGTTGACATTCTATTGAACAAAGAGCGTTATGCTCTCTCACAGATCGAGGGAATATTACATTACTTTAAGGGTAAGGCCGGACACATGTTCAACCCAGATGTCGTAGATGCGCTCCATGGTCTGGGCCGAGTTCCCAGTTTTTGGTTGGATCTCGAGTATGAACACTATCACTTCGTGGAAGATGACGATGATTTTAAACGAGTACTCACCCTCGATGAACTGGAGGAACTCGCTCAGCTCATGGCCCGTTTGGTCGACTCCAAGTCACCGTTTACCGGTCATCACTCCGAGGGTGTAACCGAAACCGTCGCCTTCCTGGCCAAGAAGCTCAACATGCCCGATGATAAAGTCCGGCTTGTTAAAGTCGCAGGACTACTCCACGACATCGGTAAACTGGCCATTCCCGATGAGATCCTCATGTATCCGGGACCGCTCTCTAGGGAACAAATGACAGTAATGAAGCAACATACCTACCACAGCTACCATCTAATCAGCTGCATCGGACCAGGTGCAGAGCGTTTGGCGGGCTGGGCCGCTTTCCATCATGAGAGACTGAATGGAACGGGCTACCCCTTCGGTCTTGCAGCCGACAGCTTAGAACCTGAGGCGCGTCTGATGGCCATCGCAGACATCACGCAGTCACTATTGGAGACAAGACCCTATCGGGCAGGCATGTCCAAGAGTCAAGTCCGTCACATTCTCCAGAACCATGTCCAGGCAGGTAACCTAGATCCAGCACTCACCGACCTGGCCATTCGTCATCTCGATGATATCATGGAGATCATCTACAAAACCAACAAAACCGCATAGATTGGGTGCCCTAGGGGCACCCTGTGCTTTATCCTCTTAAGCCTGCCTCAACAAGCTCGTTAAAGGCCTCTTTGATTGCCAGAAGTCTTTTCTGCGCGTCCTCGCGATTTGTACCCTTCACCTCTACGTACAGTTTCATCTTCGGTTCGGTACCAGAAGGACGCAAGGTCACTTTGCTCCCGTTTGCCGTAATCCACTGCAGTACCCCTTCTCTTGGCAGTCGGATTGTGGTTTTCTGCCTCGACCGAAGGTCAAGATGGATACCTTTTCCATAGTTCAAAACTTCCACCACAGGTTCCGAACCAATGGAAGTAATCGGCTGGTGTTCCAGCTGTCGTATGAATGCTCGGGAGCGCTCTGCTTCTCGACTGGTAGCAAAGGAGTACGACACCAAATCTTGGAGGTAATAACCGTGTTCAGCGAAGAGTTGTTCTAAGCGATCGACAAGGGTTAGGCCTTGCTTCTGGTAATGAGCTGCCACTTGGCAAACAAGCAGACTAGCCACAATGGCATCCTTATCTCTTACGGCCGTCCCGGCCAAATACCCATAGCTCTCTTCGAAACCGAAGACGAACTCCTTGTGTTCCATCGGCAAATGATCCATCAACGTTCCGATATACTTAAATCCAGTGAGTGTACTTCGCACTTCAGCCCCGTACTTTGCAGCGATAGGCTGGACCATCTCCGTTGTCACAATCGTCTTGATTACAACTGAACGGCCAGCTTGAGCTGGCTCTAGGTTGGATAAGAGAAAGTCCGAGAGTAAGACCCCCACTTGGTTTCCACTCAAGAGTACCCAGTCTCCTCCGTGGTACACGGCAACTCCCATACGATCCGCATCGGGATCAGTGGCAATGATGAGATCGCAGGGCTCGTCCTTGGTCTTGGCAAAGGCCAACTGAAAGGCCTTGGGATCTTCGGGATTTGGATAGTCCACCGTTGGAAAGTTCCCATCAGGTATCATCTGCTCCTCAAGCGTAGACACCTTGGAAAAGCCTGCCCGGCGAAGGATTTCTGGAACAAAGCGCCCTCCTGTGCCATGAAGCGGAGTGTACAAGATTCGGAGGTGCTCTGTGCTGTCGGTCTGAGGAGCGATCTCCAAGAGACGTTGATAGTACGATTCAATCACATCTTCATCAATCCAACGCCAAAGTGCATTTTCCTTGGGATTGGGATCGACTAGCACATTGTCTAAACCCAGTTTAGCCATCTGTGAGCTAATGCTCAGTGCCTCATCGGTCAACATCTGGTTGCCGTGTTCATTGTAAACTTTGTAACCATTATACTCAGGCGGATTATGGCTGGCAGTGATCACAATTCCAGCCGACGCTTTGTAATAGCGTACCGCATACGATAACAAGGGCGTTGGCGCAACCGTGGGAAAAACATAGACACCTATTCCGTTGGCGACTAAGACACTTGCTGCAGCTTCGGTGAACTCCGGTGACATGCGCCTTGAGTCGTGGGCGATGGCCACTCCGCCCTCAGCTTTGCCTTGTGCTATAAGATGATTTGCCAAGGCCTGCGTCACAAGTCGCACCGTATAGATGTTCATACGGTTAGACCCGGCCCCCAAAGTGCCTCGGAGACCTCCTGTCCCAAACCCGAGCCACTTAAAAAAACGATCCTCAATCTCGGCTGCGTTGTCGGCCAGGCCGCGGAGTTCTTCTTTTGTATCAGCATCAATGTGCGGATCTTGAAGCCAGGAGTTATAACGTTCTTGTGCTTCCATACCCATCGCCTCCCTGTATCAATCCATGGTGAATATTTCTAGATACCATGTGGCTTCCCTGCTATACTCAGAGAGAAATGCCTTCCTATGTCGATGCAGAGTTCTTCTTGCCCTTGGCAACTCTGATCTCCGCTGTAATCCAGAGGATCAAGGGTAGCACGAACTGAAAGAACACTTCCGATGATCCGACTACCTTAGTGGCTATCCTTTCGGCTTCCATCATGTCTGTAATGAGCCATTGAGCGGCCGGAATCATCGATAGCGCGACAGGGGTGACAAGAAAACGGTAATCCGTGAAGCCCAGGCCAATGGCCAACGCTTTACTGGCGGCTAAGAGACATACCGCAACCTTCAGAAAACCTCCGATGCCAAAACTGATGGATACAACGGACTCCAAGCGCGTCAGAAACGCGGCGACATCGATCCGTGACGTCGCAACAAAGACGGGAAAGTAGTTCGTCGCATACTGCTCTGCTCCAAGCACAGCCAAGCTTGCACTGGCAATGAGGCACATAAAAACAGAGGCAATAGCGAAGCCCGGGAGGAACACTTTGTACGGAGAGTCTGGCTTGACGAACGCATCAAAGACCCAAAACAGCACAACCGTCTCTAAAAATGGTACATCCAATAACTGAAGGGTCCCTAGAAGGATGGGCTGAAATCCGTCGTACAGCACTGGCAGGAACTCCGCGAGATCAACCTCTGTCACAAGCATGGCAAAGGCCACGAACAAGATGAAATACACGCCCCTAATCATGACTACACTCCAACGAGCCAAGACCTCAACACCCTCCTTTGCGGCCCACAGTGCTAGGAGCGTGTAGGCTGTGGCCACCGCGGCCCTGGGCGTGGTCGGCAACGAGATGGATTCAATGAAACTTGTCAAGTCAATAAGAACATAGCTGCCCAATCGCCAGGCATAGAAGCTGTAAGCCAGGGCGATCGCCCTCGAAGGCCACTTCCCATAGATCGTGGCCAAACCTTCTTGTAGCGACTCTCCATGCATGAGGCTGCGCATGCGAGCATAGAGGGCTATCACGGGCACGGCCAAGACTATTGCGAGCAAGAAGGCGAGCCAAATGTCATTGCCCGCTCTACTACCCAAAGCCATAATGAAGGAGTCCCCAAGAGTGAAGATGACGACCAAGGCCATACTCTGTAGGTCTGGTACCAACTCTCGCATCACTGTCCACCCCCTGCCCAAAGTTCTTTTACCCAGTTCTCAAGTAGCCTCAGTGGCTGGGGAACGGGTATTTGCCAGCTTGACACAACGATGACAGTCAGTGTTACAGCGAGGGCGAGCGTGCAAAGATACGCCAGTACCTTCTTCCATGGTCTGTCTGACCACATGTACAACTCAAACGCTCCGACAACGACATAACCGAGAACAAGTAGAATGATCATATTATCGCCTCGGAATTAAAGGATAGGCGCGCACGCCAGTAAGCACAATTTTCGTCCTTACTTCGGTGTTCACCCTGAGTTGCCGGAGATGTGTATCCCAATCATCTGCATGTCTACGCCACAGCTTAGGTTCCTTACGCCTGACCAGTTGGCCAAAACCTAGGATATCGGAGTTGAACTCGCCCTGAATTCTTGTGATTAACTCCCTTACCCTTCGGTTGAAATAGTGGGCTAGTTGCTCCTCCATACTCCGCACTATAGCCGAATCATGAAAGTCGATTCCTGCCGCTCCAATCTCCGGGACATCGAATTCGAGTTCTACTTCGATTTCCATTGACAATTGATCACCGTCCATTTTGGGACTTATCTTTGTGGCATTGTTTACAAACTCATAGGTGATGGCGTATCGCTCCTCCTCAATTTGCGTTTCCATGACAAAACGGCCCGACTGGGGCAATCCCTTCAGTAGGCAAAAGATCTGCGACTCTTCCCCGTCGAGCCACCCCACCATGCGATCGAGTTTGAAGACTGCGGTTCCTTTGACTATGGGAACCATGTCCTTACCCTTGTGCACGAGCTGCACCGTTGGAAGAGTGCCCGAAAGACCAATAGCTATCATATCCTTGACAAATTCCCATATTTGCTGTGCGTAGAAAATGGAAAGTCCACTCTGCAAACGCGTAGTATTGGCGAGATGTTCGCTCACGGACGTGAGAAATGGCGGTTTGCTGTTGAAGACCTCCTCCACGGTACAGTCCTTGGTCACAAGGAAAGGAACCGTGGTGCGCATATCGCGCCCTCGAACCAGGTACTCAATGGCTGGGAGAACGCCACTCGTGGCCACTTCCTCCGAAACGAGAAAAACTTGGGCGTGGGGATAAAAGGCCTCCATCCCCGCTGGATTGTCCAAGGCGCGAGTAGCAGTGGCAAAACTTCTAGACATGGTGGAAAGGACGAGGGGTTCAAGTTGTGCTTCTTGACCGGTGCCGGTAGAAACAACCATCTCAGAGACGAGGACAAGACCGTCGTCCGTTTCATCCACGCCAAACCCCATTACAAAGTCCAAGAACTCAATCTCTTTGTAATCCCAACAACCGGTCAAGAGCAGCGACAAAAAGAGGATGGCGATAATCTTTGGCACTCTTAGATTCATGGACTTTTGCTCCTTGATTTGCTTCTTAACCTTTCCCGGTTTTTTGCACCCAGATAGCGCGGGCGCAATACCATCCGCCACCAAGGCAGGCGAACAAAGGTGTCTTTCATGCCTTGGCTAGAAAACGAAATGAGGGAGGACAAGTACGGAACGCCAAAGGATTGCATGGACGAGAGCTGCAAGACAATGGCCATTACCCCGATAACGTATCCATGAAGGCCGAAGACCGATGCCATCAGCACCAAAAACAGGCGCATGAGCACAGCAGGGTCGTAGATAGACGAAACCACAAAACCCGAAATCGCGGTAAGCCCCACCACAACAATCATGGGCGCACCAACTAAGCTAGCGTTCACTGCTGCATCGCCCAGCACAATCGCTCCAACGATGCTGATAGCTTGGCCAATTGGCTGCGGCAGACGCACTCCCCCTTCTCTTAAGATCTCAAAGACTAATCCCATACCCACCACTTCCACAAACCCCGGAAAGGGTACATTCTTGCGAGCTGCAGCAATGCTCAGGACTAGGGGAGTAGGAATGAGCTGCGGATGGTACGAAATTAAAGACAAATACAGCGCGGGAGAACTTGTCGTTATAAGAAAGCTGATGTAGCGCAGAACCCGGCGAAACGTACCGGCCAGCCAGTTGTTGTAGTAGTCTTCATTGGCTTGAAAGGCTTCAACAAACAGATACGGCATGGTTAAGGCGAAAGGCGTGCCATCGACTAAGACAGCCACTCTTCCCTCAAGGATTTTTCCGGCCACAATATCCGGTCTTTCCGTAGACCCGATCGTGGGCAGCGAAAAGTTGGGACCGTCTTGAATGAGCTCCTGGATGTAACCAGACTCCAAGATGGCATCAATCTGGATGTTCTCAATGCGTTTCACCACTTCATCCACCAGAGCAGTAGACGCAATGGTTTCCACGTAAACAATGGCTACCTTCGTCTTGGTTTGAAGACCCACCTGGAGGTGTTTGATCTTGAAGTTGGGGCTTGAAATGATGCGACGTACCAAATTGATGTTGACCCCTAGATTCTCCGTAAAACCTTGGCGCGGCCCCCGTACCACACTTTCGGCCTGCGGCTCCGTGATCGTCCTCCGATCCCAACCTGGTGCCTCAACCGTAACACCATAGTCGCATCCTTCCACCAAGACGACACCAAGACCCCTGGCAATCGCATCAGACAAGTGAACAAAACTCTGAGAACAGTCGACCTGATCGCCTTGGATCACGCTCTCCATGATGTAGTCTGCCAATTCTTGACCCGAAGCTCCCTTGGGCAGTGTTCTGTTCATAAACGGCCTTACTACATATTGACTCAGAAAGTCGGAGTTGGTCATGTTGTCCGCGTAGATCAAGATACAATCACGTGAATGCGGCGGCTGTGACCTAAAGCGCCGATAGATAATGGATGCATCATCCATAAATATGTCGTTCTTAAACCAATACAAGTTCGTCTGCAAAGAGGTGCCGAGCCTGTCTAAACCCTTGCCCTTCGGTTTTCTATCCTTGATTTTCTTCCAAAAGAACACGGCCCACCTCCATCTTGGTTTTCCCTAGTATATCCAGAATGGTGGTGAATATAAAAAGCCGACCTCATGGTCGACTTTTTTCCGTTCAAACATACTTATTGGTTTTGCGCGTTCCTCAGGTTTTGTAGCCCTGCCTTAACGCTCTCTGTTGGGGAGATCTTGTACTCCTCGGTCTCCAGGATCAACCACTCCACTCCTACCTCTGTGGCTGCTGCAAGTACACTCTTCAAATCCAGAAGGCCGCAGCCTACATCGGTCTGCTTGTTGTCTTGGTCGAAGTCCTTAATGTGCACTAGTGGAACACGTCCCTTGAGTTTGTGCAGATAGCGCACCGGGCTCTCCCCTCCGTGCAGGATCCAACCCAAGTCCAGTTGAGCGAACAAATACTGGGGATTGGCGGTCTCAAAGAGGAGATCAAGGGCATAGGAATCGCCGAAGGTTTCGAACTCCCAACTGTGATTATGGTAACCCAGCCTAAGACCCTGGTCCGCTACTCTTTTGCCTATGTCTGCAAGTTCAGTAGCGAGCTTTGTCCAATTCTCCAAAGAACGCTCAAAACCCCTGGGAGGAGCTGGACACACCAAGGTGTCATTGCCTAGGTCGCGATTATAGGCGATCTCTTGATCTAAATGATCTCGCAGGCGTTCTATCGATACATGACTACTAACTGCTTTGAGACCCAGCCTCTGGAGATGATCCTTCATCTCACCGCTGGACAGTTCCCCATAGCCGGCAAACTCCACGCCTTCATAACCAAGCTCAGCCGTGAGCTGCAAGGCATGAACAAAGTCTTCCTTGGTTAAATCACGTAAAGAGTAAAGCTGCAAAGCAACAGGTTGTCTATCCATCGTATACCTCCTAGTGTAGTTTCCAGATCCTTTGGTTGTAATCCTCAATAGTCCGGTCGCTGGAGAAGTAGCCGGCATTCCCGATGTTGATAATGGCCTTCTTCCACCACAACGCGGGTTGCATATACTGCTCGTTAATTTTCTCATGTGCATGGCGATAGGACGCAAAGTCCTTGAGCACAAAGTAAGGATCTGCCATTCCCCCCCACCCGTGCAGAAGTCCGTGCTGCAGGTCCTGATAAAGAGCTACGTGCTGCGCATTAACAAACCCGTTTACCAGTTGATCCAGGACTTGTTTCAAATAGGGATCAGCCATGTAGACTTCGTAGGGGCGATAGGTTCCATCGAGATAATACTGGTTCGTCTCTTCAGCGGTAAGGCCAAAGATGAAGATGTTGTCTCGACCCACCGCTTGATCAATTTCCACATTTGCTCCATCAAGCGTTCCAATGGTGAGGGCTCCGTTGAGCATGAACTTCATATTCCCTGTTCCCGAAGCCTCTTTACCCGCTGTGGATATCTGTTCACTAACATCGGATGCAGGAATGATGGCCTCGGCTAACGACACGCGATAGTTCTCTAAAAAGACGACTTTCAGGCGATCATCGATGGTCCGATCGTTATTGATTCTTTCAGCCACATCATGAATCAGCTTAATGATCAGTTTTGCCATCCCATAGCCGGGTGCTGCCTTCGCTCCAAAGATGAAGGTGCGAGGATGCATGTCAAAGCTGGGATCCTCCAGGAGGCGATTGTACAGATGCAGTACATGCAGGATATTTAAGAGCTGGCGTTTGTACTCATGAAGCCTTTTGATCTGTACATCAAAAATCGATCGCGGGTCGACGCGAACATGGTTGTGATCAGAAATGTACTTCGCCAAGGCCACTTTGTTGTCATAACGAACACGAGCCAAAGCCTCTTGTGTTGCCTGGTCGTCCTGGTAACGAAGGAACTGGCTGAGCTCTTCTGGTTTTTTGATCCACGCGTCACCAATGCGATCGGTCAAAAGGTCTGCCAATCCTGGATTTGCTTTCAATAGGAAACGTCGAAAGGTCACCCCGTTGGTCACATTCGTGAACTTCTCCGGGTAAAACTCGGCAAACTCAGCAAAGACCTGTTCTCGCAAGATTTGGCTGTGCAACTGAGCGACGCCATTCACAGAGAACGATCCGACAATACACAGGTGGGCCATTTTAACCTCGTGGTGCGCTATGATGGACATCCGCGCGATTTTGTCCCAGTCACCGGGATAGCGCTCCCACAGGGAGGCGCAAAAGCGCTCGTTGAACTCGTAGACAATGTCCCAAAGCCGTGGCAAGAGGTCACGGAACAAAGCCTCAGGCCACCGCTCCAGTGCTTCCTCCATAATGGTGTGATTGGTGTACGCGAAGGTACTTTTCGTGACAGTCCAGGCTTGATCCCAGTCTAGACCTTCTTCGTCAATGAGAATACGCATGAGCTCAGGAATGGCCAAGGCCGGATGCGTATCATTGATATGGATGACAACATGTTCGGGAAATTGTGAAAAATTCGGCCCATATTGCTTCTTATACTTTCTGACAATACTTTGGACACTGGCTGATACAAAGAAGTACTGTTGTTTCAGCCGAAGGGCCTTCCCTTCAGGATGATTGTCGTCGGGGTAAAGAACCTTGGAGATCACTTCCGCCAGTTCTTTTTCTTCCAACGCGTCCAAGTACTTACCCTGACCAAAAAGACTCATGTCCAGATGCTTTGTGGCTCGAGCAGCCCACAGGCGAAGCGAGTTGACCACTTCGGAGTCATAACCCATGATGGGCATCTCATAGGGAACCGCTCTGACAGACTGATAGCCCTTATGCTCATAAACCAGTCGCCCATCTACTTCTGTTGCTTCTACAAAACCGCCAAATTTGACGATCTCGGTCTCTTCGGGAAGGGCGATTTCCCAATTGGAGCCATTTTCTAACCAAGGGTCGGAAATCTCGACCTGATAACCGTCAACGATCTTTTGTTGGAACAGACCGTACTCATAGCGAATACCGCATCCTGTAGCCTTGAGTCCAAGGCTGGCCAGAGAGTCCATGAAACAGGCAGCTAAGCGGCCTAGACCCCCATTTCCCAGACCCGGATCTGGCTCAATTTCCTGGAGTTCTCTCAGTTCTAGGCCAAGTTCTGTACAAACTTCCTCAACGACATCGGCAATGCCGAGGTTAATCAGGTTGTTACCCAAGGCCCGGCCCATCAAAAACTCCATGGACAGATAGTAAAGTTCTTTTCCTTGATGATTGCGCATGAGTTCGCGCGAATAGGCCCTCTGCTCCTTTACCAAGTCCGATACGACCTGTGACATGGCGCGATAAATCTGGTCTTCAGAGACTCCCCGAATACTACGTCCGAACATTCTCTGGACCTTGGTTTCTAAGGCTACGCGGAACATCCTTTTTTGTTCAGCCTTGCTTTTCAATCTTTCGTCACCTACTTTTACTTTTCATCCCCCTAGTCGCAGGATTTCTTCCTCAGGTGGGGAAAGTAATCTCAAAAGGGGGAGTGCTTATGAACACAATGTTTGAGAGCGGCGCATATTTTGTGCGGGTCAAGAATAAGGGCGGTCACCAAAAGATCACTATCTGGAACAGTAAAGGTGACAAACTCTTGAGCGATTTTCTAGGGCCCGATCCCGCTCTGCAGTTTTGGAATCGAATCGAAGCGCTAACAGATACAGAAGTTGTTGCTGACTTGAAGAAAAGGGTTGGATCGTAAGAGGCAACACTCGACATACATAAAAAGGCGTCCATACGACACGATGGACGTCTTTTTTGGTAGCTTATTTCGTCAAGATGTCTTGCGCTCATTCACTGGAAGTCCCTCAAGGGCCTTGAAGATCTGCGAGTAGACATTGGCTAAGTAGGCTGCATCCATTTCTGAAGCACGTGTAAAAGCATCACCCTTGTATGTCGTTGTGTATGACGGTTTCAAACCATTCATGGCCTTGGCCATCAATCGGCTCACGTCATCGCGCTCTAGATGCAATTTCTGGTTGGATAGGACCTCGCTGACTGCGGCACGCAGAATACCTTCTGTGGTGTTGTGTAACGGCGGCCGGTCCGTGTTGTCATGCCTCGGATTCTCTTTCACTCGGATCAACGCTTTATAACACTCTACCATAACCCTATTAAACGTATCCGTATCCAGATGTTCCAGCATAATGGGATCGGGTATGGGCTCCCCAGATACCACGGGATGATAGGCGTGATGCATCTTGTTTAGGATTTGAGACTTGATGTCGTCCCGACAATGAGAGCAATCGCAGGCGGTCCGATCTTCCGATAGCACCTGCTGAACAGCCTGATCGGCCACATCCTCCATGGCATTATGAATAGCATAATCCTCTGGTCTCAACCTCATGCACATCCCCCTCACTTATGTACAACAATCAAACACTCTTCACCGCCATCATATTCCTTCAGCTGGGAGTTGTTATAAACTCCCTCTATCACAAAGCCTGTTCCAGTAAGTAACGTGACAACCCTCTCGGGCTGCAGCACTGCTTCTTTACTGGAGAAGACCGTAATACGCGGTTCGCCAGGTTCCTTCGGATACACATAGTTGATCTGGTTAAGCAATCGCAAGTCGGTCGAAAGACCTTTGATCTGTACAACACTCAACAGTACGTCTTCACTAAAGGGATGCATCCCTTGCAGAGCCAACTGCGGCCACCCCTCGCCAAGTTCTACTTCTCCAGCTGGAAAATCAAAGACCAGGTGGCCATGATCGCCTAGATGATCATAACAGTTTCTCAAGACGGCTAAGCGATCTTCGTCACTGTGCATGTACATAAAGGAGCAATACGGGATCATGATGATATCAAAACGCCGCCCAAAGTTAAAGGAGCGCATGTCTCCCTCTACTAGATCGACCTTGGACGCTCCTCCTCCAAGACGTGCTCGAGCTTTCTCTAACATGGCTGGCGACAAGTCTAAACCCGTAACTTCAAGTCCTGCCTGGAGCAAAGCTGGAATCAAACGACCTGATCCGCAGGCTAGGTCTAGAACGCTGTTTCCATGTTGTTTGGCAAATTGTATATAAAAATCATCATTACTGCCTTCACTTACCAATAGATCATACAATTCCGCATTGGCATAGGGATCCCCTTTTTTTGCCCGCCCTTTCTTCAGTAATTCCTCTGCAAATCCAAAGAATTCTCCCATAAGCCGACGTCTAACGCCTCTTGTCGATGAAGGAACCCTCTGCACTGGGAATGTTCCCTACATACGCTCGATTGGATTGCTTACCGCTCTGGAGCTTCTTAGCTTCTTCTCGCAGTTGATCGAGGCTCCTCTTGACCAAGGTCTCAACAACCTCGTTGGTACTCTGAAGTCTCACCATCTCTTCTTGGAGAGCGCTCTTTAAAATCCCGACCTCTTCTTTGTCATCCTGACTCTCGCGGGATTCAATCTCTTCGGTGAGCTCGTCAATCTTCCCGATCAGCACGGTTCGTTGATCGAGTAGTTGAAAAAACCTCTCGCCAGCGGCGTCGTCGCCGACAAGCTGTGAAGGTGCAAACTCAGCCATTAATGCGCTGAGTTTGCCCAAGTGTTGAAAAAGTTCAAGTTTTTGCTGGTAGAGCTCGACAAGCACTGTCGTCATCACCCTTGCATGCTAAAAAGTTGTTGCGTGAGCCAATCACTTTGTGAGTAAAGCTGGCCGAGCACTTTCTCCATAGCAGTGAATTTTCTCCATTGCATCTCTTCGTAACGCAGGAGGCGTTCTTCCATAACGCTCAAGCGCGACTCGTAATCACGGATCCTCTCACTGAGGAAACTCCTATCATAGGAACTCTCTGCCTTGCCGGCCATCTGGTCTATGCGCTTCATGCCGTTATCTAAGGCCTTTTCTAAGCGCCTGGCAATACCCATCTCTGAGTTCTCAGCGCCGTCGCTGCGGAAAAGATTAGACACGCCTTCAGGATCTGATTCGACCGCTGCCCTCAACTTACTTTCGTTGATGTTCAGGCGTCCATACTCATACCACGAACCTGTGGTGATGCCAATGTCGGCCAGAGTCATGCTCCCCTCTCCGTCTTTCACGGCAGCACTTAGAGCCATCCGCATCTCACTGAGGATACCAGTGATGATCGAATCGGAACGTAGCAACCCACTCTTTGCCTTTTCTTCCCAGAGTTCGATCTCTTTGTCCGATAGTTCGGCTCGCTGGGCGTCTGTAAGCGGCGGGAAGTCTCTGTATACTTTCTCTCTGGTGGCCACGTTCAGTTCATCAACGAGTTCATTGTAGATATTGACGAACTCCTTGATTTTGTCAACCACAGCATCTACGTCTTGACGCACTTCAACTCGGACTTTAAATGCCGGTTGATCTCCTTCGGGTTCGGGAGCCGACAACAAGTTCACGGTAACGCCATTGAGATCAAACGTGTTGTTACTCTGCGTTGTTTCCAGGCCGTTGATTGTGACTTCGGCGTCCTGGCCCGTTACCTCTCCAGGATTGCCGAAGATGGCAACAAATTTATCATCTACAGTATCTACAGTAATTTTGGCTTCAGAACCAGTTGCTTTCGTTGTAAACGAGATCTTTTCATCATGTGCGTAAGCACTGATGCCTAGTTCCTTGTTGTCATTGATCTTCTTTGCGATGTCGCTCAGCGTATCGCCCTCACTGATGTCAATCCTTTCTCCCATGATGTGGAAATAGTGATCGCCCTCTGCTGTGGGCAGGTTCACTTCTGTAGGGACAAACCGGGCCGACTTGGCCAGTTGCTTAACCTCAAGGTCGTACGTCCCTGCATGGGCATTACCTGTGGCGTTTACAGTCAAGACATCTGTACGCGACGAAGTGGCAACATTCTTATC
>DUQE01000123.1 GCA_012837925.1 Bacillota bacterium
GGGCAAGACCGCGACATCCCAGGGTTTGATACCTCCTCCCAGCCAAATCGTAACCAGACAGCACTGTTACTGGCACGTTTGTTACAGCACTTAGGCGGTGAGGACCACATGCAATCTCGCCGGTTTGGTGTCAGTCAAAATGTGTACTTGGACAGCATGATATTCAGTTACAACCAAAGGGTCGCCCCCGAGAAGGCTCTAACGGCCAGCCAAGTTGAACTCTTGTATCGATTGGTCTTAGAGTTCAGTGAGGAGCTAGAAATCTTGGGTTATGCGATCCAGGACTTTCAGCTGCTCCACGCCCAGAGTCTCTCTGCACCGCAAGGTGGTTTATTCACAGAGCGTAAACTCTTATACTCTGAGCAGGTTCTCGCGGCGGCGCGCCGTAATGCCGAACAAGACGCTCTAGATGCTGAACTGTTTGAACCTGTCACTCCACCACAAACCGTTGTGGCTGAAATCGTCCCAGAGCCTATCAGTCCTCGTAATCTCTGGACTGGGCAGTATTCATCGACACGTTTCTTACCGCCTGCTTCGAGTTTTCGCGCCGATGAGTCGGTGGCCGAAACGTCTCTTCCGATCCAGATTGGCGGAGTTGAAGTGAGTGGAGCCTTGCGCCCAGGAACGACGAACCCTGTATCTGTTCTCGATCGTTCGGATCCTGACGAAGAGACAGTCGAAGGTACAGCTGGCTACGGAGTCTCCATGCGACTGGGAGACGTATCGTTACAGACAGCTGTTGATCTTGGAGTCGACCGTGATTCCTTGGTGCCCAGAACGGCCAGTACATCCGTGGATCTGACGTGGGACTGGTCCGATCTGTTTACATTGAGTGCAGGCTATCGCCAAGGTGTGAAGCTTGGAGAGAATCTGCAGCTCGAAGACCCAGCTGCACCCCTTGTTACCTCAGTCGGAGTCGTCGTTCCCATCAACAGAGGACAAGTACATTTGGGGATGACGCAGGAGTGGAGGAATTCTCTCAAACTAGAAGGAAATTCATTGCCTGATGAGGAATTAGCTATGAGTGCTAGTGCGGCTGAACTTGGTCTTAGTTATGACTTTAAAAACGACAGTTCTTTGCGCCTAAACTACAGGTTCATTGACTTCACCAACATGGAATCTGGAACCGAAGCGGAAGCGGCCTTTTCGATAAAGTTCTAACTTTGGAGGGATGAATAATGAGAAAAAGAATTGCTCTAGTTTTAGCCTTAACGTTGGTACTATCCCTTATCCCCCCTGTGGTCTCACCTTCGGTTTTCGCGAACGTGACGCCTCTGGGTTCTTTGGTCATAGTAGAAGAAATGCTTTATGGTCAAGCCCAGGAAGGTTCGCTCTTGGAGCGCATTGAAAAGGTGGAAATGGATATCTATGGCACGGTCCAGGAAGGCGCAGTTCTCATGCGCATCGATCGTGTTCTCACCTTCCTTCAAGACTCTGATGGTGATGGCGGATTGCAGCTCTTGCTGAATTTAGCCGAATGGGGATTCTCAGCCACCCTGAGTGGAGAGAAACCCATGATTGAGCGGTTGGACAATCTTGAACTCGTATTATATGGTACAGGTCAACCTGGAAACATCTCCAAGCGTGCGGAGCGACTTATGCTTGACGTGTGGGGAACCACCAAACTGGATGTGCAGCAGGTGTCCTTGCCGGCACAGACTCTTGTGAAGGTAGCACTGACCAGCACGGTGAACTCCGGTCAGGCCCAGGTTGGGGATACTGTAGTCTATAAGGTGGTAGAGGACGTCATGATCGGAGGTCGCGTCGTGATACCTGTAGGTACCACTGGAGTGGCCACGGTGACAGAGGTTACTGCTGCTGCTCGTCTAGGCAAAGACGGAAGAGTGGTGTTGGACTTCGGCAGGGTGTCGTCACTCGACGGTACACAGATACCGCTTAAGGTCGACGAAACGGCCACCGAGCGAAACAGGTCTTTAGAACTTGCTGCAGGGGCTAGTATGGCCGGCATTATCCTGCTCGGTCCGGTGGGTCTTGTCGGCGGTTACTTTGTCCGGGGCAAAGACGTACAGATCGAAGCCAATACCCAGTTTTATGTTGAGACGACAAGGGCAATGCCGGTGTTAGGCTTCTACTTTAGACCCGCACTTGGCAACTAGAGTTCGAAATAAGGTGAGTTTGAGAACCGCGGTCCGTAAGGTTCCACGGTTCTTCTTATGTGTAGACTGGTGAAATGCTATCATTTATTGATCTGAGGTGTCGAAGTAGGATGAAAAGGTTATGGACAGGCATAGTGGTAAGCATGCTATTCGTCGCAATTCTCATGGGAAGTGTCCCAGTGGGTGCAAGTGAGTACCTGCTTGGCGTAGGTGACGTTTTGCGAATTTCTGTCTGGGGTCACTCCGATCTCACGACAGAAGTGGCCGTTCGCCCAGATGGCTATATTACCTTCCCCTTAGTAGGCGATCACTGGGCTGTTGACAAAACGCCACGCCAACTGACCGCGGAACTGCAGGAGATCTTGACGGACTTCGTTGTTGAACCGCAGGTTACGATCATTGTTAGTCAGTTTCGTACACTTCAGGTACAGGTGCTCGGTGAAGTTCGCTCCACCGGATACTATCAACTGAGAGCAGGCTCCAGGCTTATGGATGTTCTAGCTTTGGCCGGAGGTCCGAACCGTACGGCCGATTTGAGTCGTGTCACTATCACTCGTTATGTGCACGATGAACTCGGACGAGAAGAGACTGAAGTCATGCAGGTCGCCCTGAATCAGTTTGTTGAAGCAGGAAGCTTGGCTGATAATCCTTTGATCTCAAGTGGTGACTTGATTTTTGTCCCCGCTTCAGGTCGAGCAACCATTTTCGGCGATGTTCGTGTTCCAACCAGTTATGATTTGGGCAGTGGCCTTGATATCTTAGATTTGCTCGCCTTAGCTGGAGGTGCTTTGGACTCTGCAGATCTGGAACGTGTCGTGATCACTAGCCAAACAGACGGTGATCCGGTTGAACAGGTGGTCAATGTACAGGACTTCATGGCCGGTCGCAGCAAACCTGTCACGATTCGGCCAAATGACGTGGTCTTTGTACCGAAGAAACAGCAGGTTATGGTCCTGGGTGCAGTTCGTAGCCCTGGCATTTATACTCTACATAGTGAAGCACATTTGATTGATATTTTGGCTAGAGCGGGAGGAGTTTTGCCCTCCGGTGATGCTTCCACGGTGGCCATCACTCGCAGGGGAGATTCTGAACAAGAGATCATGGTCGTGAATGCAGAACCAGGTTTAAAAGGACAACCAGGGGGCGATAACCCTCGTTTGGTCGCCGACGATCTCATTTTTGTGCCTGACGGCTACCAAAACGCCCTGGTGCTTGGATATGTTCGCGCTCCAGGTTCGTATGCGGTCCGTGAACACACAAGGCTGCTTGACCTTTTGGCACAGGCCGGCGGAGCTACAGAACGTGCAGATGAGCAGTTTACTTTAACCCGCCATGGTGAAGTTAAGACGATTGACTTAGGCGCCTTGGAACGTCTGGGTTTACAGAATGAAAAGGTGGAACCAGGCGATGTAATCTATGTGCCTGAAGGCAAGAGACAGATCTTGGTTCTTGGTGAGGTGCGTAGTCCAGGCTATCACCAGTTCCGACCTGGCGATCGCATTTTAGATGCCATCGGACTAGCAGGTGGACTCACAGCTAACGCTCTCCAGGAAGAGGTATCCTTGAGCCGTCAAACGCCTGAGGGAACGGAGATCAGCGTCATTGATTTTAGTGAACTGATGGACAACCGTTACTTGTCGGAGAATCTTCCTCTGCAGGGTGGAGATGTGATCATCGTTCCAACAGCTGATCGCGGTGTCATAGTCCTAGGTGAGGTTCAGCGCCCCGGTTACTATCAATTCCGATCGGGCGATGGTCTACTCGATGCCATAATGTTGGCTGGCGGCTTTACCGCCAGTGCGGATGAGGAAAACGTGTCTCTAACGAGACAAATGGAAACGGGTCCAGAGATTGAGGTTATTGATTTTAGTCT
The DNA here is from genome assembly GCA_012837925.1 of Bacillota bacterium. GTDB lineage: Bacteria > Bacillota > Limnochordia > Darwinibacteriales > Darwinibacteriaceae > UBA5420. The sequence goes on from DUQE01000123.1 coordinate 3,991, forward strand.
GTTGATGGAAGACCGATTCCTGGCTCAGGAAAGAACGCTTAAGGGCGGCGATATTATTATGGTGCCCCGAAGCGATAGAAGTGTTCTAGTCATGGGTGAGGTACGTAGTCCCGGATACTATGTCTTCACAAAGGGTCAAACGTACATGGATATCATCGGTCGTGCCGGTGGCTTTACGGCTAATGCAGAGCCAACCAAAGTCGCCGTCACTCGCAATACGGATGATGGAGTGATTACAGAGACTCTCAACATGGACCTGAGGACAGGTATGCAGGATAACAAACCCCTTGTTGGTGGAGAAATCATCTCGGTTCCACCGGCTTACCGCATGGTCTTAGTGTTTGGTAATGTGGTACGTAGTGGTGCTTACAACCTGCCTTCAGACGGGCGTCTGCTGGACATCCTGGCTTTGGCCGGTGGAGTTCAGTCGGTGCACGGCGATGAACGAATTGTGGTGACGCGCCAACAAGCGGAAGGAGAACAGGTATGGGAGTTTACGTACTCAGACCTTCTCACAGACCAAAGCGAGAACAATCTGCCCTTGGCGGGCGGCGACGTGATCTACGTGCCAGCTGCTAAGAACCAAATTTTGGTCCTCGGAATGGTGGCACGTCCCGGTGTATACAGTCTTCCTCCAGGAGGACGGGTCCTGGATGCCTTAGCCATGGCAGGCGGACCCCTGGAACGGGCGGCCTTGGAGAGCGTAGGTATTTATCGTGACGAGTCTCTCGAAGGATCAGAAATTGTGGCGATGGGTAAAGACAAGATGCTCTTCACTGGTGATGCTAGCGAGAATCCCCTCCTACGTGCTGGTGACATTGTCTATGTGCCTGAGACCCGCAAACCTGATTGGACAAAGATCTTCGGGTTCGTTGGGACGATTAGCACATTTAAGAATGCCTTATTGAACATTATCAGTTGGTAGGAGGTGACGACCTTGGAAATGGAAGAAATGGATCTGCGAGAGTATTGGGAGATCATTGTTAAGAAGAAATCACTTGTGGCCATCGTGTTCATCGTAACCGTCCTTGCTGTCACCATCTACAGCTTTGTAGCCACCCCCATTTATGAGGCCTTCACTACGGTGATGGTTAGGGAATCAGGGTCATCTATGCAATCAATGTTCTTTGAGGGTCTTGCTGACGGTGCTGGCGGAGGTGGGAATACGGCGCAGAACTATATACAGATCATGAAGAGTAGAACGGTCTTGGAACGCGTCGTCGAGCAGGTCGGGTCCGAGGAGATCACGGCCAAGAGCTTAGAGAAACTGATTACGATTCAACCTGTCCAGGGTAGTGACGTGCTCAAGATCTCCATGGAGTCGCCGGATCCGGAACTTGCACAGATTACCGTAAATACTCTTACGAGCGTGTTCATGGATTGGAACAGAAGGTATCAACAGGAAGATCGCAGAACGGCGCGCGTGTTTATTGAGGCCCAGTTAGCCGCGGCCCAAGAGAACTTGACGCGGGCTGAGGAGAGGCTCAAAGAGTACAAAGAGCAGGAACGAGTCTTTTCCTTAGCTGAAGAAACCGTTGCCAAGATTGAGCAAATGGGGCTGATGGACGCTCTCTTAACGGAGATTAGGATAACTAAAGAGGAAATGGCCGAACGGATGATTAAGGTGAGGGAGAATTTGGCCAAAGAGGACGAGACGCTGATTTCGTCGACCTCCATTGGGCAGAACACCTTTGTCACCGAGTATAAGAGACGTTTGGCGGATATAGAGATTCGTCTGTCGAGTGCAAGAGAGAAGTATACAGATCGACATCCAACGATTGTATCGTTGCTTGCTGAAAAAGAGGATATCACCAACAAGCTTGCTGAAGAGGTTGAACGCGTAATAGGTACAGAGACAATGTCCCTCAACCCGGTTCACAGGCAATTGTACGCCACGTTAATTGACCTCGAGGTTGAAACCATGGGACTCGGTGCTCGAGAGGCAGCGTTGGTTCAGCTCATAGAAGCACAGGAGAGAGAACTTGACTTTCTACCTGCGCGCGAGTTAGAACTGGCCAGGCTGATCCGTGATGCCAAGGTAACGGAAGAGCTGTATATACTACTTCGGACCAGGTATGAGGAAGCTCGAATTTCGGAAGCGATGCAGACCGCTGATGTGCACGTCATTGATGACGCTATCTTGCCGGAATCTCCTGTTAAGCCGCGTAAGATGTTGAATATCGCCATCGGCGTTGTTTTAGGAACCTTCTTAGGTGTAGGCATTGCCTTCCTTGCTGAGTTCGTAGATAACACATTGAAGACAAAGGACGATGTGGAGCGCTTATTAGGGATCCCTGTCCTTGGTCAGATTCCAGACTTTGACCTAGTTGATAGTAATGGTGGTCAGAAAAAACTATTCCAGAGGAACAAGGGCGGTGGGTTTAGTGCGTAGGTTTAGGAAGAAAAGTCAGAAGAAAGAACGCCCACTCATCGTCCACGGTGACCCAAAGGCAGTTGGCAGTGAAGCGTTTCGGACTTTGCGTACGAATCTTCAATTTACCAGTCCGGACAAGGAACTTAAGAGCATTCTGCTCACAAGTGTAGGTCCTGGCGATGGAAAGTCGACTGTGTCGTCTAATCTCGCCGTGGCCTGGGCTCAATCGGGCCAACGAGTGGCGTTGGTCGGTTGCGATCTGAGAAAACCTGTGTTGCACAGAATCTTCTCGATTCCTAACTCTCCAGGTTTGACAGGACACCTTACCGGTATGGCCTCTCTGGAGGAGGTAGTAATCCCCATTAAGCAGGTGCCTAATTTAGACGTAATCCCATCAGGTCCAGTTCCGCCCAACCCAGCCGAGCTTCTTCAGTCCAAGGCTATGAATAGCGTTGTTGAAGAACTTGAGGCGAAGTATGACATGGTCATTTTTGACGGAGCACCGGTCATTGCGGTGACAGACGCGGCTGTGATGGGGAACAAGGTTGACGGCACGGTGCTCGTGATTCGGGCCCATGAAGTGCCTAGGGACGTAGCCCTCCATGCCAAGACTCTCCTCGATCAAGCTAACGCAAGAATACTGGGAGTTGTTCTTAATGGAGTGCGTCCTCAGGACCAGAGAAACTATCAATATTACTATTATTATGATGATGCGGAGCGAGCTGAATGATTGATTTACACACCCATATTCTCCCTGGTGTTGATGATGGAGCAACGGACCTTGAGATGGCGCTGGCTATGGGCCGTTTTGCTTCTGAGGGGGGTATTACTACTATCGCTGCGACTCCACACTTTTATGAGATCCCCACGTGGTCTTTGGTGAAGCAGAAAGTCGAAGAGTTACAGAACGAGTTTCGTAACGCTCAGATCCCTGTGGATATTGTACCAGGAGCAGAACTCTTGATGGATATGGGTATCATGGATATGGAGGCAAGGGACATTCCCACCTATGGTGATCAAGGGAAGTTTTGTCTGATCGAGTTTCCTCTCCAGCAAGTTCCCATGTATGCAGAACAGGTTCTCTTTAATCTGCAGACCAAGGGGATTACCCCCATTATTGCACACCCAGAACGCTATGGATCCGTTGTGGAAAATCCCAATTTGGCTCTGGGATGGCTACGCCAAGGATGCCTCGTCCAGATGAACTCCGGCAGTATCTTGGGACGTTTTGGATCCGCTGTTAAGGAGACTGCAAAGATCATGCTGACCTCGAATATGGTGCAGCTGGTGGCGAGCGATGGCCACGGCAGCGATCGGAGGAGGTTGAACCTGCCAGAGGCCTTTGATGCCTTGGTGGAGATCGTGGGGGCGTCTAGGGCGAGGGAGTTGGTGGAGACCAATCCACGAAGCATTTTGAACGGAGACTTCCAGCTCAAGGTGGAGCCAGTAGAATATCGAAAACGAAGACGTTCCTTCTTTTCCCGCTTTGCATAGAAGTATTACAGGTTGGCACCCTATTGGAAGGGGAATTACAATATTGATCCAATGGGCTATTGTTGGTGTTTATGTTCTAGCCATGTTTTTGTTTGCGGGTCAGGATGCGTCTAGTGCAGGCTACACCAGTAGTCTACTGGCACGGTGGCTTCCGCACCTAAGTGCTGCTGAACTCAGGCAGCTTGTTTTTCTGGCTCGTAAGGCTGTGCATGTTGTCGCATATGCAGTCTTGACACTGATTGTGTATCTTGCAGCACGCCGGACGAAGGGACTGCGTCGTGTTGCTCTTCCTTTTGCGGGAGGCTTTGCCTTCATTGTTGCTATGGCTGATGAGAAGTATCAGAGTCGATTGCTTCATCGCACCGGGACTGTAAACGACGTCCTCATTGATGCCCTCGGTATTGGTGTAACGGTGCTCGGTTTATGGGTTATGATAAGGATTAAGAGACAAAACAAGGAGGTCGTTGAAGATGTTGAGGACAAACGTTGAAAAACTCGTTAAACTCTCGGTGCAGGGACAGATTACACCTCCCTTACAAAGAGGAGCCTACAGGGTAGATCGCGAAGGGGTCCCCTTTGTACTGCCTGGTACTGGAGGAATCACTTACAATGTGAAAGTAGGTCACTCCGCGTTCGGTTGGGCTGGAGACCATGTAGAACCTTGCGTTTCGACCGCGGCTACCATAGACGAACGTGCTAGCCTAAAGAACCAGGCTTATAATACACTAGCCTGTGTCGGTAATGAGGCGGTTGTCATCTCGGGCGATGCTAAAGGAGCAAAAGGCGTTGTGACGGGAACCCATGGCGGGATTGAACACGTCATTATCGACTTTGCCGATGACGATCTGGAGAAAATGGTAATCGAGGACAAAGTACTCGTGAAGTCGTTTGGACAAGGACTACAACTCTTAGACTATCCGGGCATCACCGTTCGCAACCTCGATCCTAATCTTTTGGGTAAACTGGAGATTAAAGAAGAAAGCGGTAAGCTTGTGGTTCCGGTTGCAGCAAAGATTCCAGCAAGGCTAATGGGATCTGGACTCGGTAGCCCGTCTACTGCTTCAGGTGACTATGATATTACGACAACGGACCAAGAAGAAATCAAAGCCCTGGGGATTGACCAATTAAAATTTGGTGATCTGGTGGCTCTGGAGGATTCCGACAATCGCTTCGGACGGAGCTATCGTCGTGGAGCTATTTCAGTAGGCGTCATCGTTCATTCCGATTGTTTGTTGGCTGGTCACGGACCTGGAGTTACGACTCTGCTTACAGCTATTGATGGAAGCCTCGATGTAATCGTCGACCCTGAGGCCAATATCGGTCGGATTCTCGGTATCGGTTGTTATCGTTAAGCATCTCAAAAAACAGCAAAGGCCCCTTTAAAGGGGCCTTTAGCCTATACGGTCTTCCGTAGTAACGCTTGTCGTTCATCGTGCGTTACTTGGGGTTGCTGCGAATTTGGCGCAGGGGACACCTGAATGCCCGCAGCTCTGCGTAAAATCGCATTTTCCAGCCTGAGGCGCTCAATTTCTGCTAGCAACGTCTCCAAGTCGGGGGTAGTCTTGTGCATGTATGACCGCTCCTACTTTTGAGTTTATGTCTCATTCGTCAATAGAATTAGTTTTCCTGCAAAAAGGTAGAAAAATTGAGGGAATTTTAAGCTTTTAGTTGCACAAGTTCGGTTTTTGCTATGGCTTCAGATACCAATCCTTCCACATCGAGTTCTCTTTCGGCCTCTAAGACTTGATCCAAACGAGGTCTTGTGGCTGGATTCTTGGGAACGAATACCGTACAGCAATCGTCATACGGTTGAATGGACGTCTCATAGGTTCCTATCTTATAGGCAACGTCAATGATCTCTTGTTTATCCATACCAATAAGAGGTCGAAAGACTGGCGTAGTTGTTACTGCATTAATGACATGGATGCTCTCCATGGTCTGGCTCGCCACTTGTCCTAGACTGTCACCGGTAATCAGCGCTAATGCCTGTTCACGCTCGGCCAACTGTGTGGCGATGCGCAGCATGAAACGCCGCATAAGGGTAATGGAAAGCGTTGGATACGAAGTCTTCTGCAGGGCCTTTTGGATCTCGGTAAAGTAAGCTATCCAAAGCTTAAAGGAACCCTTGGCATTGTAGGCCGCCAGGCGTGTGGCTAGATCCACAACCTTAGCCTTGGAGCGTTCTGATGTAAATGGGTACGAGTAAAAGTGTAGACCTTCGATCGTAACGCCCCGCTTCATTGACAAAAACCCAGCTACAGGACTATCGATGCCACCTGACAAAAGCAAGAGTCCTTTTCCCGAAGAGCCAGCTGGTAATCCTCCCAAACAAGGAATGACTTGCGAGTACAAGAAGGCTCCTTCTTGGCGAATTTCCACATTGAGCACGAAATCGGGATTGTGAACATCCACCTTTAGGTGGGGGAAGTTCCTCAAGAGATGACCGCCCAGAGCGTTACAGAGTTCTGGTGAGGTCAGAGGAAAGGCCTTATTCGGTCGTCTTGCCTCTACTTTGAACGTCTGTCCCGGTGTATCTTGGATGACGAGCGCTGCACCTTCCTTGATTTGGTCCAGATCCAACTCTCGTTTCAAGACAGGAGACACCGAGACAATTCCGAACACTCCCTGAAGTCTTTGGGCGAGAGCGGCCCAATTTCCCTTGGTTTCTAGGTAAATACGCCCAAATGTTTTTGTGATACGCCCGTGAGGGAGATCAGCGAGTCTAGAGCGCATATTGGTCAAAAGTAAATCCTCGAAGGTTTTGCGATTCCGCCCCTTAAGGCTGAGTTCGCCGTAACGTACTTAGAGCAAAGGATACATAGGCATCTCCTTAAACATAAATGTTGCGAATTTCTTCCACTGTTTCCTTAAGACTATAAACTACGTATTGAATCTGGTCAAGGGTGATGGTCGGTGCCAGACTGAAGCGTATGGCCGACATGAGTTCGTCTTGCAGCAGACCGATAGATTCCAAGACGTGGGACACCCCCTTTTTCTTCGATGAACAGGCCGCCCCCATAGCTACAAATATACGCTTTTGCTCGAGGAAGTGCACAAGCACTTCACCTCGAACGCCGGGAAAGCTTGCGTTTAGCAGGTGCGGTGCGCCTTCTTGGGGACTATTGATCCGGGAGTTGGGAATGGTGTTGATTCCGTCTATGAGCGCCTGCCTTAGATTCTGAAGCTGTCTTAGATTCTCTTCTAGGTTTTCTGTAACGAGTTGGACGGCCTTTGTTAACCCAACGATGGCGGGAAGGTTTTCCGTCCCGGGTCTCAGGCCACTCTCTTGGTCACCGCCAAAGAGGATTGGTCGCAGCGGAACCTGTCGATCCACATACAGTAGGCCGATTCCCTTGGGTCCAAAGATCTTGTGGCCACTAAAGCTGCACAGGTGAACCTTAAGCTCAGGTATTCTCAGGGGCAAATGGCCTAGGGCTTGCACCGCATCAACGTGAAACACAATTTTGTGTTGTCTCTCTCGGTTCTCTTGCTCGATGATTCGACCAATTTCCTGCACTGGGGCTATGCTGCCTAGTTCGTTGTTGACAAGCATGACACTGACGATCTTGGTATCGGGCTTAAGGAGCGTAGCCAACTGGTTTGCGTCTACTTGCCCGAACTCATTGACTTTCAGATAACTAACAGACCAGCCTCGCTCTTCTAGGTGGTTGATGACCTTAAGCACCGATGGATGCTCGATCGGTGTTGTGATGATATGACCTGGGTTGCGCAGAAAGTAAGGGATGTTCGCCACACCCTGTAGAGCCAAATTATTGGCTTCGGTACCACTGGCTGTAAAGTATAGGGAGGACGGGTCTACCTGAAGGAATGCGCCAATTTGCTTTCGGCATGCGTTTAGAGTATTCTCTGCGGCTACACCCCGAAGATGCGGTGAAGAGGGATTGCCGTATTGGATCGTCCAATAAGGTTCCATAGCCTGCACGACCTCTTCAGCAACTGGAGTGGTGGCGCTGTTGTCTAGGTATATTTCATTACGCATGTGCGTACCTCCTTGCGCCACGTTAAAACGCTGGCCCTGCTTATTTCTAGTATTCCCACCTTATTTCCTCTTTTCTACACCATCATTTAGGTGGCGTTATGATGGCAAGGGTTTTTCTGAGAATCTTTTAGCATAAATGGCTTGAATTGGTAGGGGAATCATTTTCACTGGCGAAATAAAATAGAGTAGAATCACAACCATCCGTGAAACGGGGGAAGGAAATGAAACGCAAATTAGGGTTATTGGTACTCGTAGCATTGCTTCTTGTTGGATGTTCCAGCTATGAGAGGGTGCAGATACCCCCCAAGGTCAGTGTTGGAGGCAGTAATACGGTAGCAGTGTTGTTCTTGGACAACTTTACTGACGACTATGCGATTCCACACGAGTTGGAGCAGCAAATCATACGTAATCTTTCCGCATACTACAGAGTGATTAGCCCAGAAGAAGCGGAATGGGCCTTGGTTCGTCTAGGCCTGCTCAGGGGGCAATCACCTAATCGGGATGAAGCTATACGACTTGGTCAAATGCTCGGAGTGGACGCCTTGGTTATGGGCGAGGTATCGGCCTACTACGCCCCCATTACGCAAATGCAGCCTTACATGGCGAAGGAACGAGAAGAAAAGGGTGTCAAAGGCTATGAGTGGGGTATTGACCAGAACACTAGAGTGATGGTGACACTGAACGGCCGCGTGATGGATACTCGTTCTGGAAATGTCATTCATAGACTCAGGGCAGAAGGAGAAAGCTCAACGACGACGAAAAAGACTATTGGGTGGTATCGCGTTGGCGATAGACCCGGTTTCTGGGATACGCCGGCTCCACATAAGAACGACATCTCTTACGTAAGAGAGTCAGCCGTCCGGCAGGCTGCGAGCCAGTTCACCCAAGATTTGATGCCCACGTATAAATGGGTAAAGGTTGAGTAGGTGAACGTCTAGGATAATTTTCTCAAAACAAGATATGGGAACACTCATCCAGAGTGGCGGAGGGACTGGCCCTATGAAGCCCGGCAACCGGTGAACTTGTTTGTTCACAAGGTGCTAATTCCAGCAAGACTGCAAGTAGTGCAGACTTGAGAGATGAGAGATGGTTGATTCGTTTTCGAATCCTCTCTCGTCAGAGAGAGGATTTATTTTTGAAAGGGTGGTAGAAATGGAAAAAAGGAAGTACTTATTCACATCAGAGTCTGTGACAGAGGGACATCCTGACAAGGTGTGTGACCAAATCTCTGATGCGATCGTTGATGCAATCCTAGAACAAGATCCGCAAGCTCGCGTAGCGTGTGAAACCGCGATTTCGACTGGGCTCGTGTTAATACTAGGGGAGATCAGCACCAAGTGTTATGTGGAAATCCCCACTATTGTCCGTGAGGTGGTACGTGATATTGGTTATGATCGTGCCAAATATGGCTTTGACGCGGACACATGTGCTGTATTGACGTCCATTCAGGAGCAATCACCAGACATAGCGCTCGGCGTAAACGAGGCAGTAGAACGTCGCTCCGGCGACGCTGATGAGGCCTCGTCCATGGGAGCAGGAGATCAAGGGATCATGTTTGGGTATGCGACGGATGAGACGCCAGAATATATGCCTATGCCCATCGCCTTGGCTCACAGGTTAGCCAAGCGCTTGGCCGATGTGCGTAAGAGCGGTTTGATTCCTTACTTGAGACCCGACGGTAAGACACAGGTTTCCATCATCTATGATGAAGATGACCGGCCTCTATCCTTAGACAATGTCGTAGTCTCGGCGCAGCACCATCCTGAGGTTGATCAGGAGACGATTTACGCAGATATCCGCAAGAACGTCATTGAGCCCATCGTTCCATCTGAGCTGTGGACGGAACAGACCAAGGTGTTGGTCAATCCCACGGGTCGTTTTGTCGTCGGAGGCCCTTTGGGTGATGCCGGACTTACCGGCCGCAAGATTATTGTGGACAGCTATGGTGGCTTTGGCAGACATGGTGGCGGAGCCTTTTCGGGTAAGGACCCCTCGAAAGTTGACCGTTCCGCTTCGTATGCAGCTCGTTATGTCGCCAAGAATGTGGTCGCAGCGGGTCTAGCTAGAAGGCTGGAGTTGCAGGTAGCCTATGCCATTGGCGTGGCCAAGCCTTTGTCACTGTTTGTGGACACATTTGGGACAGGAGTCATTTCTGATGCAGAAATCGAAGAACTGATCCGCCAGAACTTTGACCTCAGGCCCCAGGCAATCATCCGACACTTGGATTTGCAGAGACCGATTTATAGGCAGGTAGCATCCTACGGTCACTTCGGGCGACTTGATCTTGATCTGCCGTGGGAACGTCTCGATAAGGTCGAAGCACTTCGGAAATAGCCAAGAATGCAGGGTGAAGGCACCCTGCTTTTTTTCTAGCAAAAACTCAGAAAACATATAATTGACAGAAAAGTTTGCGCATTATATAATCTACTCAGGGTCTATCCTCCGAAGGAGGAAATCAATGGTCAGAAATCATTTCTTCGTAGGAGTTCTCTGTGTAACGGTGCTGCTTGCTTTGACAACCATAGCCCAAGCATCTGGTACGGTAACGTTTCAAATTGAAGTCTTGCCGGGCTTAAGCGTATCCAGCCCGGATCTTCTGGTGTTTGATCCTGTTGCACCCGGTCAGTCGGATCATCAGGATCTCAACATCACTGTGTGGTCAAACGTAACCTGGGAGCTTTCAGTACAAGCGGTAGGCTATGATGTGGAGGGCGGACTTCAGGGAACTATTGACGTCGCTACTCCTGGAGGCTGGGTGGAGCTTACGAACGAGAGCAGTGTCATTCGCGAGAATCAATCTCCAACTGGGCCCACAGGTGTTACGTTGCTGACGCCGTTCCGGTTCATAGGGAGCTACGAAGACGTTCCTGGTACATATTCCTTCCAGGTCGAGTTCACAGTGGTGGCTGCGTTATGATAGGGGCGTTGAAATGGATCGGCATCGTCATGGTCGTACTCTTCTTGCCTTGGGGCAATGCTCAGGCCATGGTGTCTGTCTCGCCAGTGATTGTTGAAGCTGTAGGAGTGGCGGAGGGCCAAACCTTTGAAGTCCTCTGCCAGAATTGGGGGGATCAGCCCATTGAGATGCAGCTATCCCTTGCTCTCTTTGATCAGAGCGAGACAGGAGGGGTAGTCTTTCTCGAAGACCCAGAAGCAGTACATAGAGCCTCGGGTTTTCTGACGTTGCATACAGACGCACTCTCTCTGGATCCGAATGGGGAAGACGTAGTCCGAGTGGAGCTGACCGATAATAGTTTTGACAATCTTTACGCCGTTCTTTTTGTAAAACCAAGGCAGGTGGGAGTCCAAACGCGTTTCGCGGTATTGTTCTTGCTCTCCACTTCGGTCAACAAACTAGCGAACATGACAGTTTCTTCATGGGTGCAGCAAGAAGACGCTTTGACGCTGACAGTGGAGAACCACGGACTCAGGCATGGATTGTGGGAAGGCGAAGTCCACCTTTATGACGCATCTGACCAAGTTGGTGAGAAACGTCAGATCACAAGCGGTGTAGTTCTGGCTGGCCGCAGTCGGGGTGTGCAGGTCCCCCTGCCATCATGGGTGCGACGTGTAGAAGTCTTTTCTGACTTGTCAGGGCAACAACGATGAAAGCGTCTCTGTTGGTCACCGGATTAGTCCTATTGCTCAGCTGCCATTGCATGGCGGAGCAGCCGGTTATTCGGCATGTGGTGGATGAGCCGAGCGCAAAATCGATCATATACCAATCTTTCGATCTGTGGATCGACGCCATTGGATCATGGTGTTTGCGAGGGCAGAATTCAAGTGGGTTGGCATTTCTGGACCGCGATGGGAGTATCGTTGAAGAGGGAAAACTCATCTGCGGCGATGGTTCGCAGGACTTGTCCCATACGATGGAAGTACATGTGGAGCCGGTGACATTGGGTCCAGGTACACATAGACTGGACATGGAACTCGTACTAGAGGGGGCCCAAGGTATCTTGGGCCTTCCGCTTGCCTCTGGTACCTGGATTTTGCCCTTAAACAGCGAACATGTTTCGGTACAGACGAGCGATGATGAAAGGACATTTCTTTCGTCTGGACAGTGGTTTCTTCTGCAATCGGAAGACCGAATCTTCTACGATGGTCAGGAGATATGGAGTCACTCTCCACCTGTGGAGGCCGCGGGGATACTCGACGTACAATCGCAAAGTGAATTGTGGTGGGACGAAGAACCACTTGGCTTGGAAACTGGTGAACGGCGAACCTTTCGAATTTATCTGACAGGCCCCAGCTTTGGCGGCGAACTTGTCCTCCGGTCGAATGACTATCTCCATATTGATGGAGCCGCTTGGTTCCTGGAGGGGCGGCAACTAACAAGTACGGTGACGCCCGACGGTACAGTTACACTTCGCATTCCAGTCTTACCCCCAGGTGTTCACAAGCTGCATGGAACCTTGCAGGCCCTTCTGCCCCCTCCGTCAGGTCAAGGAGAGCTTTGGGCGCTATGGCAAGGTACAATAGCCCATCGCATAGTGCGCATTGACAGAAGCTGGTTTGACCACGGAGGTATCCAGAGGATTCAAGTGGATACGACTTCTCCCTTAATCATGCCCAGCGGGCAGATCCGCAGTATGCATGGCAGAGGAGAGGTGTCTGCCAAGGAGGGAAGACTAAACGCAGTAGTCCCGGTGAGCAATCCCGGACAACCGATTTGGACCGGTCTTCCTCTGAGCGACAGTATAGTATGGGCCCCCGAAATCGAGTCGAGTGACCCTGAGGATTTATTCTTGCCTGTCCTTTTGTGGGATGACGGATTGTCTTGGCGTTTGATCACGAGTTCGGGTCCTTATTTCTGCGATATTACAGCGGAGCGACAGCTGGCGTCCCTTAGGGGGAGACATGGATCCGTACGCCTAGAGGCCTCGATGCGAAACGAGAAAGTCGTCATTACACATGGTTGGAATGGCGCCTGGAGTGCAGACGGATGGCGTTGGTGGGAGAGTGCTGAGGTTGTCAAAGGGGCCTACGGGCAAGGAAACTGGCTCTGGACCATTGGTGTACCTCGAGGGTCCGGCAACTTGCCGAGCCTCAAATTGCGCTATGAAAGAGACGGCGTTCTTCTACAGATGTCTAAGGATGACGTACGGTTGAAGCTTTCCTCTAAGATGCTGTCCTGGGGAATAGGTCTACAGTCGCAGACTTTATGGATGGAGCGGCTTGAACCCCACCTGCGTCTTGAAATACGTCCCAGGCACCTCAAGTTTGACTATTGCTTAACGGATGTGGGCGATGTGAGGTTACAGTGGAACATGGGGCGGAGCATTCAAGTCGACGTAACGGCCGATCCCTGGGATGCATACCTCCGCTTCGAGTCAAACCAAGTTCCCGAATGGGGATTGCGCTACCAAAAGTCTTCTTCCCAGGGTCGCTTCCTCTCTGCAACCAAAGGGGCCTTGCAGGTGAAGAACCATACCGTTATGGTTGAAGCCCGTGGCGAAATGGGTTATGTTTTGTCTCCCTGGTGCACACCTTATGTTGAGACGGGTCTTGTTGCCAGTATCTATGGGCCAGGAGGCCAGGTCCTCACTCACTGGACCTATGGGGGAGGATTGATTCTCAAACCCTTGCCTCAGATTGTGGCAGCGGTGGGGTGGAACAGTGATCAGAAGTGGCATGTAAAAGCCGGTGTCGTTGTACCTTTTGTGGGCAGGAAAACGCAAGTACGTTCCGAATAGGAAAAGTGTGCTAACGTTTGCAATAGAGAGGGAGTGGAATTGCATGCTCAGGGAAGCAGTGCATCATATAGCCCACGGAAACTACGCCTACCCAGTGTCAGAAGACACGTTGCGAGTCATGCTCCGCACGGCGAAGGGCGATATGAAGAGAGTCAGTGTGCTCTACCAAGACCGCTACGGAGGTTCGGAACCCTTTGTGGCCACCATGGAGGTTGTGGCGGAGGATGAGTTATTTTCCTTCTATCAGGTAGATCTCAAGCTTGATACTAAACGTTTCGGTTATGTCTTCTTGCTCGATGATGGGAAGAATCAGGTTTTTTATACCGAGAAGGGTTTCTTCGACGATGTTCCGCCCAACACCCAGTTTCACTACCCCTACATAGCAATTCGGGATCTATGGGAGCCACCAAAATGGGCGCAGGGCGCAGTCGTCTATCAGATCTTTCCTGAACGCTTTGCCAACGGTGATCCGACCAACGATCCGTCAAACGTGGAGCCTTGGGATGCGCAGCCAACCGTGACGAGTCAAAAGGGCGGCGATCTCCAGGGAGTGATTGATCGTTTTGGACATCTTGTCGATCTGGGAGTTGATGTGATTTACTTCACTCCGATTTTTGAGGCGCCAAGCAATCACAAGTATGATACGGTAGACTATTACCGGATTGATCCGCATTTTGGCGATGAGGACACAGTACGAAAGCTCATCGAACTCGCCCATGAAAATGGCATCAAGGTAGTCTTTGACGCCGTATTTAACCACAGCGGTTATGGTTTCTTTGCATTCCAAGACGTACTTGAACATGGCGAAGACTCGCCCTATGCGCATTGGTTTAACATTGACAGCTTCCCGGTACAAACGGAACCGCCGAACTACGAGACATTTGCCAACCAGATCGCGACTATGCCCAAACTCATGACCTGTCACGATGATGTCAAAGAGTATTTCCTAGAAGTGGGCCGGTACTGGGTGAGGGAGTTTGGTATCGATGGCTGGCGTCTCGACGTCGCCAATGAGATCGATCACCACTTCTGGCGCGAGTTTAGAGAGGCGGTCAAGTCAGAGAATCCTGATGCGCTAATTGTGGGCGAACTATGGCATGAAGCCAGCGAGTGGGTACGAGGAGACCAGTTTGATTCTGTAATGAACTATTCCTTCCAGTATGCATGCCTTGACTTTTTTGCCAAGAACACGATTCGTGCACGTGCTTTCGCTAATCGCCTGGCCAAGGTTCAGGTCAACCACACGCAAGCCGTAAACCTAAGCATGTTCAATCTCCTGGACTCCCATGATACCGAGAGATTCTTGACTACCTGTGGGGGTAATGTACAGAAAATGGCTTTGGCAGTAGCCTTCCAACTAACCTATGAAGGTGCGCCCATGATCTACTACGGCGACGAGGTAGGCATGGAAGGGTTCAACGATCCCGATTGTCGGCGTGGTATGATTTGGGATCCTAACGAGCAAAACGAAGATCTATTAGCCTGGTATCGCAGACTCATAGCCTTGCGGAGAGAACATCCCGTATTGCGCTTAGGGCACTGTAAGACAGTGTGGGCTGATAGTGCGACTAACATCTACGGGTTCGTGCGTTTCAACGAGGGAGAACAGGTTCTTGTCCTCCTAAATAATCAAGCCAAACCACAAAGCGTTGACTTGACAGTGGTTGCCTGGCCTGTGGCTGTGCCGAAACAGGTCCGAGATTTACTAACAGACGAGAAGTTTGCCTTGGGTGAGGTTCTACTTGAACCCTACGGCGCAAGAATTCTAAGCTAGATGGAGGGGCCTTGAGGCCCCTCGTTTTTTGCACTAGAACACGGGTACAATGGAACCATCGTACGTTTCTATGATAAAGTCTCGTACGTCAACACTGATCAAGGCCTCGGCTAGCTTGAGAAGAAGGGGGTTATCCTTGTCGTCAGCGCGTACGGCGAGGATGTTGACATACGGTGACTCCGCCCCTTCGAGAAAGAGAGCATCGGTAGCGGGATTGAGGTTGGCTTGTAGTGCGTAGTTGCCGTTAATGATGGCAGCATCAACATCTGGAAGGCTCCTTGTCAACTGAGCAGCCTCAAGCTCTACAAAGCGGATCTGCCCTTTGTTCTCTCGAATGTCGAAGACTGTTGGGGTACTTCCCGCTTCTGGGTGCAGTGCAATCAATCCTGCTGCTTGTAGTAAGAGCAACGCACGGCCCCCGTTTGTCACGTCGTTAGGTATGGCAATTGTTGCTTTAGTGGGTAGAGCTTCCAGAGAAGTATACCGATGGGAGTATATGCCTAGAGGTTCAACGTGCACACCGACCAAAGCCACCAGATCGGCTCCGGAATCTTCGTTGAAGGATTCTAAGTAGGGAATGTGCTGGAAGAAGTTGGCGTCCAGTTCGCCTTCCTGCAGCGCCAGATTGGGGGTTAGATAATCGGTGAACTCCACGATGTCCAACCCGATTCCGGCGTCCGCTAGGATCGGGACGACAACGTTCAGAATTTCGGCATGGGGAATCGGTGTTGCTCCCACCCTAAGCGTGGCTGCGAAACTAGCACTGGAGCCCAGCAGAGTCAGTATCAATACAGTTGCGATTACGAATGTCTTTTTCATGGGTCATTCCTCCTAATTGCGATGGTAGAATTTTCGGGCGACTGCGTCGCCAAGCATTTGAATTCCTTGCACTAACAACACAAGGATAATCACCGTCATCAGCATGATATCACCTCGAAAACGTTGGTAGCCGTAGCGGATGGCCAAGTCGCCCAGACCTCCGCCTCCGATGGAACCAGCCATTGCGGAATATCCTACCAGGTTCACTGCGGTGACCGTGACGGCCAAGACAAGACCAGGTAACGCTTCGGGAATCATTACTTTATAGATAATCTGTGGGGGCGTGGCCCCCATACTCTCCGCCGCCTCGATCACTCCTGCATCCACTTCCCTTAAGGCGCCGTCTACGAGCCGGGCTACGAACGGAGTGGCCGCAACGGTCAGAGGTACGATGGCGGCCGTTGTCCCGATCGAGGTACCTGCAATCAGGCGAGTAAAAGGGATAATCGCCACCATCAGAATGATGAAGGGAATGGAGCGACCAAGATTGACTATACCTCCGCAAACGCGGTGGAGAAATGGCTGTTCTAGTATGTGACCAGGTGCGGTCGTGGTCAAAAGAACACCCACAGGTAACCCAGCTAGGGTCGCCAGGAATGTAGCGATACTGACCATCCTTAATGTATCGAGCGTCCCGTTCCAGAGCATGGACAAGATGGCTTGGTTGATCACGGGTTAAACACCTCCACTTCTACTTGGTTTTCTTGAAGAAATGCGATCGACTGGGAGCGTTGCTCGTTGGACCCTACAAGCTCCACAAGCAGGATGCCAAAAGGCGCGGTCTTTAACTGATCGATTCGTCCGTAGAGAATGTTCACGTCCACGCCACAGGTGCGAACCAACTGGGCGATTACAGGCTGATGCACCTTCTGATTGGCAAACGTCAATCGCAGAATCGTATTGCCGGTAGACTGGAGTGCAGAGGGAAGCTTAGGATCCCAGAAACCCTGGAGCATGCTGCGAGCTGCTCTGGACCTGGGACGAGTAAACACGTCCACAACACGCCCTGTTTCTTGCACGGTGCCGTTTTCCATAACAGCAACTTGATCACAGATCTCTTGAATGACCTGCATCTCATGCGTGATCACAATGATTGTCAGCTTCAAGCGTTCGTTAATATCCTTCAAAAGGCGTAGCACAGATATTGTGGTATCTGGGTCAAGGGCGGAGGTGGCTTCATCACAGAGTAGGAGGCGTGGTTGGGTTGCCAGTGCGCGAGCGATCCCAACCCTTTGCTTCTGACCACCACTGAGTTGCCCGGGATAGCCCTGAAGCTTGTCAGTAAGTCCAACTAACTCGGCCAAGACTGTAACCCTTTCCACGATGTCTTTCTTAGGATACCGAGCAAGCTCTAGGGGGAAGGCGATGTTTTGGAAGACTGTACGCGAGTTAAGCAGGTTGAAGTGTTGAAAGACCATGCCGATTCTCTTACGAGACTTGCTCAACTCCTTCGGAGAGAGACTGTTCATGAGGACTCCATCGACCCATACCTCGCCTGAATCGGGTCGTTCCAGCATGTTAATGCAGCGTACGAGGGTGGACTTCCCTGCGCCGCTCTGGCCGATAATTCCGAAAATCTCGCCTGATGGAATCGACAAATCAACACCCCTGAGCGCGTGAACAGATGCCCTTCCCTCAAACGTTTTGTGTACATTCTTGAACTCAATCACAAAACTCCCCCTCTACGAAAAAAACCTCTTCCCGAAAGAAGAGGTTTGGTCATTTAGGTGTCTAAATGAATACAAAACGTCTCTCCTCTCATCTCTCTGAACAGAACGTTCAGCTGGAATTGGCACCCTGTGTTCAGAAACTAACACGGGTTGCCGGGCTTCATAGGGCCAGTCCCTCCGCCACTCTCGATAAGAGTAGTAAATTGTTGTATGTAATTAGCATAATTATATGGATGATGTACGACCTTGTCAATGGTAAAAAATATTAGTTTATTGTCAAGTCGCGAACGAACATTCCTAGCTATGTCAGGAAAAACATGTTATAGTAAAAATAGGATTGCCAAGCTCTATGTGTTGGGGTAGCAGGGAGGCACCACTATGACGAACAAGCTCTTGTCGACGAAAACCCTCGAAGACATTCTGAATCGCACACGGGGAGCCCTAGAAGATGGGCGTGCACAGATGTATGAGGTGGCCGAAGCGGCTCGCATTGAATGCCGTCGAACCGAGGCCGTTTTCAAGGACGTACAAGCCGAGATGCGAGAGGCCATCCGTGATGTGGAGCGGTTGACTGCCCGATTTTCTCGGATAAAACTAGACCTATTTGAGTCCAATAAAAATTTTAGTGAATATAGCGAAGAAGAAAAAAGGTTGATTTATGAGGAAGCCACCCAGGTGCGGGAAGCACTTACGGCGGCGAAAGAACGTGAGCGGCTCTTACGTGTGCGAAGGGATAACCTAGAGCAAACACTGGCCAAACTACAGGAAATTGCGGCCAAGGCTGAACGCTTGGTATCGCAGGTTGGTGTGGCTTTAACCTGTCTTTCCAGCAACATCTCGGATGTGAACGAGCAGATAGAAAACTTCCAGGCACGTGAACAAGCGGGTCAAGAGTTGATCCGAGGTCAAGAGCTTGAGCGAAGACGCATGGCTAGTGCCCTCCACGATGGACCGGTGCAAGATCTTGCCAATGTAATGGTCCAACTGGAGATTTGCGAAAGACTCTATGATGCCGGTCAACATGAGGCCGCTTTCGAGAGTTTTGTTCGACTGAAGGGGTTCACCCAGGCAAGCATTGCGCAATTACGGAACATTATCTACGATCTTAACCCCATGACACTTGATGATTTGGGTTTGGTTCTGACCATCAAGAATGGCCTCAGCAATTTCTCTAAGCAAACGGCGATCTCTACTGACTTTGTATTGTTAGGCACGGAAGTCCGCTTGGATAATCAAATAGAAATGGCTGTGTTCAGGATCGTTCAGGAAGCCCTGAATAACTGCCGGAAACATGCGAATCCAGATCGGGTCCAGGTGACGTTGGAGTACTCGAATCGATACATAAGTGCTGAAATAAAGGATGATGGTGTAGGCTTTGATATGCCTGATATCCAACATAAGCTTCGAACGGGCAAGCACTATGGGATGCTCAGTATGCAGAACCGTGCCAACGCCCTTAATGGCTCGGTGCAGATCCAAAGTGAACCCTGTAAAGGAGCAAGAGTATTAGTAAGAATCCCGTTGACCGAGGGCAAAGGAGTGGACAGGGATTGCGTAACATAAATGTGCTGATAGTGGACGACCATCCCCTCTTGCGACAAGGCCTAAGCAGGCTCTTGGAACTGGAGGGAGGTATCAACGTAGTGGGGCAGGCCAGTAATGGCGTCGAAGCGCTACGCTTAATGGACGAGTTGGAGCCAGATGTCTTGTTACTTGATATCAACATGCCTGGTATGAACGGGATTGATGTGGCAAAGACCGTGCGCATGGAACACCCTGACACCGAGGTACTCGTCTTGACAATCCATGACAACGAGTCCTATGTGAATGAAATGATTCGTGTAGGCGCAAAGGGTTATCTCTTGAAAGACGCCGAACCTCGCGAAGTGGTCCAGGCCATCAAGAGGGTGGCTACAGGCGAGACCGTCTATTCGACCCATCTGATGGAACGTGTTATGGAGCGCTACCACCATATGGAGGTGCAGTATAGTCGCCTGCATAGTGCAGCGGCCATCAACGAGTTAGAGTTGACAGAACGAGAAATGGAGATTCTTCAATACATTGTTGAAGGACTAAGCAACAAAGAGATTGCCAACACACTCTATATCAGTGAGAAGACGGTGAAGAATCACATCACAAACTTGCTCAGGAAACTTGAGGTGGACGACAGGACGCAAGCTGCAGTCTTTGCAGTAAGTCACGGTATGTTCACCTAGTAGGCTGTAAGCTGGCCGAGGAATTCCAGATCATTAATCAGCAGTCGGAATCGGCAACCTAGAACAATCGAGGCCTCTTTGCACATTTCCATCCGGGTGAGGTAGATTTCGAAGAAATCCATGATTTGGCACACTTCTTGGTCGAAGGCGATTTCCAGCGTAATCATCTTTCGCTCTTTATCTACATAGAGTTTGCTGTCAGTGATAGCTAGATTTACTCGATCGTGGATACCCGGGCGTTCCTCACTGTCGATACGGCTGGCCCTAGTGCGGTGCGCATCACTTTTGTCCGCAAGAATGAGGGCTGAGGCTACCGGACTAACCGCTTTACCGATTTCCTCCTCGTGGTTTCCGATGGCAGTAATGATCGTGCAGATTTCTTCCAGGTCCATACCTAGACGTCGAAGTTCATAGTAGACGATGTTTGCTCCCGATATGGAGTGATGTTTACGATTCAAAAGGTTTCCGATGTCATGAAGATAACCTGCTATCGCTCCGAGCTCAACAGTGCGGTCATCGAACCCCAACTCCGCTAGAAGGTGGGCTGTCATCTTTGATACATAGGAAACATGTCTGAGACCATGGTCCGTATATCCACGAGCCCTGAGATAGGCACTGGAATTGTCGATCAGAGTCAAGAACACGGGATCTTCCTGAATATCCTTAAGGGTTAGCATTTCTTGGGCCTCCTTTTTGTTTTCTTAGTTATATCATAGGGAAGTATCCTTGACAAGCAATTAGAATGGCGGTTTTTACCCAATGGTCCTATAAAAAATAGGACCATTGTCCAGTGTTCGGTTTTTAACGAACGTGTTACACTAAGTTCAAGAAAATCATTGAAAAAGCAGTGGCCACCCCCAACCCCAACCCCCGGCTACTGTTTTTTCTATATGTGCTAGCCTTTTGTGGACATTGTATATGCTGGTGAATACTATATTCAAGAAACTGAATGTAATGGGTGGGAGGGTGTCCTATGGAAGAAAAAAACCTTTCTCTCCTTACCCCGAGGGAGCGCGAGGTCTTGAAGCTGATAGCTCAGGGTCTTTCTAATGGGGAGATTGCTTCGGCCTTGTTCATAAGCCAGCATACGGTGAAGAATCATGTAAGTAACATCTATCGCAAGCTGGGTGAGCATGATCGAACAAAGGTGGCGTTATTGGCTGCTATGGAAGATGCGAAGGAATAAAATAGAGAGGAGAAGGCGGCATTTACGTGGCGGGTGGATGTCGCTTTCTTGCCTGCAGGATTTGCTCCTATAGGCAGAGAAGAATGTGTTGCCCAGGGTCTAAGGAGGCCCTTATGTTTAAGTTTCAGATTTGTGTGGTCAAATCGCAAGAAGGTTTTCGGGTGGGCTTGTTACGTCATCCCCGGCACGGGACCGAGCTGCTGGTGGATGGGCAGAAGGGACTCATCGTTTGTGCGCCACTGGTTAGTTCCAAGGCCCATGAGATATTACGCCTTTGGGAAGGCAGAATGAGAGGTCGATGGCGACACGTATGGTGGTCTGTTCTGTCGAGAAAGCACCAACAATACCAACGCTCAAGCCTATGCGTGGCTGAAAGAGACCTGTCAGAAGACGAGGTTCTTATTCGTATAAAAGAGATGCTACAAGGACGAATCCTGTCGGAGCAGAGACTGGTAAGCGTCTTAAGGCAAGAAGGGTATTGGCCTAGCGATATTAGTCGCGCCTTGGATTTGGGCGTACACCGAGCCGAGTTGAATCAAGTCCCCGGGTTTACCACAGGTGCGTGGGGAAGCAAGATTTGCTCCCGATGCCAAAGTGAAGATGCCAAGACGGCTCCGTGTCTCGTCTGTGGTAACCAGGACTGTTTGCTTTGCATGGCCTGCAAAACCATGGGAGAGAACCGTTCGTGCAGCACGCTCTTAACTCTGGCTGTGCCAAATGGAAGGAGAAACGATGGAGGGGGAAGTGGAAGTGCTGAACTTAGGCTCGCGTACGAGCTTACCACTTCGCAGCGAGACGCCAGTAACGAACTTCTCCGGTTTTGGGAACAGGAAGAGGGCAAAGCTTTGGTGTGGGCTGCTTGCGGAGCTGGGAAGACAGAAGTGACCTTCGCTCTCATTCAACGGGTTCTGCGTGAAGGAGGCGATGTTCTTTTCGCCATTCCTCGCCAAGATATTGTTCGGGAAATGACAGAGCGATTACGATCCGCCTTTCCCGATGTGACGGTGGCTAGCCATTACGGTGGACAGCCATGGCTTGCGCCGGGCACCTTAGTTGTAGCTACAACGCACCAGGTACTCCACTTTTATCAGCGATTTGACCTTGCTATTCTCGATGAGGTAGATGCCTTTCCCTACCAAGGTAACGAGATGTTGCAACTCGGACTCCTTCGAGCCCTCCTTCCCAAAGGGAAATTGGTGGAAATGACGGCTACACCCCATTCGCACCGTGACTATGATCGTGTAATCACGATTCCCGCACGGTATCATGGATTTGCCCTCCCGGAGCCAAGACTCTTGAAGCTAGAGCTACCTCACTGGAACAAGTTAGAGCCAGCCGATCTTTCTTCTTCCTTGATGGAAATGTTGCAGGATAATCGTCATCCCTGGCTGGTCTTTGCTCCAACCATAGCCGCCTGTTCGCGGTTGCAGGAGACTTTGACCAAGGCGCTGGGAAAAACCATCGGAGTATGTCACTCAAAGGCCCCCGACCGTAGTGAAACCGTGCAGAGCTTCAAGGACGGGAAACTCGATATTGTAGTAACAACCTCTGTACTGGAGCGCGGGGTGAACTTTCCCGGCGTGGGTGTAATTGTCTTGTATGCAGATCACGCGGTTTTTCCGGTGAGCGCCCTTGTACAGATAGCTGGTAGAGTGGGAAGGACAGCTGAATCACCAAGCGGTACTGTGATCTTTGCTGGTTCACACATAACCCGACCCATGAAAAAGTCGCTAGAGTTGATTCGGAAGCTCAACCGCCAAGCTAGGGAAAGGGGACTTCTTTATAATGAGACAACTTGGTGACTGGTGGCAGGCGCTAGGACACCTCCTCTTGCCTCCAGTATCCCCCTGTGGATTATGCGGGGAGCATCCGAGTCTACCCGTGGGGGCTTGCAGAGGATGTCTCGATTCCTTGGCGATTTCGTGGGAACGCAGAGAAGTGCAGGGCTGTTCGTATTTTTCCCTCTTTCCGTACCAGGGATTTGGCCGTGACTTGATCCACAAGATGAAGTTTCAAAGCGGCTTTGAGATTGCAGAAACGTTGGGGTTCTTTCTGGGTCTCGCAGCTCGGGAAGAACCAGAACTGGCCACGGTTGACCTTCTAGTTCCTGTACCTTTGGCCCAGGGTCGCTTAGAAAAACGCGGATTCAACCAAGCGGAGATCCTTGCCGATACTATAAGGGAAGTATGGAAACGACCTGTTTGTACGTACGTGATAAGGAAGCGTGAGACGCACAGTCAGAGTGGACTTTCGTCTCGAGCTCGGAGACACAACGTCCGAGGAGCGTTTGCCATGCTGCCCGGTTGTGATTTTCGGGACAAGCACTGTCTGATTGTTGATGATGTCATCACATCAGGGAGTACGTTTTCCTCCTTAGCTAAGCTTATTCAGGACTATGGAGGAAAGCCTATGGGAGTCTTTGTAGCGCGTACAGAAATAGTAAGGAGTGACCAAGATGCTCAGGAACTGTGAAGAGTGTAACCGTGTTTTTTCCCATCCTAGTCGAGGTTTGTGCCCGGAGTGTTACGAAAAAGCCCAAAAGGATTTTGATGCTGTAAGGAATTATCTTAAGGAAAACCCTGGGGCGACAGTTGTAGAAGTGGCACGCGAAACCGAGGTGGACGTTGATTTGATATATGAGTATATTCAGGAAGGCCGTCTGGACGTTGTTCCCAGAGATGCCAGTCTACAGTGTACGATCTGTGGTGCTTCGATTACCATTGGACGGGTCTGTGCCAGATGTCGCAACGACTTGCGAAACACGATGTCCCAAAAAGCTCAGGCACCTAAACTAAAGTCCAGGCAAGACGCTAAAGTCTATATGATCGAGCATCTTAAGAGCCGTAACGATTAAAGCTTTCTGGTTATGGTGCCGACAATTAAAGTAAGGGAGAAAGGGGTTTTAACGATGATTATTTCTAATAAGGCAGCTGTGCAACGCGTGGCCCAGGTCTATAATGAGCAACGCCAGGCAAATCGAGTGCGAAAGCAAGCTGGAAACCCTTCTTATAACGATGAAGTAACTTTGTCGGCGGAAGGCAAAGAAATGCAGGCTCTGTTGCAGAAGCTTCAGAACGCTCCTGACATTCGGCCTCGAGCAGAAGAGATCAAGGTAGCTGTGCAAGATGGCACCTACCACGTATCTGCACGGCAGATTGCCCAGGGGATTATCAACGCGCAGAATCGGAGTTAAGTGTCATGACTTTGTGGGATGACTTCATAGCCGTTGTGGAGACCGAAAACCGATTGCTGCAAGAGTTGATCGCAATAGGGACTGCCAAACAACAACACATCAACGATGCCCAGGAAATCTCACGTTTGGCTGGCGAAGAGCAGAAGTGCTTGACCCGCTTAGAGGAAGTAGATAAAGAAAGAGCGGAGCTCTATGATGTGCTGGCTGCTGGCAAGAAACTTGAGGACTGGTTGGCTTCCCTCGATACCGAGCAACAAGAGGCCGCCGCTCCTTTACTTCTTGATCTGGCTGAGAGTTTGGGGAGACTTCAGTCTCTCAATGATCTCAACCAGGAGCTCCTCAGCCAATCCTTGAGTTATGTGCAGTTTTCCTTGAACCTGCTGATGGGTGATGATACTTCGCCCACGTATGCCCGACCAGGGGGAAATACGGCGGGCAAATCAATTTTCGACCGAAAGGTGTAGTTCATTATGAGTATGAGGACGACCTTTAGCGGGCTTTCCATTGCACTACGTGCTTTGCAGGCCCAGCAAGTCTCATTAGACATAACAGGACATAATGTTGCCAACGCCAACAATCCGAACTATTCGCGGCAGACGGCGCTTCACTCGGCTACCAAGCCATACCCTGCACCTATGATGGGTTATACACCTTCATCGGGTCAACTTGGTACGGGTGTCGAGATAAGCCAGATTAATCGAATGCGTGATAGTTTTGTTGATTTGCGTTTGCGCCAACAACTGCACAGCAAGAATTACTGGTCTACCATGGAAGAAGGCCTCAGGCAAGTGGAACTTTTCTTTAATGAGCCTACCGACAATGGTATCCATTATGCTCTGGATCAGTTTTGGGATTCTTTGCAGGATTTGAGTCGTGAACCGGATTTTGCCGCGGTGCGCGAAGTTGTTGTGCAACGGGCGCAGGTCTTGGTAGAATCCATCACTGGCACAAGGACACACTTGCAGAGCCTGAGGGAGAATATCAATGGAAATATACCGCTCAAGATTAGTGAGGTTAACTCTCTAGCAAAGAGGATAGCTGATCTCAACGTCGAGATCGGAAAGATTTCTGCGACAGGCAGCCTTCCTAACGACCTATTGGATGCCCGAGACGGTTTGATTGAAGAGTTAAGTCACCTGGTGGATATCGAAGTAATCCAGGACCATGCTCATATGGTGGGAGTAACCATCGGAGGAGCCAGCCTGGTACACCGGGGAACCTCTTATGGCCTGGTCACATCTGGTCAGACAGTAGAGGGAGAGAACTACAAGCGTAACGAGATCCTGTGGGCGACCACGGGCAATAAAGTGGAGATCTCCTCTGGTGAGATTGCTGGCCTTATAAGGCTGAGAGATCACGAGATTCAGGACTCCATCAATGCTTTGGATGAATGGACTAGAAATTTCGCACGTGAGTTCAATGATATTCATGCCGGAGGTTATGATTTATACGGGCAACCCGATCCAGTTGAAGTAGATCCTGTTGAGGTACCATTCTTCACTTTTGAAGGAGACGACCCAGCGACACCTTTTGCTGCCTTGAACATTCGTGTGAACCAAGACATAGCCGAAGATGTAGGAAAGATTCGTGCCAGTACGATACCGTATGCTGAAGGAAATGGAGAGAACGCCATTGCTCTTGCCAGTCTTCGTTTCAAGCCAGTTATCCCTGTGGCTGCTGCCGGAGGAGATACATTGATCACTATCGGTGATGCCTTTAACTCAATCATTTCGAAACTAGGTGTAGATAGCCAAAAGGCGGGCCGGATGAACGAAAACGACACGAACCTAGAGCTTCACTTGCGGAATCTCAAGGACTCCATCTCGGGAGTGAGCCTTGATGAAGAAATGGCGAACATGATTCGTTTTCAACATGCCTATAGTGCGGCCGCTCGGGTGATGACGACAATGGATGAGGCTTTAGATACAATAATCAACCGCTTAGGCATTGTAGGACGATAGGAGGGATTGACTGTGCGAATTACCAATAGGGTTATGAACAATAATCTACTGTTGAACCTAAATCGCGGGCTAACGCGCCTAGATCGCATCAACAATCAGCTAGGCTCGAAAAAGCAGATCAACGTGCCCTCTGACGATCCTGTCAAGGCCGGAATCATTCTGCGTACCAGCACTTCGATTCGCGAGGCGGATCAGTACATCCGCAACATCGGTTCTGCTGAATCTTGGCTTGACGCAGCAGACATTGTAATGAAGGACGTTATCTCCGTAATTCATCGAGCGAAAGAACTAGGCCTATACGGGGCGTCTTCTCATTTGGACGAAACCGCCAGGAAAGCTTTGGCTGACGAGATTGGGCAGCTCCATGACAATGTGCTTCAACTAGCCAACACTACCCATGGAGGACGGTATATATTTGCAGGTCAGTATACTCAACACAAACCGTTTGAAAAGGGAGATCCTTCTGAATCGGGCCTTCCCGACATCGAGTTTCTTTCTAACATGAAAGATGCTGAAGAGGCCCCAATTACGGTTAACCCAAACGCCATGTCTCTTAATTTCGAAATCGGCGTTGGTGTAAAGATGTCAGTTAATATGAGAGGGCAGGAGCTGTTTAAACCCATTTTTGGGGCTCTGCAACAGCTCTACGTTGAGCTCTCCGCTCCAAGTCCCAACCCTAGCTCAACAGTCCTTAGTGAACTAGATGACGCTTTAGACAATGTTCTGCAACAAGTGTCAGAACTCGGTGGAAAGCAAAATAGGGTGGGGCTGGCCAAGGAGCGTATGCTCGATCTACAGCTCAACCTGACGCAGATTCTCTCGGAAGAGCAGGACTTGGACTACGCTGAGGCCATTATGGAACTCAAGATGGAGGAGTTTGCCTATCGGACAGCCTTATCGGTTGGCGCACGAATTATCCAGCCTTCGTTGGTAGACTTCTTGCGCTAAGGTAGGGAAGAAAAATGCTACAAATTACCTCAACCTACTCAACCATGGATCTGGAGATTTATTGGCCTCGTGCTGACATAGAGCAAAGAGTCTCCCAGGTCCAGATCCGAACGATTGGTCCCGAAATGCAGATTGACCAATTGCAGAGTCGTAACGAGCTAGGGATTGGAGGCTTTGGCTACTACAGTCGTCAAGTGCGGGACAGTGCGTATCAAAAGACCATTGAAGCCATTGGTAAGATGGCTGCCGCTGGTGACGAAGTGGTGCAGAGAGCTGGTCATTTCAGGGAAGAGATGATTCTGGCCGAACAAGCGAGAAGAGCCATGTTGGAGGAAGTTCCCGAGCTCAACATCCGTGCTGCACCAGCAACTAGACCGAAGATCAGCTTTAATTATAAACAGGAGATTAGCTGGAACCAGGGAGGGGTCAATATTAGGCACCGTATTCGTCCGCCAGAGATTTCCTGGACTCTAGGTGGAGTCGAGGTGGACGTCCGTGTGTAAAGATGGGGTGGGAATTAGTGGAATTACAGACAAGGTTAGGTACTTTAGAGGTGGATGAGGAAAAGATAATTCACTTTCCCGTGGGAATCCTAGGTTTTTCGGAGTATCATCGTTATGTAGTTGTGGAGCAAGAGGACAGTGCCTTTAGTTTTCTCCAATCGATGGATGATCCAGAACTGAGTTTTGTCATCATCATGCCTGAGTTAGTCCGCAGTGACTACTCGGTACAGCTCAACGAAGAAGAGATCGAGCTCTTGCAGATAGAGTCTCCCGAGGACTGTAAGGTCTATGGCATCGTGACGATTCCGGAAAATGTAGCGGACATGACAGTGAACCTGCAAGCACCTGTCGTGATTAACGCGAAAACCCTCTTAGGAGCGCAATTCATCATACCGGGTGATAGATATCATACGAAGCATAATGTAATTGCGGAAATGCATAAGAACGCATACGAAATGCAGAAGCAAAGTAAAGCTCAAGAGGGCAAGGAGAAGATGCAAGAATCAGTCTAATTCCTGACTAGTTCGGGAAGAATAGAGTCCAGGGAGGGACCTACATGCTGGTACTGACACGCAAAGTGGATCAGAGTATTATGATTGGCGATAATATACGCATCGTAGTGGTGGATGTTAGGGGCGATCAAGTCAAGATCGGGATCGATGCTCCACGGGATGTTATGGTACATCGCCACGAAGTCTATGAGGATATTCAGGCTGAAAACCAAAGAGCCGCATTAAAACGACAGATTGATCTGGGAGTCTTGGAACGGACGCTCAGAGAATCGAAACCCCA
This sequence comes from Bacillota bacterium, assembly GCA_012837925.1. Classification (GTDB taxonomy): domain Bacteria; phylum Bacillota; class Limnochordia; order Darwinibacteriales; family Darwinibacteriaceae; genus UBA5420. The sequence goes on from DUQE01000123.1 coordinate 32,617, forward strand.
AAAAGGTTAGGAGTGAGGAATATGAGTCTCAGGGTGCAGTCGGCACCAACGCTAGACCTAACTAGGTCAGATGCTACAAACCAAACGTATGCAAGTTCCACGAGCGTGCAGAGGGTTCCGAAAGTTGGGCAAGAGAAGAATGTGGAGAAATTGTGGGTAGACGAGGCGGCGAGAGAAGACCTCAAGGAAGTATCGGATAAGGCCGAGGTTGAATCCGCGGTAGAGAGCATTAACGATGCGATTGAGCACATTAACCGCGCCTTGAGATTTTCTATTCATGAAGACACTCAGCGGATCATGGTGAAAGTCATTAACATCGATACAGATGAAGTAATTAAGGAGCTTCCTCCAGAGGATGTATTAGATACGGTGGCTCGTATTCGAGAGATGATAGGTCTTCTCATTGATGAACGGGCATAGGGGGGTATTTTTCGGTGAGTGTACAAGCTTATCAAGTATACAGACAGACACAGGTTGCCACAGCATCGCAGGGTGAATTACTGATGATGTTGTTTGATGGAGCAATTCGTTTTGCTCGGCAGTCGAAGGATCACATGGGTACTGGCAACCTCGAAGAAGCAAGTGCTAAGCTAATTCGTACCCAGGATATCATCAACGAACTGATTCTCTCTCTAGATCTCAGCGTTGGTGCAATTGCAGAAAATCTACAACAACTATACGTATATATTCATGACCTCTTAGTCCAGGCCAATGTCAAGAAAGACCCTGCCATTGTTGACAGTGCGTTAGACATGTTAGTCGAGTTAAGAGATACTTGGGAGCAGGTGGTGGGTCAAGTCAAATGAGAGAGATAAGGGACAAACTCTGTGAACTTACCAAGGCCTATGATGAACAGCTTCTGTTGTATAGGCAGATTCAAGAGGTAGGTTCCGGAGAGCAGGAGTTGATCCGTGATGGTCACCTTGATCGACTCTTAGAAGTTCTAAGGAAAAAGGAAGCTCTCCTGACACAGGCTGGTGAGTTTGAACAGCGCATTCAGTCGCTGCAAAACCAACTTGTGGTTCATTTTGACTTGTCCACTTTTTCGTTGCCCCAGTTGAGGCTTGTTGCTCCGGTGTATTATCAAGAAGAACTTGAGACGCTTGAAGCCGCAGTTTCTAAGTTGCTTCCTGTGTTGGAGGCCCTCGAAAACCAGGAGCGGGACAATGAGGCCTGTTTGAACAAGTATTTGGTGGCCAGCCAAGGACCCAAGACAAAAAGGGCCCAGATTGGGCTGGCAGGAAGGGCTTACGGTAAGCGGTAGACATGGGCTTGTCTTTTTCCAAACCTTGACAATAGCCTGTGTATTATGCTAAAGTTAAGTTACCGGAAAGTTGAGACCGGAGTTTCAAGCTTAGGAGGAATGTTTACTAATGTTAGGTAAGGTAAAGTGGTTCAATGCTGAAAAGGGCTACGGATTTATTGAACGTGATGACGGCGAAGGAGATGTGTTCGTACACTTTTCGGCAATCCAACAAGAGGGCTTCAAATCTCTCCAAGAAGGCGAAAGTGTTGAGTTCGAGATTGTCTCTGGAGACAGAGGTCCACAAGCTTCGAATGTGGTGAAAATCTGACGAGATGAGGACTGAGTGCAAACTCAGTCCATTTTTTTCTAGCCGGGAGGATTTTCGATCACCGATGGGAAATATTAGGTATACAAGGCTTATCATTGAAGGAGTGATTAGGTATGGCCACAATCAGAATCAATATTTCAGGGAAGAACTTGGAGATAACGGAAGCTTTACGAGGCTATGTAGACAAGAAAGTTGCCAAGCTCGAAAAGTACCTCAATGATAATCAAACATTTTCGGCTGAAGTGATGCTTAGAACAGAACGTGGCATCCATATTGCTGAGGTCACGATGAACCTATCGGGGATCATTCTTCGTGGCGAAGGTAAGACGGGAGATATGTATACATCTATCGACGCAGCGGTTGATCGCATTGAGCGTCAGTTTAACAAGTACAAGAGCAAACTTGGCCGTAGAGTCCATGGACCCAAGCTCGGCGAAATGCCCGCATCGGTACAGGGAGACGGAGTCGACGGTCCAGAACCACGCATTGTTAGAACGAAACGCTTTGCCTTAAAACCCATGGATGTAGAAGAAGCACTGATGCAGATGGAGCTTCTAGGTCACGATTTCTTCGTTTTTAGAGATGCAGACACGGGAGACGTCAGTGTAGTGTACAAGCGTCGTGACGGCAATTATGGTTTGATCGAGTCGCAGTTCTAACATGGTACAGTCAGTAAGTTTAGTAGTGTTCGAAGGCGGTCTTGTGCGTAGTCCGTTAGAGGCACAAATGCAGAGGGTAAGGCAAGGGATGGTTTTGGATCTTGTGGAACGAGCCAAACAAGGCGGCTTGGACCATGTGGTAGTTGTCACGAGTTATCGAGAACTCGCAGAGCGGCTACAATTCACCGAGGTCGAAGTGGTAGTTGACGAAGAACTCGGAGAGCCTTTCCACTTTGGCAAGCGTTTACAGGATGTCGTGCAAGCCTATGGTTTAGAAAAGGTTTTATACATGGGGGGAGCATCGGCTCCCCTGATTTCTTCTGCAGAAATTAAGTATCTCCGTGAACTGTTAGAACAGAATGAGGGAATATTAGTAGCGAACAATTACTATTCTGCAGACATCGTAGGGTTCACACCTGGGCAAGCTTTAAACTATATAACACTTCCTCCTATTGATAACACTCTGGCTCTCGCGCTCTGCAACGAAGCTGGTTTGCGCTGGGTTCCCATTCAACGTACGCTGGGCCTCAATTTTGATGTAGACACCCCCACTGATATCATGATCATGTCAGTACACCCCGATGTGGGTGTGCATACGCGCGAAGCTGTACAGGACCTGCACTGGGATTTTCGTCGTTATACGGCCATTAAGGAACTGCTCGGTGATCCAAATGGAGAGATGGTCATCTATGGTCGCGTCGGTTCTAACCTCTTTCAATACCTTGATGCCAACACCCGCTGCCGCTTACGGCTCTATTCCGAAGAACGGGGAATGAAAGCCCTTGGCCGAGATGCCCGCGGTGAGGTGAAAGCTCTCATGGGACGGCTCATCGATGGTATGGGTTTTGCGAACTTCTTTGACTTCTTAGCTGAAATAGCGCTGGGTGCGGTCTTAGATAGCAGGGTACTGTTCGAACACTTTAAATGGCAACTTACACCGACCGATCGCTTTGCGTCGGATCTTGGGGAAGTGGACCTCATTTCCCATCCACTATTGCGAGAGTTCACCAGCGCCGCTATGGCCGCGCCGATCCCGGTCTTGCTTGGGGGACATTCCCTGGTAACAGGGGGTCTATGGGCGTTAATTGACGCCGGGAGCAAGGGTTAGTACAATAGATGCGGGAGGTATAGAAGTGCTCAAGAGTATTAAGAATTTCTTTGATCCAACAGAACGAGAACTAAAACGGCTGGATTCGGTCGTTCAAACAATCAACTCCATGGAACCGGAGATTCAGGCACTCAGTGATGATGAGCTGCGTGGCAAGACAGAGTATTTTCAGCAGAAGCTAAAAGACGGTGCCACTCTAGACGATATACTTCCGGAGACCTTCGCAGTGGTTCGTGAGGCATCGAGGCGGGTTCTCGGAATGCGCCACTATGATGTGCAGCTTATTGGCGGAATCATTCTTCATCAGGGCCGCATTGCGGAGATGAAGACGGGTGAAGGAAAGACTTTAGTGGCTACCCTCCCTGTCTATCTCAATGCTTTAACCAATCAAGGGGTCCATGTTGTGACCGTCAACGACTACCTCGCTCGGCGCGACGCCGACTGGATGGGGAAGGTGTATGAGTTTCTCGGGCTAACGGTGGGCGTAGTTGTCCACGGCTTGAGTTTCGAAGAGCGCCAGCAAGCGTATGGAGCGCATATCACCTATGGTACCAACAACGAGTTTGGCTTTGACTATCTGCGGGACAACATGGTTGTCTCACCTAGCCAAATGGTGCAACGTTCACTTCATTACGCCATTGTTGACGAAGTTGACTCGATTTTGATTGATGAAGCCCGAACGCCTCTTATTATATCCGGTCAGGGAGATAAATCCA
>DUQE01000124.1 GCA_012837925.1 Bacillota bacterium
GCCTCTCTTACACCCTCGGCGCGCTCGGCATTGGCTGCATACTCGCATTTAGCACAAAACAGAACCAAGTCTTCACCCGATTCAGCTAGAACCATGAATTCATGCGTTACATCGCCTCCGATTGCACCAGAGTCGGCCTCAACAGGATGCGCATCAACACCGCAACGCTTAAAGATGCGCTTGTAGGCATGATAGGCAGCCCAATAGCTCTCGTCGAGAGATTCATTATCGCGATCAAAAGAGTACATATCTTTCATGATAAACTCACGACCACGCATTAAACCAAAACGCGGTCTCATTTCGTCGCGGTACTTGTTCTGAATCTGGTACAGCCTGAGGGGCAGTTGGCGATATGAACGGATCTCCGATCGCACTAAGGCCGTAATAATCTCTTCGTGCGTGGGACCCAGGCAAAACTGACGGCCCTGCCTATCACGAAGGCGAAACATTTCATCACCGTAGTCTTTCCAGCGACCCGATTCTTCCCAGAGTTCGGCTGGCTGAACAATCGGTAAGAGTACCTCTTGACCATCAATGGCGTTCATTTCTTCACGAATAATCTGTTCAACCTTGCGAATAACTCGCAGTCCTAGGGGAAGAAATGCGTACACCCCCGCCGCTGTTCGCCGCATCAGACCAGCTCTCAACATGAGCTTGTGGCTGATGATTTCGGCCTCCGACGGAGTTTCTCTTAGTGTGGGTGAATATAACTGTGACATATACATGGCGTATCCCCTATCTCTCTGCAAGCAAATTATTAGCTTCTGCGACTAAGGCATCGACCAACTCCGCCTCCGGGACTTTGCGCAGAATCTGCCCATGACGAAATACAAGTCCGACACCTTTTCCGCCTGTGATTCCCAAATCAGCATGGCGAGCTTCCCCCGGTCCATTAACGATACAACCCATGACCGCGATGGTTATGGGCAGGGGAAAATCACTTAAACGTTTCTCCACTTCTGCTGCTATTCCTTCTAGGTCGATCTCAGTTCTTCCGCAAGTAGGACAAGAGATGAAGACAGGACCTCGCTGACGCAGACCAAGTGACGAAAGAATTGCCCAACCTACTTTGACCTCCTCAACAGGGTCAGCAGTAAGGGAAACCCTGAGTGTGTCACCCAATCCCCTTGACAATAATGCCCCAAGCCCAGCGGCGGATTTGACGGTACCAAACCACTTCGTTCCAGCCTCGGTGATCCCCAAATGTGTTGGATACGACACCCTTTGAGCCAACATCTCGTAGGCTTCAACCGTCATGTCGATATCCGTAGCTTTTAGAGACACAACAATATCGTAAAAAGCCAGCTTTTCAAAAATAGCGATGTGTTCTAAAGCACTCTCCACCATGGCTGTGGCGCTTCTTCCATACCGTTCGAGTAAGGGTGCAGACACCGAACCTGAGTTCACTCCAATACGAATGGGGACGCTCCGTTCGCTAGCAGCTTTGACCACTTCGCGAACTTTCTCTTCGGAACCAATGTTGCCAGGATTAAGACGTAGTTTATGCACCCCTGCCTCTAGCGCCTTGAGAGCCAGTCTGTGATCAAAATGAATGTCTGCAACAACTGGCACAGGGCTCTTTGGAACAATGGAAAACAAGGCATCTGCAGCCTGTGAATCTGGCACAGCAACACGAACAATATCACATCCGGCCGCCTCCAGGGCTTCGATTTGGGACAGCGTTGCTTCGGCATTTCTTGTGTCGGTATTGGTCATGGACTGAACCGTAATAGGCGCACCGCCACCAATGGGTACACCTCCAACCATGACTTGGCGAGTCGATTGACGCATCCTATACACTCCCTTGTTTAGGAAAAGAGATTGAAACGCGATAGGTCCTTAAACGTGGCGAAAAGCATCAGTGCCACTAATAGGGCCAGACCAATAAACTGGGCAATACCCTTGGTCTCCGGCGCCAGAGGCTTACCGCGAACCGCTTCAATAAGCAAAATGAGTAGCCATCCCCCATCCAAAACCGGAACAGGGAGTAGGTTAAGCAAGCCTAAATTGATGTTGAGAATGATCGCAAGGATGATCAAATTGGGGACACCGTGGCGCGCTGTCTCACCCA
>DUQE01000125.1 GCA_012837925.1 Bacillota bacterium
GCACTGCATCAAGCGTTCGTCCCGCAAGCGTTTGAGGTAGTCGGTCCAGTTCTCAAGAAGAAAACTTGAGCGTTCTTCGTCGTTGGCGCTAGGAATCCTTTGCTTCCTTGGCTCTGGCGTAGACGGACGTTCCGGCTCCCTATTTGGCTGCTTCGCCAGTTGTGCCTGAAGCTTGGAGATTTTCTCCTCTAAGCCACGCACTTTGTCTTCGAGCTCGCTCACATCGGCGTTGGCCACGCCCAACGTAGTCGTCGTTATCTTCAAGACGGCAAGCTCCAGCACTATTCTCGGATCTGATGCGAAACGCATTTCCCGTATAGTCTCCGTAAGCTGTTCAATCGCCAAAATGGCTCGCAGTTCATCCTGGCTCACACCGGCTAAAATGTCCTGCCGAAGTCTAGCAACTACCGCAGCGGCAAAATGAGCCAGGTCCCTTCCTTGATTGTACAGGTCGTCAATGATCTGCAAGGCCTCACTCTTAGAATCTGTCTCCAGGTGCTTGGCAAACAAGTCCACTTGTTCCTGGGGGGCTACCCCTAACACCTCGACCACAGCTTGTTCGGTAACTTTCTCGGCAAAGGCAGCACACTTTTCCAAAATACTGAGGGCATCCCGCATCCCTCCTGCAGCATGCTGCGCTATTAAGCGCAACGCCTCGGCTTCAATCTCGATCTTCTCGTTTTCCGCCACCACTCTCATTCGTTCCACCGTAGCCTGCTCCGAGAATTTCACAAAATCGTAGCGTTGTACACGAGACAAGATCGTGGCCGGCAAGCGATGAGGATCTGTCGTGGCGAAAATAAACACTATGTGGGCCGGAGGCTCTTCCAGGGTTTTCAACAACGCATTGAACGCTTCATTAGTCAACATATGAACTTCATCAATGATGTAGACTTTGTAGCGTGCGTTAATGGGAGTAAACTGTACCTGGCTTCGAAGCTCGCGGACATCATCAATGCCTCGATTAGAGGCGCCGTCGATCTCAATCACATTTAGGGAGGTGCCGTTCTTGATCCCAAGACATTCGTCACACGTCCCGCACGGACTGGCAGTTGGACCGGACTTGCAGTTCAGTCCCTTGGCCAAAATTCTTGCCACGGATGTTTTTCCGGTGCCACGGGGCCCAGTGAAAAGGTAGGCATGGGAAATCCGATTGCTCTTGAGACTATTCTCCAAGGTTTTCACGATGCTATCTTGCCCTACTACATCAGCAAAAGTCTCCGGTCTCCACTGGCGATACAACGATTGATAACCCACGCATGCCCCTCCTGTTCTCCCTGAGTTCTCCTATGTTTTCTCGACTGCTCAAGCAAAGTCCTTTCGATGACGCTGACCTAAATTTGAACATAAAAAAATGTCGTGCACCTATTCTCGAAAATGGCCTCCCAGACGATATTCAGGTAGTTAGCTCGAACCAGGCACCCTTACGGCACATAAGAGCTTCCACTTACCGCTGCTTCCTTCCGGACCTGACGGGGTTCATGGATTCCTATTGCGTAAGACCCAATTGTCAACACCACTTGCCTGAACCAGACTCCACAAAACCAATCCTCAAATAGGAATTCGACCCCGCTACAGCGGATTGCGGGTACAGGGCACCGCTACCTCCCCGTCTAGCACGACAAAACAATTATACTGAACATCATCCCAAGTGTCAAGATCACCTGGATTCCTGCAACGTCCTGATCTACGCTTTACACTGGGCTTTGTCCACCCACCGCGTGTGATCACTGGTACTGCGGTTCTTCCTTTTTTACGTGTCTGAGCCGACCTTGAAGCTTGGGAATCATATCCTCGATTTGCTGTGCCATCCCATCATACATTTCCTTCACGGCTGGAACATCTGTATCCATGGCACAGGTCTTTAGCTGCCCTACGAGCGATTGCGCTCCTGCCACGGTCTGCTCAATTCTCGTCTTTGTTGTCATCTTCACCCTCCCATCGCATGAAACTAGTCATAGCTTTTCCATGCAAGGGGCAAAAATACAGGCATGACGAGGAGCCTGTTAACAAAAAACTCCTAGCTTAACTAGGAGATAAGAAATCAAATGGCGGAGAGAGAGGGATTCGAACCCTCGAGGGGCTCATCACCCCTACACGATTTCCAGTCGTGCCTGTTCAGCCAAACTCCAGCATCTCTCCATGTATAATATTGTAATCATTGTAAACTGGCGGAGAGGGTGGGATTTGAACCCACGGGACGCTTGCGCGCCCAACGGTTTTCGAGACCGCCACATTCGGCCACTCTGTCACCTCTCCACGACCGTGGCTAACGCAACTCCTGGAAAAACCTGTGGAGTAGCTCAGCACATTCACGCTGGCAGATACCATCATAGACTTCCACGAAGTGATTGAGCCGCCTGTCTTGCACAAGATTCATCAGAGAAGTCACCGCCCCAGCTTTGGGGTCATACGCTCCAAATACCAGCCGCTCGAGGCGAGCGTTTACAATAGCGCCTGCACACATCGGACAGGGTTCTAGAGTAACATATAGGGTGGCATTCGTCAAGCGCCACCTGTTCAACTTCCTGGCCGCCTCTCGGATGGCTAGAATCTCTGCGTGTGCCGTCGGATCATTGTTGGCCTCGCGCAAGTTGTGGCCTCGGCCGACGATTTTTCCATCGACTACCACTACAGCACCAATTGGTACTTCACCGCGAGTCAAAGCCAAATGAGCCTCCGCTAATGCCTCTTGCATGAACGTTTTATGCACATTGATCTCTCCAAGCCTCACGTTACCAAATCTAAATATACCACAGAAAGCCAGCCTTGACAAGGAAAATTGCGAGAGAGGCGTACGCCCCTCCCCTACTACTTAAACCCGCCCTCGTGCTCGTTAAGGCTTCGCTCAGCCTCAGCGATCATTCGTCGTACCATCTGTCCACCAACAGCACCACACTCGCGAGAAGAAATGTTACCCCAATACTCAGACCTGTATTCTGGATTAATACCTAGTTCAGTGGCCATCTCATACTTATACTGCTGCATGGCCTCGGTTGCTTCAGGAACGATGATTTTGCTTTTCTTCCGCCGTTGTCTAGCCATTGCCATTCGGACCTCCTCTCTTAGCAAAACAGGATGCGTCAGCACGTATCGTGCCGAGCATCCTGTCAGTTAGGTATCTACCTTACTGGTTTTGTTTTGGTTCTGGTGGGAAACTCCCACGAAAACCGGTAGTGCCTCCGCCCTGACCAACTAAGGATTGCTGAGCAGCGGCGACCATACGTCTTACCATATGTCCGCCTACGGCGCCACACTCACGGGAAGAAATGTTGCCCCAATATCCAGACTTATACTCAGGGTTGATCCCCAATTCGGTAGCGACTTCGTATTTGAACTGATTCATGGCTTGGAACGCTTCGGGCATGACTTTAACATTCGATCCGGAAGATCCTAGTGCCATCAAATTCACCTCCCTCTTTTCCTGGTAGGCTTAATGTTCCCGCGAAACACTCGACCTAATCCAGTAGACTTCTGGTGAATCTGGAAAAAAGAAAACCAGCTTTAACAGCTGGTTTTTCAACTATGTTCATTGAGATTACAAGGATATCGCTCCGGTCGGGCAGGAATCCGCGGCTTCTTGGCAGCAACCTGCGGCTTCGCAATTGGCGCCTTCCTTTACATGTGCGAGGCCATCGTCGCCCATTTGAAAGACGTCTGGGCAAATCTCTTCACACAAACCGCATCCGATGCACTCATCGGGGTTAACACTTGGATTCATCTGTTTTCCTCCTCAAGTCCTATAGTTCTTCAAACATATCCTTCCCTACACCACATTCAGGACAAGTCCAATCGTCTGGAAGATCCTTGAAATCTACGCCTGGTGGAACATCCTGTGTTGGATCGCCAATAGCTGGATCATAAATGTAACCGCAAACCGTACATTCCCACTTTGACAACGCCTTCACCTCTTTCCCGATTTTCCTTGTTCTATTCTACCTCAACCAAAAAAATCCTACCCAGTTATTGCAATAGTTCTCTAATTGCTGATGGAACAGAAATACCATACGATCCATACATAGCCTCGATTACAGGAGCAGTCAGATTTACGCCTCCGTAAATGACGGAGCTTTCAGGCAAGACTGTCTCAATATTGTGTGCAGCTGCAACCGTCTCAATAATTTCTAAAATAAAGGTGACCAGATCGAGACGTACTTGTTGTTCGATTTGCTCAAACTTCCATTCATAACCGGCGATGAGTTCGTCGATCTCTTCTTGCGTCGACAACTTCGCTGCCTCTTCTTCGATTTCTACGTACAGCTCTTCTGCTGCAAGTTGAAGATCGGCATTCTTTGCATCATATTCCGGATGGGAGTAAAACAAGAACTCAAAATCCACGTAACCAATAGTACTGGCAGAGGCCATGGCCGGAACAAGCAAAGCTATCAATAATACAAGCATGATTCCTAGTGTTTGTCTTCTCAAACTGGACACTCCTTTGATTTTCACTGTCATTTACTATTCCACACCCGACATATATTTCCTTCCGACACATTACTTTTCGGGGGTCTTGGTCACCAAATCTGCGATCGTCCGTTTCTGCAAGACATTTACGAAAGCCTGCTGAGCTTCTTCCCAGACTGGGTGCATGGGACAGTTTCCCTGTCGAGAACAGATTAGGTCGCCGTTAAGACATCTGGAAATCGCGATAGGTCCCTCAATAAGTTCAATTACATCCTTGAGAGTAATGGTCGCTGGATCTGCCTCGAGTCGAACTCCACCGCCGGGTCCCCTTACACCCACAACCCAACCAGGGGCACCAAGTTGTGCAATGATTTGGGGCAAAAAATTAACCGGGATCTCCTGCCGGCTCGCAATAACCTTTGATGAGATAAATTCTCCAGGATGCTCAGCCAATTCTACTAAAGCACTGACAGCATATTCCGATTTCTTGGTAATCTCCACATTCGTCACCATCCAACCCCGCGTGAAACCCTCTGCACTATGTGCGGGTAAATTTTATTTCTTTGTTACTTACCAAAATTATACTGATATCGAGAACGTCTGTCAAGAAACACAGAGTGTTTGCTTGCCTCTGCGAATCTGGTAGAATAAAGAATAAAGGTAATCTAGACTAGGAGGCTCCGACTATGGATCGAATCGGGATTATTGACCTCGGATCCAACTCTATACGCTTGGTCATCATCGACATCAACGACAACGGCGCCCATCATCAGATTGAGAACCTCAAAGAGTCTGTGCGATTACGAAGCGGTACCGATGCGCAGGGCTTTTTAACCGACGAGGGCATTAACTCGGCTGTTGAGATGGTCTCTCTTTTTGTTCGCTTTTGCCGAGCTCGCAACGTTACACAAATCATTGCAGTGGCTACCGCCGCAGTGCGGCGCGCTCCAAACCGCTCCGAACTTATCGAGCGTATAGCAGAACAGACAGGGATCACCATCCAAGTGCTCTCCAGCGAGGAAGAAGCCCATCTTGGATACATCGGTCTAGTCAACAGCGTTACCGAGACCACTGGTCTAATGGCTGATCTTGGAGGCGGAGCACTAAAACTGGTAGGTTTTAGAGACCGGCTCAACCAAAATTCCACCACTCTTGACTTTGGTGCGGTTTCTCTCATGGAGAAGTATCGGCTGCAAGACCTGCCCAATAAAGCTAACCTCAAGGAACTGGAGGCCTTTTTGGACGAAACGTTTGCCAAAATCTCCTGGCTTCCGAGTTACCCGAGACTCATGGGTCTAGGCGGCACCTTTCGCTCTCTAGCTAGAGTATACAGGCATTATGTTCACTATGTACCAGACGTTACGCACGGAATCGTCATCCCTGCTGATGCGGTAGCAGAAATCTATACGATGCTCAGCAGCATGGATCTGCAGAGAAGACGGCAGGTACCTGGTCTAGAGCAGGATCGCGCTGATCTGAGTGTTACCGGCGTTGCCATCATCCATCGTCTCCTCAAGGCCATAGACGGCAGGGAACTCATGGTAAGCGCAAGTAGCCTTCGAGACGGCTTATTCTATAAGCACATCTTTCCTAAGGATCCTATCCTATTCAATGTACTGACGCATCACACGAATAATCTCATCCATTATCATAATCTCGACGAAAATCATCTGCGGCGCGTGTCCAACCTAGCGGTGATTCTCTTTGATCAACTGGCACCCCTGCACAATTTGGGTAGCTATGAGCGCAGACTACTACTCATTGCCGGCCTACTCCATGAACTTGGAGTGGTTATCAGTGTCGAGGGCCTAGAGAAACACACGCTCTATACCGTACTTAACTCACCGCTCCTAGGGCTAACACACCGCGAACGAGTCTTAGCAGCCTACTTAGCCGCGTCCCACGATGGACTTTTCCATGCCAACCTCAGGAGTCACGTAGACCACGGACCCATTGAAGAAGACGACATCGACCGCATCAAGAAGCTCGCACCGCTCCTTCAGATCGCACATAGCCTCGACCGTTCCAGAACAGGCGTTGTAACCAATCTGCAAGCCAGCGTAAGTCCACACAACTGCGAAATCAAGGTGTTCGGTACGCAAAAGCGCGACTTAGAGATCCGCGATGCTCACCGCCAGGCCGAAGCCTTTCGGCAGGAGTATGGGATCGAACTGACCGTCGTGCAAGGTTAGTCCGCTGCAGGCCACTGGCAAGAACGCACTACGATGTCGACAACTCCACGCAATCCCTCTTCGTCGTCTCGGGAAAAACGGTTTAGCATTGGGCTGTCCACATCAAGAACGCCCAAGAGTCTTCCCTCAGAGGTAATCATAGGAATGACCACTTCTGATCGCGAGGCGGCGTCACAGGCAATGTGTCCGGGAAACTCATGAACATCGGGTACCACGATGGATTGGCGTTGGTCCGCTGCGGTTCCACAGACCCCTTTACCTAAGGGTATTCGAACACAGGCGGGCTTCCCTTGGAAGGGCCCGAGGACAAGTTCAGAATCTTCACAGAGATAAAACCCTACCCAGTTCAGATCTTCTAGTTCAGAAAACAGTAGAGCCGAGGTGTTGGCTAAATTAGCGAGCCAATGCGTTTCTCCATCCAAAAGGCTTTCGAGTTGACGTTGGAGCATAGGATAATCCGTTTTGTACAAAGCTCTCCCCTCCTGCCTTCCAGTATAGCCGATACAAAGCAAAAGCGCCAGATTCTGGCGCCCGCTCTGCACCTTCACTGAATAGCCAGGACATGGGCCACGTCTCGCTTGATCTTGCGCAAAGTGGTAGAAGGTTGATACATAAGATTGTTGTACTGTGTGAGCATATGCTTCGTGGAAAACCGATGCAAACCCATGGAAATACTGGCACGCATCATTTCTTGCCAGCCCGAGCGGTCTTCGTAATAGAGTGGAATCACCTCATCGAGGAGAACCTCGTAGAGCGAAAGTGCATCCACCATCGTTTGTTCGGGTCCCTCATAGCCACCGCCGAACTGCCAGCCCGTGACCCCATGCAAGCACCCCTCTGTCCACCATCCATCCAGTACGCTAAGATTGAGCACCCCGTTTAGGGCCGCCTTCATACCTGAAGTAGCAGAAGCCTCCAGGGGCCTTTGTGGTGTGTTAAGCCACACGTCACATCCCGAGGTCAAAAGACGCCCCAACTCCATGTTGTAGTTTTCCAAGAACACGACACTGTCAGGGAATCGATAAGCCATCTCGGCGATGTTTGCCACAATCTGTTTACCCCATTCATCTTCGGGATGAGCCTTCCCAGAAAACACAAGCTGGATGGTGCGATCCTTCAAGAGCGGTTCGATGACATGGGGTTTGTGGAAGATTAACCCGCTGCGCTTGTAAGCTGCCGCTCTGCGTGCAAACCCGATCGTTAAGACGTCTAAATCCAAGCTAACCCCAGTACGATTCTCGATTTCTTCTAACAGCTTTTTCTTCAATTGCAGATGCGCCTTCCAGAGATTCCCCTGAACATTATAGGTTTGTCGCATGTACACATTTTGCCACGTATCCACGTGAACCCCATTCGTAATGCTGATGATGGGTGCGGCCCCCGGATTACCGCGCCACATCGCACGGGCAGTAGCACCATGGAGCTGCGATACAGCATTGGCAATATAACTGAGACGCAAGCCGGCCACAGTCATGTTAAACGGATTTCCACCGATCTGCTCAACCTGATCATACTCTAGACCCACCCAGGCGCCCATGTGTTTGAGCAGGCCATGGTCATGTTCTTCGTTTCCTGCCATGACGGGAGTGTGTGTTGTAAAGACGATCTGTTGGCGGGTTTCTTCCCAAGCATGATGAAAATTGGACCCACGGGACATCTTCTCTCTGATCAGCTCCAAACCAGCGAAGACAGCGTGGCCCTCGTTGAGATGATAGATATCAGGCTCGAATCCCAGTTTCCTCAAAAAACGAACTCCGCCAATACCTAGGACCATTTCTGCAGCCACCCGTTCCTGTGGCGAACTCGCATAGAGCTGCCTGGTAATCCACCCATGGGATGTACCCGGCAAGTCTGTATCCAGCAGATAGAGGGTCGCATTTTGGAATGCTTCGGTCTTCCAGACTTTGCAGGTAACCTCTTCTCCACGAATCCACAAATTGACCGTGATCCCTGTGTCTTCCAAATGGGCACGATCATAGTTTTGCCTGGAGTGTTGAGGAAAACCGTTCTTGTCTAAGTATTGATCAGAGTATCCCTCACTCCACAGAATCCCGATACCAACAAAGGGCAACTGCATGTCCCGGGCGGTTTTCAGAATATCGCCTGCCAACACCCCCAGACCGCCCGAGTAGATTGAAAAGGACTCATCTAATCCGTACTCCATGCAAAAAAATGCTACTTTTGGCTGAGGAATAGCTACCATACTTCATTTCTCCTCACTTTGATGTCTATTGATCAAATCGACATAATGCTCCAGAAGACCCGCTGCCTCAGACCCAGGATCGGCTTCACCATAGAGCCGAAAAACCGGATCGTCGCCATCGGGAACAACCAAAGCCCAGCCTCCATCGCGACGTTCTTTTATACCATCCAGATACAGGCTGCGTTCGGGATCAGAACTCTCAATAAGCTTGCGCATAACCCGTCCCTTTGCTTCCCAGGGACAACGCACTTCCGTCATTTTCACCTGCGACGTTCCCTGCCAGGAACTGAGTGGTATTTGCTCAGAACTGACCAAAGATAGAAGTTCACCAATGCTCGCCAAGGGTTCAATAAGGGGGAAGACCTCTACATCTTCTTCTACAAAGGTGTGACCCAGTTCTGTCGCCGCTTCCATCCAAAAAGGTGCTTCGATTTTCGTCCAGCACACGTCGAGACCTTGCTCTCTTGCCGTTTGAGCCACAGCCTCTGAAAGATGAACAGGCATGGCGATGGTGCTCCTGTTGCGTTTCTTGAGGGCATGAACGAACCCTTTCCACCAATCGTGCGTGGAGAGGCGAGCTCCATTCTCATCCTGAAAGAACCAGTTCTGGTTCTGTACCACAACCGTCGGTAAACCATCCACACGTTCTGTCACAACCAAGTAACCACTACGCTTTAGAAAGTCTCGGACCAACTCACCGAAAGGATCCGTAGGTGGATCCATGACCAAGCCGACTTTAAACCCCGGGGTGCCACTTGGGTATTGTCTTGTCAGGCGCTGTAAATACCGTTTCTTCAGTCCCGCGACTTGAACGTGATCACCCAAGTCTTCGGCGCCAAACCGCGGATAGTCTTCCCGTAGAAGAATCCCTTCGAGTTTCCGTTGATCACCCCTTGAAAGCAACCGGCCCCGACCATCCCAACACTCGACAAATACCGTATTGGGGTCACCTCCATCGGTACCGACATGAAGGGCACCATCCAAGGCCAATTCTTGAACAGCAAAACGGGTGATCCGTCCCACAACCTCGCCGCCGTCGAGCGTATCCAAACCTCCTCCCCTAAGCCCAACTACAAGCGCTCGCTTGGCGAGTTCAGCTACATTGGAGAGGTCATTTGTGACCAGCACACGTTTGTTCTTTCCCAGGAACGCACCATAGCTTAACCCCAACTGAATCAACGTCTCTGGACTTAGACTTCCTCTGATATCCCCTGCTATACCATGCTTGACAAAAACTGGTCCTTGCTCTTGATTTCCCCACACGACAGAGCCTCGCAGTTTGGTTCCGCTCAGGATCGTTTTTTCAGGCCACACTTTGGTATTGGGAGCAATCGTTGACATGGCCCCCACCCGGACCTTAGGTCCGAGGACGGCGCCCTCGTAAATCTCACTTTCTTTGTCAACTACGACGTCCTTCGCGCATACACATCCCCGAAGCTGCGCACGTTGGGCAACGTTGACGCCAGACCATATGAGGCTTTGCTTGAGGTTGGAGTGGGCATCAACTTGAGCGTACGAACCGATCACACTGTAGGGGCCGATAAAAGCATGCTCTCCAATGCGGGCTCCCCGACCTATGTAAACGGGACCTTCAATTCGAGCGGTTTCATGAACGTGCACATCGGCTTCCATGAAGATGTTTCCGGGTCGCGAGTTGGGAAGATCCAATTGTACTTTGCCGTCAAGACAATCCCTGTGCGCCTGGCGATAAACTTCAAGATTACCTACATCCGACCAATAGCCGGTCGCCACATAACCGTACATGGGGGCTCCGCGGCGCAAGAGTTCCGGAAACACATCTTGACTAAAATCAACCTTTTGACCAGGACGTACCAGGTCCAGCACTTCTGGCTCCAAAATGTAGATGCCGGTATTCACCGTATCACTGAAGACCTGACTCCACGTGGGTTTCTCGAGAAACTGGGCTATTTTGCCATCCCCGTCAGTTAATACGACCCCATAGCTCAAAGGGTTAGCCACGCTCGTTAAGACCAGAGTGGCCACTGAACCTTTTTCCTTGTGATACGATACTGCTTTCGTGAGATCAATATCAGTCAGTGCGTCACCACTAACGACAACAAAGGTATCGGTGAGAAACGCGGACGCGTTCTTCACACTTCCCGCTGTTCCAAGGGGTTCGCGTTCAATGTAGTACTCCATGCGGACGCCAAACTCCGACCCATCCTGAAAATAGGCTGTCACATCATTGGGGAGGTACCACAAAGTACTGGCGACATTCCTAAAACCATGGCGCTTAAGTAGGTTCAGGATATGCTCCATCATGGGACGATTCAATATCGGAACCATGGGCTTGGGCAAGGTACAAGTCAGAGGTCGGAGTCTGGTTCCTTCACCGCCGGCCATGATTACTGCTTTCACGAACGCGTCCCTCCTTTTCCGAAAAGTCACCGGTCAGTTGGTAACGCTCATAGAACTCTTTGTGTACATGTGGTTTGAGTGTTGTTTGCTTGTAGCTCTCCACGGTCTGCCTGGCAATCCGCCTCCAATCATATTTTTCCTTCAAGTCCCTTGACGCACGTTCGTTTAGACTACGCGCCAAGGTCTTATCGTTGAGAAGATGAATAATGTTGTCTGCTAGAGAGTTGACATTGCCCGCATAAAAGGTCATTCCGTTTTGTCCGTGCTGCACTGTTTCGCCAAATCCGCCCACGTCACTGACAATAACGGGAGCCTGACCAGCCATGGCTTCTAAAGCAACAATACCGAAAGGCTCATACCTACTAGGAAAGACGGCAACATCCGCTAGCCTGTACAAGCTGTTGCGGGTGCGATCATCCACGAATCCGGGAAAATGCGCCTTCTCACCTAGTCCCATACTCCATGCCTTCTGTTTGAGCTCGTCATGCAAAGGTCCCTTGCCAGCAATGATGAACTTCGCTTGAGGTCGGTTTGCCAGAACCTTAGGTGCTGCTGACAATAGCAGATCGATACCCTTCTCGTACACATGGCGCCCTACATAAAGGACAATCTCCTCTTCGGGCCTCGCCCAGTTGTTTCGCCATGTATCCAGGTCGTCATGAACATCCTTGAAGTCCCCTGCTCGCACGCCATTAGGAATTACAGTAAGTTTGTCCTCAGGCACCTGGAAGATCCTCCGTAGTTCCTCCCGCATATACTCGCTACAGCAAATCACGCGGTACGATTCATAAGTCAACCACCACTCCAAGTCACTGATATGACGTTGCATATCGTTATGCAGGCCATTATTTCGTCCCCATTCCGTGGCATGAATGGTAGAGACTAAGGGCTTTTCAAAGGCATGCTTCAACACTTTGGCACTGGGTGCCACCAGCCAATCATGGGCATGAATCACATCAAAGGTAACACGACTTAGAAGTTCTGCCCCCTTTTGGATTAAGTGGTAGTTCATGAAGTGCACTTCATCCAAAAAACCCATGGGTTTGGGGAAAAACTGATTGACTCTGTACACCCTTACTCCGTTAACGTACTCCGTTGGTTGGCTTTCCGGCCAATCTCCGGTAACCACCGACACCTCGTGCCCTTCTTCGACGAGTGCTTGCGACAAATCGGCCACAGCTCTGGCTAAGCCCCCGATCACTTTTGGAGGATACTCCCAGGACAACATTAATATTTTCAATTTAGGTCACCACCTCAAGCTCTCTCTCATGACAGGATACCCTTAACGGACGGGTATTATTAATGAGAAGGAGATTGGGTGAAAATCGCCAACTACAAGATGGAGAATTGTTTGAAGGAGATTTTTACCATGCGGATATTTCATCAGAACAGACCATCGATTTATCCCTTTGATCCTTGGAAGGTGGTTGAGACAGAGTTCAAAGCAGCCTACAATCACCGCAACGAGGCAATCTTTTCACTGGGTAATGGCTATATGGGTTTGCGCGGCACCTTCGAAGAAGGGCTACCTGCACATGTTCCTTCCACACCGGGAACCTACATCAATGGAATCTATGAGACGGAACCCATTATCTACGGTGAGTACATGGCCAGGCAACCAGCGGAATACCAGTCCATGATTAACATCACCGACTGGAAAGGACTCAAGATTTTCGTCGATAGTGAAGAGTTCTCCATGTTCAGTGGCACCGTGGACGATTACTCGCGCACCTTAGACCTTAAAGAAGGAATCCTCAGGCGCCAGCTTACTTGGACAAGTCCTAAGGGAAGACGTGTAGAGATCATGTTTGAACGGTTTATTTCCCATGCCAACCAACACTTGGCCTTTATGCGTTGTTCTGTCCTGCCACTTAACTTTTCCGGAGCAGTTGTCCTGCGCTCCCACGTCAACGGAGCCGTGACCAACTACCACCACCTGAGAGAACCGGCTCTTGAGGTCGTATCAACGACCATGACAAATGAAAGCGGGGTCCTTGTTTCGCGCACGAAGAACAGCAAGTTAGCGATTGGCTGTGCCGTTACGCATCAGACCTCACCCGCCACATCAATCATGGGTTCAGCCTCCACAAAGTGCTTAGACTTTTTGGCGCGTTTTGAAGCCGTGGAGGGTCAAACGATTACGATGGACAAGTTTATCGCCGTTAGTTCGTCTCGAGAGACGCCCGAAGAGCAATTGGGCAACTTTGTGCAGAGGCTTGTGATCAGAAGTTCCCAGCACGGTTACGATCGCGGGCGAAAAAGCCATGTAGAGTTCTTGGGGTCCTACTGGGACGATACCGATGTGGTAATCGAAGGTGATGTGGCACTACAGCAAGGTATGCGTTTCAACGCATTACAGCTTCTCCAGTCGACAGGACGAGACGGCAAGACCAATATTGCTGCAAAGGGACTCAGTGGAGAATACTACGAGGGACATTATTTTTGGGATACGGAAACGTACATCATCCCCTTCTTTCTCTATAGCCAGCCAAGTCTAGTGCGTAAGCTCCTGGAGTATCGCTACAGCATTCTCGAACCAGCAAGGCAAAATGCCAAGCGCATGCGCGACCAGGGAGCACTCTATGCCTGGCGCACCATCAACGGACATGAAGCCTCGGGCAACTTCCTCGGTTCGACCGTGCAATACCACATCAATGCTGCAGTGGCTTATGCCATCCATAAGTACCTCGAGGCCACTGAAGACTATGATTTCCTGGTGGAAATGGGGGCAGAGATTCTCTTTGAAACGGCTCGTTGCTGGGCTCATCGGGGTGCTTTTTTGGAATCACGGGGCGGTCAATACTGCATTAACGAGGTCTGCGGTCCAGACGAGTACAAGCCAGGCGTAAACAACAACTGCTACACAAACTATATGGCACAATTCAACCTGCAACTCGCCCTGGAAGCCCGTGATCGACTGCGCAACGACTATCCTGAGGAGTACGCCAAGTTAGTTGCTAGACTAGATCTACAGGAGGACGAGTTTGCCCTGTGGCAGAAGTGCGCGGATCGGATGTACTTACCCTTTGACGAGACTTTGGGCATTCATCCACAAGATGACTCGTTCTTGACGAAAGACCCCATCGACATCGATTCGATTCCGCCAAGTGAAATTCCCTTGGTGAACAACTGGCATCCCCTGGTGATCTGGCGGTATCAAGTAATTAAGCAGGCGGACGTCATTTTGCTCCTTTTCCTCTTGGGTGATCGTTTCACACTCGCTGAGAAAAAGGCCGATTTTGATTACTATGAGCCCAAGACCACCCAT
Organism: Bacillota bacterium; assembly: GCA_012837925.1. Classification (GTDB taxonomy): domain Bacteria; phylum Bacillota; class Limnochordia; order Darwinibacteriales; family Darwinibacteriaceae; genus UBA5420. The sequence goes on from DUQE01000125.1 coordinate 14,447, forward strand.
GACTCCTCGTTATCTCCCGCCATTTATAGCATTATCGCTGCTGAACTGGGTTATGAGGAGTTTGCCTACAACTACTTTCTACAGACGGTCCGTCTCGATCTAGACGATTACAATCGGAATGCCTGGCAGGGTCTGCACACAGCCTGTATGGCCGGATCGTGGATGGGTGTCGTCAATGGTTTTGCAGGTATGCGTACCTTTGGAGGCGAGCTCAGCTTCAAGCCTTTCCTACCGAAACAGTGGAAGAATTATAGCTTCAAGATCAAGTTCAAAGGTGCACAACTCAACGTAAGAGTCGAGGCAGATCACACTTCGTACAGTCTTATCGGAGGCACCTCTTGTTCACTTATGCATTTTTCGCAACCGGTTACATTAAGCGCTGAACAGACTTCCGTGGTGGTGACGAACCATGTCTCCGATTAAAATGGACCGGGCAAGGCTCCTCCTAATTGTGATGATCCTGGTTCTAGGTACCTTTTCACTGAGCGCGCATGGACAGGAACTTGTCATTTTGCACACCAATGATCTGCACGGCCAGTCTCTTGCACAAATTGCGACCATGGTAGAAGAGTTGCGTACAGAACATCCAGACTTGTTACTGGTGGATGCAGGCGACGTGTTTTCGGGTACTCCTGTATCGCACCTCTTCAAAGGCGAGGCTGAGCAAAAAGCACTGCTGGAGCTGGGTTATGACGCCATTGCACTGGGGAACCATGACTTTGATTTTGGTCTGGATACTGTGATGCGATCCTTCCACGAAGGTGTTCCTTGGCTATCAGCTAACATTCTTCAGGATGATGGAAGCTCACTTGTGATGCCATATATCATCAAAAATGTTGGAAGTGTACGGGTTATGGTCATAGGTCTCACCACCACAGCCACGCCGCGGATGTCCTTTCCCCGCAATGTGGCGGGCCTCACCTTTGCTGACCCCGTCACTACCCTGCAAGACCTTCTTCACAGACAAGAAGGTGCGTATGACATTTGCATTGTGCTCTCCCACTTAGGCTACGGCGATGACTTGCTCCTCGCGCAAAAAGTGCCGGGCATTACCGCAATCATCGGAGGTCATAGTCACACGGTTCTTTCCAAGCCCGTTCGGATCGGAGACACGTTAATCACCCAGACGGGATCGTCAGCACGCCACCTGGGCAAAATCACTATTCGTCTTGAGGAGGGATACCCGGCTCGGGCAGAACTCCTCGAGGTGCAAGAAGCTACCCCGTTTCACCCTGCGATCGCAGCCATTGACGCCCATTACGGAGCAGCGCTCGAGGCGGAAATGGACCGGGTGATCGGATACAGTCCCAGGGGTTACACCAAAAACGGTATGGGTCTGCTTCTGAACAAGGCACTGCTTCATTTCAGCGATGCCGACGCAGCTCTGTATAATGCTGGAGGCGTCCGTACAGGGATTTCTCAAGGACCTGTTACTCGAGGTGATGTGTTTGAGGTAGAGCCCTTTGGCAACGAAGCGGTCATCATTACTTTGAGCGGACCTGATTTCGCCGACCTTCTTGCAGTCAAGTCTCGACGCTCCAGTGACTATTATGATGGGCCGAAACTCATCGACGTAGACCGAAGCTATACTGTAGTGACCAGTGACTTTCTGGCCAGCGAAGGATCAAACTACCCCATGCTGGCCCGGGGAGAAATCGTCCGCCTCGGCGTTACTGTTCGCGAAGTGCTCGAAGAGTACTTGCAGTACAACGCTTTGGAGCCATTAAAAAAGGAAGGTTCGCTTTAGAACCTTCCTTCGCTTGTGTAGGCGCCATTTCTTAACACAGGTCGGATAACAGATAATAATAGACAAGTTTGGCCGTGTTTAAGACGGAGTCGACGTGCGTGCGTTCAAAGGCGTGAGAGGCATCAATGCCAGGTCCGATCAAACCATGAACAACATCATGGCCGGCCCGCAACGCAGCACTTGCATCTGACGCGTAAAACGGATAGATGTCTACCCTGTACTCAACACCATGTTTCATCGCCAACTCAACAAGGTGCTGTCGAAGCCTGGCGTTGTAAGGTCCTGATGAGTCCATGGCGCAAATTGAGACAGTATACTCGTCGGTCATTTGCCCATCACCAATGGCACCCATATCCACGGCCAGGTACTCCGCTACCTGGTCTGGAATATTGGAATTACCCCCAAAACCAATCTCCTCATAGTTGGAAAACAGAAAATGCGTCGTAAAAGGCAACGATTCACTGTTTTCCTGTATCTCTTGGAGCAAGTACATTAGGATGCCTGCACTCGCCTTATCATCTAGATGTCTCGACTTGATGAAACCACTAGGCAACACCTCAACACGAGGATCAAAGGCTACGAAATCTCCAACATTAATCCCGAGCTTTCGCACGTCATCGGCGTTACTGACCCTGGCATCTAAGCGTACTTCCATATTCTCTTGGTTGCGTTCGGCTGTTGAGGAATCTTTGTACACATGGACAGAGGTTTGGTGCATGAGGATGGTTCCTGTGTATGAATTATCGTCTGTCGTGAAGATCCTGCAGTACTCACCCTCCACGTGGGGCCACCTTGACCCGCCTATCTTAGTCAAACGCAATCGACCATTCGACTTGATCTCTTTGACCATGGCTCCAAGCGTGTCGATATGGGCCGTCACCAAACGATGGACCTGATCGTTCTTCCCGGGTAGTGTGGCAATGAGCGCTCCTTTGCGATTCTTGGTGTGGGCGATGCCAAGTCTATCCAACTGGGTCGCCATATGGTCAACAATGCGATCAGTATATCCCGAAGGACTGGGAATCGAAACCAACTCGTTAATGATCTGCAGCAGTTCTTTTCCACTAAACGTGATGGGCAATCTGATCATCCTCCTCTTTCCATGACCATAATTATTTGACACCACCGGGTGTATCCCTTCATTTGGGAGCGAAAACTGTCATAGGTTATGGTCCTTTTTCTAAAACTATGGGTAAGGAGGAGACGCCATGACCAAACCGAAAAATAAGGCGAAAAGGGTCAGGAATCTGCCCATTGAAGAACACTCCACGGCCGCATGGGCCAATGTGGAACGTGAGAAACCAGAGTCCAAAGTCACCGTTCCCAGTACAGAAGACATGGAGCTCGCCCGGGAGTGGGTCAATCAAAATCGCAAGTAAAGCCAGGGGGATCAGTCCACAGTTGTCTGATCCCCTTTCCTTTGTCAATGACTCGCTAGGCGCTGGTACTCGCGAAGTCGTTCTGTCGCATCGGCTTCGGCTTGCTTAAACAGCTCATCCGCGACATCAGGGAATGTGCGCTCGAGAGAAGCATACCGGACCTCACTCATCAAAAACTCCCTAAAGGACGCAGTTGGTTCTTTGGAGTCTAGGATAAAGGGATTCTTGCCCTCCTTCTTCAGCAAGGGATTGTAACGGTAGAGATGCCAATATCCCGCCTCCACAGCTCGTTTTTCCTGTAGAATACTGGACCCCATGCCGCTGCGTATTCCATGGTTGATACACGGTGAATACGCAATGATCAACGATGGACCAGGATAGCTTTCGGCCTCAAGGATTGTTCGAATCGTGTGATTCATGTTGGCCCCCATGGCGATTTGTGCCACATACACGTACCCGTAGGTCATAGCCATCCGACCAAGGTCCTTTTTGCGGATCCTCTTCCCACCTGCTGCGAACTTGGCCACAGCCGCCGTAGGCGTCGATTTAGAAGACTGGCCACCAGTGTTCGAGTACACTTCTGTGTCCAAGACCAGCATGTTCACATCCTCGCCTAGAGACAACACGTGGTCCACCCCTCCATAGCCGATATCATAGGCCCAGCCATCGCCACCAATAATCCATTGGGACTTCTTGGTCAAGTGCTCCTTGTTGGCCAGAATTTGCTCTATTAATGGATGGCCTCCCTTTTCCCTTTCTAATGCCTTCACGAGCCTTCTGCTCGCTTTTGCTGAGGCCAAGGAATTGGAACGGTTGTTGACCCACTCGGAACAGGCCTCCCTTACCTCACTGGACAGAGCATTATCAGCCATGAGCTGCTCAATGAGACGTACAAGTCTGCCCTCCATGTGTTTTCCACCCAGCCGCATTCCGTAGCCAAACTCCGCGTTATCCTCAAACAGAGAGTTGGCCCACGCGGGCCCTTCCCCTAATGGATTTGTCGTGTACGGGAAGGACGGAGCACTTCCACCGTAGATGGATGAACAGCCGGTGGCATTAGCGATCAACATGCGTTCACCAAAGAGCTGTGTCAGTAACTTGATGTAAGGGGTTTCTCCACATCCGGGGCAAGCTCCATGAAACTCAAAGAGGGGCTGCCTAAATTGACTGTTCTTCAGCGTGTTCCAGTTCACATAATCCTCTTTGCTGGTAATCTGCTGGGCATAGAGCCAATTGTCGCTCTGTTTGGCTATTTCCTGATCCGCGGGCCTCATGATCAAAGCCTTCTCCGGTGCAGGACAAACATCCGCACAATTACCACATCCGGTACAATCCAAAGGGCTCACCTGAATGCGGTATCCAAACTCCTCAATACCTTTTCCAACAGCCTTCTTGGTGGTGAACGTCGGCGGGGCACTTTCTATCTCCTTTTGATCAAGGAGGAAGGGGCGAATGACTGCGTGCGGGCAGATAAAGGAACACTGGTTACACTGGATACACCTCTCGATTTGCCACTCGGGAATGGTCACGGCGATACCTCGTTTTTCATAGGCACTCGTACCATTGGGATAGGCTCCATCGGCCATTCTAACAAAGGCACTGACGGGCAAGTCATCGCCTTCCATGCGCTGCATGGGCAACTGGATTTCTTCCACGAATGGCGGAGTACCCTCCGCATCATCTTCGCGGCTATCCTGCAAGTTAGCCCACTCAGGGGGAACCTGGATTTCTTTCAGTGCTGTTGCCCCCTGGTCAATGGCGGCTATATTCATGTTCACAACATCTTGGCCTTTGCGTCCATAGAGTTCCTCAACCGATTCCTTCAAAAAGGCAAGAGCTTGGTCCACAGGGATCACGTTGGCTAGCTTGAAGAACGCCGCCTGCATCACCATGTTAATCCGGTTACCCAAACCCAGACTGCCTGCAATGGAAATTGCATCAATGGTGTAGAACTTGGCCTTCTTTTCAGCCAAGCTGCGCTTCAAGTGCGCGGGCAGGTTCTCCTCCAGCTCTTCCCCCTCCCAAGGGCAGTTGAGTACGAACACGCCTCCAGGCTTCAGACCCTTGAGCAAATCGTAGTTGTTGACAAATGCTTTGTTGTGACAGGCAATGTAGTCGGGGTGGTCGACTAAGTAAGGTGCCTTGATGGGCTTTGAGCCAAAGCGTAAGTGCGAAACGGTCGTACCGCCAGACTTCTTGCTATCGTAAAAGAAGTAGGCCTGAGCATACAGGTCCGTGTGTTCCCCAATGATGCGAATGGCGCCTTGATTGGCCCCCACCGTCCCGTCAGAACCCAAGCCCCAGAACTTGCAGCTTATTGTTCCTTCCGGGGTAATGTCGATTGGTTCCCCTGCGGGAAGTGAGCTATGGCTTACATCATCAATAATCCCGATTGTGAAACGGTCCCGAGGACGTTCCTGTCTCAGGTTTTCATACACGGCGACAATTTGAGAGGGTGTGGTGTCTTTGGAGCCTAGACCGTAGCGTCCTCCCACAATCTGTACTGCCGAACCTAAGGTTCTACAGGCTTTGACCACATCTAGATACAATGGCTCGCCGCTTGACCCCGGTTCCTTTGTGCGATCTAAGACCGCGATTTTCCTCACGCTTTCTGGAAGCGTTCGTAAGAAGTGATGTTCAGAGAAGGGACGATACAGACGAACCTTGACGACTCCGACCTTCTCCCCTTGTTTTCTTAGATAATCAATGGTCTCTTCAATGGTATCGCAAACCGAACCCATGGCTATAATAACCCTGTCCGCGGCGGGGTCGCCATAGTAATCAAAGAGGTTGTAGCGTCGACCTGTGATCGA
>DUQE01000126.1 GCA_012837925.1 Bacillota bacterium
AGGAGTACATCCCCGGCGTCTAGCATTAAGAGTGCCGGCGCATTACCAGATGCATACAGAGCTACAGCGCGCTCAAAGGGAGATTGCCCAACTCCGGCAGCAATCACTTCAACGCTGACGCCATCGGTGATGCTGGTGTAGTAACGAGCGATTTCTTCGAGTTGAGTCTGGATTTCTCCTTTGGAGTTCAAAATCGTGATCTCAACATTCTGGGCGAGCACAGCCGCACTAGACAGGGAAAGTACCAAGGCAACAATAAGCATTAGTCGACCTAACTTAATTCTACTCACAACAATTCCTCCTTTTTAGTACAGACTTCACATCTGCCTTCTTTATCTAAGATTGTAGCACAATCTTAAAACATATGTCAACCGGTTAACATACGGAACTTGGCAAAATGTCATTCGAGTGCCAAGGCCACCTCTGATTCGCTTTCTGGGCTCCAGTAGCGTATCTGGAAGTCATGCGTCTTGAGGTTGCATTCAAGAATCGCCCTGTAAACTCCGTCTTCCCAGGTAAGCTTCAATCCTTCTTGGCCAACGGCCACAGCTGAGAACTGGCCATCAAAGACGGGGTAGGAGTTGCGGAAACGCATGAGCTCAAACAGTTTCTTGACAACAGGTCTATTCATCGTCTCTTCTGCTTCTTCCAGAGTGTAGTAATGTCGGTTAATGTTTCGGCCGACTTTTGTCTCTTCAAGAAGCTCGATGTCATTTTCGCCTGCCAAGAGCCCTACGTAGTACACCTGCGGTACGCCGGGTGTGAAGAATTGGATGGCCCGGGCCAACAGATAGGCGTCATCATTGTTTCCTAAGGCGGAGTAATACGTGCAGTTGAGTTGGTAGATATCTAGATTATTGTAGGCTGCCGTGTTATAAATCTGTTTTACGTTTGCTCCGCGTGAGAAGAGGTATTCCTTCGTCTGTTCGATCTCCTCATCGCTCAGAAGATCCTTTACATCGACGACTCCGATACCATCATGGGTATCGAGGGTGGTGAACTGCTTGCGTGGACAGATATTGAGCCAGTGGAGCAGACGTCGATTATCCCCCGAGTAAAGGCTGTATAAAAGTAGCATGGGCAGGCTAAAGTCATAGACCCAATAGTCCCTTTTGGCGAGTTCCAGCTGGATGGTGTAATGCTCATGGATTTCGGGCAGGATTTCCACATTGTAAGGCTTGAGAACGTCCCTGGCAAAGTCCAAGAGCTCCCACACTTCGGGCTCTACGAAGAAACAGTTGGTGCCAAGCTTCTTAATGGCATAGGCAAAGGCGTCCAGGCGTATGAACTTGGCTTTTTTATCTGCTAGAAACTCTAGTGAATCACGGACGAACTCCCTAGTGACCTCGGTGGTTACATCGAGGTCGATTTGCTCTTCGTCAAATGTACACCAGATCTTCTCTGTTGTTCCATCGGCGAAGTTGACATCCACGTAGGGGGCACGTGGCTTGCGGCGGTAAATAGCCTCGACATCGGCCTGCGTTGGCTCACCGTTTGGCCAGAAGTCCTTATAGCGGATGAACATATCGCGATACTCTGACTGCTCTTTTCTTGCTTTGAAGTCTTGGAAGTAGCTAGACTGACGAGATATGTGGTTGATCATAAAGTCGACCATAAGATCGAATTCATCCCCAATTGCGGTGATGTCTTCGTATGTGCCAAACGCCGGATCCACCTTGCGATAATCTATGGGAGCAAATCCTCGATCGGCCGAGCTGGGGTAGAATGGTAGAATATGAACGCCTCCCACAACTCCCTGTAGGTGTTCCCTTAAAATATACTTTAGTTCCTGTAGATTCCTTCCTAGACTGTCAGAATAGGTAATCAGCATGATTTGATTACGTACTGTCAATCTTGGCACCTCCTTTGGTAGTTAGAGAGTTTGATGTGTATCACAAGTGTTAGGTAATGATCTGTTTACAATAATAGTATAGATAATGAAACAATTTATGTCAACCGGTTAACATATGTGGTAACGAGTATCGTGAAAAAGAAAAACGCCAGCTCAGTGCTGGCGATGTAGATGCTCTCTCTTTACGCGGTTCCCCGCCTTATGAGTTCAACGGGCAGGCAATTTTCCACAGATACGGGTTTCTTGTCTACAAGTCCTTCGATCAACCTGACCGAGAGCTCGCTCATCTGCTCTAAAGGTTGTCTAACTGTTGTTATCTCTGGAGACACCAGGGATGCGATAGACACATCATCATACCCGATGATCTTTACGTCTTCAGGCACTCGTTTGCCTAACTTCGAGCATACTTTCATGGCTGCTACCGCCATGATATCGCTATTTAAAAAGAGTCCATCAACGTCAGGTTGCCTGCTAAAGAGATCATGTAGTAGCTCTTCATACTTCTTCACCTCAAAGACATTGATGTCGGTCTCGACTGTGAAGTACGGTACCTTTCTCTCTTCAGCCACATCCATAAAGGCACGGTGCCTTTGGTTGGCTAGCATATCCAAGTTCAGGCTACCACACATGTGGGCGATTGTCGTGCAACCGAGCTCAAGCAAGAGCTCGACGGCCAGTTTACCCCCTTGGTAGTTGTCTGATGTAACGTAGGGGATTTTCTTGGAAATGAAGCGATCAAAGGCTACGACCGGTAATTCGAGTTTCTTATACTCCTCCACATCCAAGGTATGGCTGGCCATAATGATACCATCGACTTGGTTGCGCCTTAGCATCCAGATGTATTCCTGTTCTTTGGAGGAGTCGAGTTGTGAGTTGCAGACGAGCACCTTATAACCGCGGGAATAAGCATAGGTCTCAATATACGATGTCATTTCGCCAAAGAAGGGATGGGCCACCGTCGGTACAATCAGTCCAATAATGTTGGACTTTTTGCGAAATAGAGAACGGGCCACTTCATTGGGCTGATAATCCAGCTCTTCCATGGCCTTGTAGACCTTCTTGCGTGTTGCTTCACCAATGTAGCCACGGTTATTCAGTACCCTTGAAACGGTCGTGACAGATACTCCAGCTCTCTTCGCCACATCTTTGATCGTTGGCATGCTCATCACCTATTTCTTCCATCCCGTGATTAGATTCAGTCCCTATTGTACCACAAAATTAACATTTGAGACAAATCGGAAAGCGAGGGGCTGTCCCTCGCAATATCTTAGGGGGAAGGTGTGTGGGAGCCCGTGACGAACTACAAACATCGAATGATCGAAACGGCAGGAATGAAAGGGGAGGAACGTTGTGGATAGGATTGACACTCAAGAAAGGGCAAACGGTCTGGTTGCTGCTCATGACATGGCCTTGTTGTACTTTGGGAGCCAGACCTGTGGTGTTTGCCGGGATATGTTGCCTAAGGTTGAGAAACTGCTGGCAGACTACCCCAATATCAAGGGAGCCTATGTCGAGGCAGACAGTGTTCCTGAACTAGCCGCAGCCTTCAGCGTATTTACGCTACCCGCCCTCTTAGTCTATGCTGAGGGCAAAGAGGTGATCAGAGAAGCCAGGCATATCAGCCTCGTGGACGTTACAGAGCGAGTTGACCGGTACTATGGCTTGCTGTTTGATTAGCAGCGGGCTAAAGCGGTAGTAAGGTCACGTCGCAGCTGGTCGGGGGACTTATACAGGATGGCCTCCATGCCCATTCTGCGTGCGCCTTCAATATTGGCAGCCACATCATCGATAAAGAGACATTCTTCTGCTACCAGATTATAGCGTTCAAGCAGTTCGCGGTAGATCTGTGGTTCCGGTTTTAAGGCTCGATGTTCATAGGATACAATAATCCCGTCGAAGAGTTGAAACCACTCGTATTGAGCCATGACATGGGCAAACGCCTCTTCGTGGAAGTTGGAAATGACGTAGAGTCTATAGCCTTTGTCCTTGAGTTCGGGAAGCAACTCTACATTGACCGAGATGGGAGTCAGCATGGCAAACCAATCCGCGAGTACTGTCTTAATCTCTTCTTTGAAGTCGGGATGCTGGTTTGTTAACCGGATCTGTGCTTCCGCTTGATCAATGACGCCTCGATCGAGCATAACCCACTCTGCACTGCCAAAGATGGCTTTGCGTAGAGCTTCGAATGATGGATGCTGCGGAAACAGCCCGCGAAGATATGCTTCGGGTTCAAAGTTGATGAGTACCCTGCCTAGGTCGAATACGACGTTTTTGATCATGTCTCTTGCCTCCTTGAACTGCACTTCTTTCTTTGCCTTTCTCCTCTTGTATAGCTTTCCCTTCATCCTGCGGAGCTTTGCGATTGCGGAACGTTTGGGCTATGATGACAATGGAGTCCCATATTTTGGATGGATTGCTATTATTCGCGAACTATGCTATGATAAGCATAGACAAACTCCGAATATACAAGTAGTGGGGGACCCAGTTAGTGGGGTGAATCTTGAAAGCAAGAGGGGCGACTTGGGCGTCCTAACCCGTCAGCTAACCCCATAGGAGTACACCAAGCGCATTGCCGTTTTGCAGAAACGGTTAGCGCTTTTTTTAGTGCCCGCATACCTGGGGTCAGAGCGGCCAGTCTGAAGACAGGGAAAGGCAAGCGCCGTCAATTGTCAGAACAAAATTACGTGGAGGTAGTGCCTTTGGATGTTCTTTTCAAAATTGGGATTGTCTTAGTTGTTGGACTGGTGGGCGGCAAGTTGGCGCGTATGCTCAAGTTGCCAAATGTTTCAGGTTATTTGGTGGCTGGTCTCTTTCTTGGTCCATCGTTTTTTAGGTATATTAGTGCTGCCGACATTGATTCCTTTGCTGTAATTAGTGAAGTGGCCTTGGCCATTATTGCCTTTAGTATTGGTAGTGAGTTTGTCCTAAAAGACATGCTCAAACTGGGTAAATCTATTGTCATTATTACCTTGCTCGAAGTCATCGGTGCGATTGTAGTTGTCTTTTCCCTCATGTATTTCGTGTTCGGACAACCCTTCGCCTTTAGCATCGTGATTGCTTCGATGTCTGCTGCAACTGCTCCAGCTGCTACATTGATGGTGATTAGGCAATATCGGGCTGACGGACCACTGACTCGCACGATCTTGCCAGTCGTTGCCTTGGACGATGTCTTTGGAATTATGGCTTTTGGTATTGCCCTATCTTTGGCTAGGCTTTCTGTAGGTGGTTCCGACAGTACACTCCTACAGATGGTGCTTCAGCCATTGGTAGAAATCGTGGGCTCCTTGGGTCTTGGTGCAGTCCTTGGGTTCATTCTAGCTTGGGTAGCACAGAAGGCTGGTGATCGTGACGAGTTGCAGGGGATAGCTATAGCCGCAGTTGCTGTTGCCACGGGCTTATCTACAATGCTGGGATTATCGCCGCTTCTAACAAACATTGTTATGGGAACGGTCTTAGTGAACGTGATGCGCCATTCTACCCGGGTGTTTAGCTCGGTCAACGACTTCGCATCTCCAGTGTATATTCTCTTCTTCACCCTGGCGGGGGCAAGCTTGGATCTGCGAATCCTCATGTCTGTAGGAATCATGGGGCTTGGCTATATCATCGCCCGTGCTGGAGGAAAAACTCTTGGTGCTTATGTGGGAGCACGACAGGTTAAAGCACCGGAGAGTGTGCAAAAGTATCTTGGTCTAGGACTGCTTGCTCAGGGGGGAATCTCCATTGGGCTTTCTGTTCTGGTTAGGCAGTACTTGCCTCAGTATGCAGTGCCAATTACGACCATTATCATGTTTAGTGTATTAGTGTACGAGGTTTCGGGACCGATTTTCGCCAAGATTGCCATTTCTAAGGCGGGCGAGATCGGCGGAATGGATACTGTGAAACAGCAAGCAGACGTGTCTGCCTAGACTCAGAAGGAAAGAGGGTACGCATATGTATGCATTGTTTATTGTATTGAATGATGTGAGCAAGCTAGACGACGTCCTAGAACGCTTTGTTAAGGTGGGAGTGACAGGGGCAACCGTCTTAGATAGTCAGGGTATGGGCGGCGCCATGATGCACGGGTCGAACAAGAGTCTTCCTCTCTTTGGCTCCCTGAGAACCTTGATGGATAGTGCTAGACCCTACAACAAGACGATCTTCACCGTGCTAGATAGCGAAGAAATGGTGGAGAAAACGGTAGAAGCGGTACGGGACGTCTGTGAAGGGCAAGATCCTGTAGGACTTGGCTTTATGTTTTCGATGCCCATCGGCAAGGTTTATGGCATGTGTAAGTCAAGATAAGTCGTTGTAGAAATAGGGTGGCTGTGGTATAATATCACCAACCGGCCCCGTAGCTCAGG
>DUQE01000127.1 GCA_012837925.1 Bacillota bacterium
GATTGAAAAGGCCGCTTCTGCCGTCGATGAAGAAAAGGCAGAGAAGATGGCAGCCAAACTCAGGGAAGCAGAGTTTACTCTAGAGGATTTTCAGGAACAACTGAGCCAAATGAAAGAGATGGGGCCCATTGACCAGCTTATAGGAATGCTGCCGGGTATGGGCAACATGAAACAATTGAAGAACCTTGAAGTGGACGAAAGCCACTTTAAGAGGATTGAGGCAATCATCCAATCAATGACCCCCGAAGAGCGTCGCAGACCTGAGATTATTGGAGGGTCAAGGAGAAAGAGAATTGCTGCAGGATCGGGTACACGCATTCAAGATGTTAATCGCCTGCTCAAGCAATTTAGTCAGACCAAACAAATGCTTAAACAGTTTTCTGGCAACCCCGCGGGTAAACCGAAGGGGCGCAGAAAGAAGGGAATGTTTTCCCTGTTCCAATAGAGTTTTTAGCTCGATGATTTGATTTTGGCAGGAGGTGAAAGTAGATGGCAGTGAAGATTCGTCTGAAGAGAATGGGTGCAAAGAAGAGACCGTTTTACAGACTAGTTGTGGCTGATTCTCGGGCAGCACGTGATGGAGCTTTCATTGATACGCTAGGTTTCTACAATCCGATTGCGGAACCCGTAGAGCTTAAGATCGATGAAGAGAAAGCACTTGATTGGCTGCAAAAAGGAGCCCAACCATCCGATACGGCAAGATCGTTGTTGAAAAAGAGCGGAGTAATGGCCAAGTTTGCCGCATCCCGTAAAGAAGGATAGGGGGTGTTTGTGTGAAGAACTTAGTGGAGTTTATCGGGAAGTCTCTTGCAGATAACCCGGAACAGGTAGTGGTTGAATCTCAGGATAAGGGGCACGAAACGGTCTATACCATGTATGTGGCACCCGAAGATATGGGGCGCCTCATTGGGAAGGGTGGCCGAATAGCTAAGGCCATTCGCACAGTGGTAAAGGCTTCGGCCATCAAATCCGGCGTTCAGGTTCATGTGGAGATCGATGAGCGAAAATAAGTGGATTGTAGTTGGCGAAATTGTGGCCACCCAGGGTAACAGGGGAGAAGTCAAGATCGTACCGCACACTGAGTTTCCAGAGCGGTTTTTCGAGATGGATAGTGTGCGTCTGTTCGAGGATGATTCCCCAGAACCTTGCGGAAGCTTTGCAATCGAAGGTGCCCGTGTCCACAAAGAGGCTATTATTCTCAAGCTACAAGGAGTTGACTCCATTTCCGATGCCGAGCGTTTGAGGAAGATGCTGATCAAAGTCAGCGTGGACGAGTTGATGCCCTTGCCGCCTGGTCGCTATTACATTTTTCAGCTCATTGGCTTGGAATGCAGGACTACCTCCGGTGACAAGTTAGGTGTGATTACTGACGTGTTGCAGACTGGGGCCAATGATGTCTATGTCATTCGACCTTATGCTGGGGTGACCAAGCTCAAGGAAATCTTGATTCCTGTGATTCCCCAAGTTGTGCTGGAGATAGAACCCGACGATGGTTATGTGCTGGTAGAGCTGCTCGAGGGCTTGCTTGACTGAATGTGGAGGTATGCTAAATGCACTTTGACATTCTCACGCTGTTCCCGGAGATGTTTGCTGGGCCATTAACAGCCAGTATACTAGGGAAGGCTCAGAAGAGTGGGCTCGTTTCGGTGGATGTATGGAACATTCGTGATCATGCTCTTGATAAGCACAAAATCGTTGATGATACGCCCTACGGTGGCGGTGCCGGAATGGTGTTGAAAGTTGATGTCCTGGTACGTGCTATTGAGGCCGTGAAGGGCGACTCGGAAACACCCGTCATCTATTTATCGCCGCAGGGACAGGTATTCAATCAAGACATGGCTGCACAATTGGCTAAGTTACCTCGCCTGATCCTTCTGAGCGGGCACTATGAGGAGATTGATGAGCGGGTTAGGCAGCATTGGGTAGACTTTGAACTATCCATTGGTGACTATGTACTAACTGGTGGGGAACTACCAGCTATGGTGGTAGTGGATGCGGTCACCAGGCTCTTGCCTGGAGTTTTAGGAGACGAAAGCTCGTTTCAACAAGACTCGTTTCAAAACGGACTGCTCGATCATCCACACTACACAAGACCCGCTACATTTCGCGGTATGAATGTACCAGAGGTTCTCTTAAGTGGTCATCATGACAACATTGCCCGATACAGGCTGAAAGAGGCTCTGCGAAGAACAATTATGCGGCGACCTGATTTATTAGAGAAGAAAGATTTATCAATGGAAGAACGCCAGCTTCTTGATGAGTTGGCTGCAGAATTTTCCGCTGAGGGGAGGGTAAATACCAATGAATCTGATTGATGTTATTGCACAAGAACAACTTCGCTCGGATCATCCCCAGTTTGGTGCTGGTGATACCGTTCGTGTTCACGTCAAAGTTGTGGAAGGCTCCAATGAGAGAATCCAAATTTTTGAAGGTGTTGTATTACGGAGAATGGGCGGTGGCATTCAAGAGAACTTCACCGTACGAAAGATCTCGCAGGGTGTAGGCGTCGAAAGAACATGGCCCGTCAATTCACCCCGTATTGAAAAGATTGAGGTAATTCGCCACGGTAAGGTGCGTAGAGCCCGTCTGTATTATCTCAGAGAGCGATCCGGCAGAGCTGCCCGTATCAAAGAACGCCGCCGGTAGTCCTGGATATGGTGACCATAAGGGGAGTGGTACACACTCCTCTTTTTCACATCTGCTGGAAGTGGAGGCACAAGCATGGCAAAGTCTGCGATCAGAGAATACATAGAAGCACTAGTGATATCACTGGTTTTAGCTGGGCTTATTATAGCTTTCATTGCTCAGTCTTTTCTCGTTGAAGGAAGCTCGATGGAACCGTCCTTCCACCATGGCCAGAGACTCCTTGTGGAGAAGGTTTCCTACCGGTTTGGTGAGCCCAAACGTGGTCAAGTCGTGGTCTTTAGGTATCCTGGAGATCAGCGACGCAAGTTTATTAAGAGAGTGATCGGTTTACCAGGAGATGAGATTGCCATCCAGAACGGCTTCTTGTATGTCAACGGATTACGTCTCGAAGAAGATTACATTAACGGACCCACGTATGGGACTTACAGCGCGCCAACATACGGACCAGTCTTGGTTCCGGAAGGTCATTATTTCGTGTTAGGTGACAACAGGCGCAACAGTGACGATAGTCGCTATCCCGACGTTGGTTTTGTACCTAAGAAAAACCTGGTGGGCAGAGCCTTATTCGTTTACTGGCCGCTGAATCAAATCAGGTCGGTTCAGAGACCGTCCGTTCTCGAAAGGATTGACACTCCATAATGACCATTCAATGGTATCCAGGGCATATGACCCGTGCCAAGAGGATGATCAAGGAAGAACTGAAGCTTGTCGACGGCGTCTTAGAAGTCGTTGATGCGAGACTACCCATAAGTAGCCGCAATCCCGATCTCCGTTCATTAACGAGCAAACCTAGCATGATGGTTATGACCAAGACGGATTTAGCAGATCCACAACAAACGAAGCAATGGATAGAACACTGGAAGGCTCAAGGGGAGACCATTATCGCCACGAACCTGCTTCAAGGACAGGGTTTGGGTGAGATTAGGCAAATGATCGCCAAGGCGTTTCCCCAGCTTAAGCGCGTTCCCAGGCTTTTGGTGGTTGGAATTCCTAATGTGGGCAAATCCACTCTGATCAATGGACTGACGAAGCGACGGGCAGCAGGTGTTGGCGCCAGGCCAGGAGTAACGAAGGGCAAACAGTGGTTGTCTGCACCGGGAATGCAACTGTTGGACAGTCCTGGGATTCTGTGGCCCAAGTTTGAGGACCAAGAGGTAGCGAAGCGGCTCGCCTTGGTTGCATCCATTCGCGACGAGGTCTTTGACCAAGTCGAAATCGTTTGGTGGCTCGTGGACTTTTTAGAACGACAGTATCCAGGTGCTCTGGCAGAACGCTATGGGAGTTTTGAGGCCGATCAGACAACATTGGAGGAGATCGGCCGCAGGAGAGGCTGCCTATTGCGCGGCGGAGTTGTAGACTTGAACCAGGCTGCCGCCGTGGTTTTGAAGGATTTTCGTACAGGAAAACTGGGTCAGATTACACTGGATCCCAGTCCGGGGAGTGAGTCCGACCATGAGAACACTGGAGAATAGCCTGAAGGAACAGGGTTTTTCGAGAATTGTAGGGATAGACGAAGCCGGTCGTGGACCCTTGGCCGGTCCTGTAGTGGCTGCGGCCGTGTGCATAGTTCCGGAGGCCTTTTCTAATGAAATCCGTGATTCTAAGCTTCTATCCCCTAGAAAACGAGAGCTAGCCTACGAAGAGATATTAGGAACGTGCCTGGTTGGGCTAGGTCAAGCGACGGTCCATGAGATTGATCAACTCAACATCCTGCAGGCAACGTTTCTGGCCATGAGGCGTGCTTTAGACGACCTGGGAGATCGCCCGGACATTTGTCTCATTGACGGGAATCTCGAAATACCGGGGCTACCTTGGGCACAAAAGGCTATTGTGGGCGGTGATAGGTTGTCTATCTCCATTGCTGCTGCAAGCATCGTGGCTAAGGTGGAGCGTGATCGAATCATGGCTGGGTATCACGAAGTTTATCCCCTGTACAATTTTGGACAGAATAAGGGATATGCTACTAAGGAGCATCGTCAGGCGATCGAGAAGTATGGACGATGTCCTCTGCACAGAGACTCTTTCAAATGTGCAGGTGGCCTATGAACCTTGGCGAACGGCTTGCTAAGGAATACTTGGTTGCGCAAGGATTGCGCTTTGTCGAGGCGAATTTCCGACTTCGCATGGGGGAAGTCGACCTGATCATGGAAGACGGCGACGTTCTGGTTTTCGTTGAAGTCAAATACCGCAGTTCGGAGCGTTATGGAACGAGCGTAGAGCAGGTAACGGCCAGAAAGATACAGAAGATTCGGCTTGTGGCGCAGGCCTATTTGCAGCGTTATGGCCAGGATGACGTGGTTGTGCGTTTTGATGTCGTGGGTATTAGTCCCAAGGGGACGGGTTATAGATTTAACTGGGTGAAGGGAGCTTTTGAATGAAACGCAAATTTACCGGCCTTATTCTTTTTATGATTTTTATCCTAGTATTCTCAGGTACGACCCTTGCTCAACAAACGCTACCTTTTGAGTTGGAGGCAAGTTCAGCGCTACTCTTGGACTATGAGTCGGGGCAGGTCTTGTTCTCGCAGAACGGTAAGGAAGAACATGTTCCTGCCAGTCTCGTGAAAATCATGACCATGTATGTCGCTTTCGATGATATTCGTGCAGGGCGAGTTAGTCTTCAAGATACAGTCACAGTAAGTGAACGTGCTTGGCGGATGACTGGGTCAAAGATGTTCTTGGAACCTCGTGAAGTTGTGACGATTGAACAGTTGATCACGGGCATCGCCGTGGTTTCAGGCAATGATGCCTGCGTGGCCTTGGCGGAAGCCCTAGCCGGTAGTGAAGAAGTGTTCGTGGGACGTATGAATGACAAGGCCAGATCGCTCAACCTCGATCTTCACTTCGTCGACGTACACGGCTTGTCCGCCGACAACAGGATTACTGCCGAAGGTATTGCCGTCTTGGTCTACCATTATTTGCGCGACCATCCTGAAGCTATCGAGTATCACAAGCAGCGGTCTTTCTCCTATCAGCCAAGATCGAGTTCCAAACCCATCGTTCAGACGAATCGAAATGGGCTGTTGAACTCCTATGACGGGGCCGATGGTTTGAAAACCGGGCACCTACAAGTGGCCGGCTATAACCTTGTGGGCACAGCTGTGCAGAATAACAGGCGTCTGATCGGTGTTGTGCTAGGTGCTACGAGCGAATCCCGCAGAGAACGAGAAATGACAACACTACTTAATTATGGTTATCGTAACTTCGACTTAGTGAACATTTCGCGGCTACTCGAGGATAAAACGGCTAAAGTCTTCAAGGGGAAACGCTCACAGGTGGGTATGAAGATTGCCGAGCCAATTATCACCGTTCCTAAGGGCATCGAAAAGAACGTGAGCGTTGGTATTCAGACCAAGGAGTTGGAGGCTCCCGTAGCCGCAGGGAGTCAAGTTGGCGTGCTGAGCATTTACGTGGAGGGCGAACTGACCAAGCAGGTTCCTTTGTTGGCGAGCGAAGAGGTACCACGGGGAAGTTGGTATCAAGTGATGTGGCAGAGCATCAAGCGGTTTTTCCAGGACCTAATTCGCAGACGTTAGTCATTAGGAAAAAGACTTGCCTAGATAGAGACTGCGCGAGTCTTTTTTAATGCTGAAAAATTTCGCTATAAACAAGGAATATTGGTTTTTTCGTAGAATTTAGTAGCGAAAACGATGGAATATGTATGTGCGAGAGGGTGAGGATAGTGGTACCACTTGTTTTAGATGATCTTGACAAGAAAATACTAGCGTATTTGCAGCAAGAGGGTAGAATGACATTTGTCACGTTAGCTGCCTATCTAGGGGTTTCGGAGGGCACCATTCGCAAACGTGTAAAGCGTTTGGAAGAGCATGGAGTGATGAAGACGATGGGTGTGACGGACCCCTTAAAAATGGGTCTCGATACCGTGGCTTTCATCTGGTTTAAGGTCGATCGGCATTATATGGATGCGGTAATCGAAGCCCTACAGGCGCTCGAGTCTGTACGCTATCTAGTGGTTACGACAGGCGGCCACGATCTTGTGGCGATGGTTGTCCTGCCTAATCGGACAAAACTCGTAACCTTGCTCAATGAGCAACTGGCTAACATCGAGGGGATCGTTAGCACAGAAACCTCGATCGTCCTTCAGATTCATAAGCAAATCTACGATTGGGCACCATTTGGCCATTACATGGAAAAGGACGGTGTTCAAGGATGAGTGGATTTGTCTTAGATCAATTCGATCGCGATATTATTCGCCTTCTGCAACAGGATGGCCGGATGCCTTTCCTAACGATCGCGCATGAGTTGGGGTTGGCCGAAGGAACCGTAAGGCGGAGAGTTGGCAAACTAATGGACGAGGGTTTGTTAAAGATCGTCGGAATTGCCAACCCCTTTAAGGTGGGTTTGCAGACGGTGGCCATCGTTGGTCTCAAGGTTGACCGTGGGCGACTTCAACCCATTGCGGCTGAACTGAGCGCTCTCACCGAAGTGCGTTATGTGGCCCTTTCTACCGGTAATTACGACTTGGTCATCGAAGTCGTGGTGGCCAGTAACGATGAACTCTTGACTTTCTTGGTCGATACTCTGCGCAACATCCCAGGAATCAACAATACAGGTACCTCTGTCGTGCTCAAAGTGGCGAAGGAAGATCTGGCCTGGGAGGCTTGATTAGGTAAAGAGATGATGGAAGCTCTCCAATCGGTATTGGAGGGCTTCTGCCATATGTGTGGAGCTCACGTTTGAAGCCCCGTCCAACGAGGCAATGCTTGTCGCGACGTGGCGCGTGTTCTCAAATCCGCGCACAGAAAGCTCCAGCGTTTCTTGTGCATGATGGAGGAAGTCCAAAGCCTCTGTACTAATTCTAGGAACACTGTTCTTTGCACCATGTCCCTTGGCTCTTCGTGTTGGAGGCCAAGGGATTGCTTTTGTGCGCAACTCTTGTTCGGATAGAGTACTAAGATACGTGAACATCTCAAAACGGTCCAGAAGTGGTCCGCGAAGCTTGCGCCGATATCTTGCTATATCTCTTGCATTGCAGTCGCAGACGCGAGTGGAGCTGCCTAAATGACCGCAGGGACACGGGTTTGCGGTGGCAATCAGCCAGAAGTCAGCGGGATAGGTCAACGTGTGATCGACCCGTGCGATCCGGACTTTCTTGTTATCGAGGGGTTCCCGCAACCCCTGTAGGGCTCCCTGGTTAAACTCGGGAAACTCGTCGAGTAGCAATACTCCGCCATGGGCCAACGTGATTTCTCCCGGGCGACCGCGCTTTGAACCGACTAAGGCTGCTTGTGAAATGCTATGATGGGGAGCGCGAAACGGTCGTTTGGTCAAGGGGGAAGTGTCGGTGCTCTGCAAACCGGCTGCTTCATGAATCTGATTGATGACCAGCAACTCCCCGTGACTTGGTGGTGAAAGAAGGTTGATTGCACTCGTGGCCAAGAGCGTCTTTCCCACCCCAGGAGGACCTAGGAGCATGATGTGATGCCCGCCATGGGCGGCGATTTCCAGGGCTCTTTTGGCTTGAGCCTGCCCCTTGACCGCAACTCGATGAGCAGTGTCGGTTGGGATAAGTTTCTCTGTCTCATGGGGCCGCGGCGCGATGTTCCCCTTAAGGAGATCAAGTAAGTTCCCGAGCGACGAAGCTAATAGATAGTTTTCACCCTGCATCAGGGTCGTTTCGGCAGCATTAGCCTGGGGAAGGATAAACTGGTAACCATAGCTTGAAGCAAGATTGGACAGACTCAAGACCCCGTTCACGCGTTTGAGTTGACCGCTCAAGGAAAGTTCTCCCGCATAAAGAGAGTCTTGGAACACGCTCCTGGGAAGGATTCCTTGATGTGCTAAGATTCCCAGTGCGATGGGAAGATCAAAAAGTGCTCCATCCTTTGGGAAGTGGGCCGGGGCAAGATTCACGATGACTTTTTGAGCAGGGAACTTGAATCCCGAGTTACGTAGCGCAGATCGAACGCGTTCCCGACTTTCCCGAACTGTCTTACTGGGCAAGCCGACAATTTCAAACCCTGGTAGACCAGGGCGAACGTCGACCTCCACATCGACGAGAAAGCCCTCGATTCCTACCACAACGCCACTTTTTACTACAATCATGGCTCAAACCCCCTTGACAAAATAGTCCGAATATTGGTATATTTGACACAAGTCAAGCAAATCCTCCTAAACATAGAATGTGCCCTTCCTCGGTATGCTAATGGAAACACGATGAGGAGGGCGCCCATGCCTTTTGATGTAGGCGTTACAAGGATCTTCCATTGCCCCGCTTGCGATGTGGATACCCCCCATACCGTTAAGGCAAGTAAAGGGGACATGTATGGCATCATCTGCACTAACTGTCAGGGTGGTGCAATCGTCAGTGCTTTGGATCTGCGTATTTATCAGCTAAAGTGGGAGGAGGAGCTGCAAGCGATCTTGGACAGTCTTGTAGAACACCCTATCCTTGATGATGAATGAGAGGAGGTCCATATCTTGGCATGGACTGTACGACAGTATCTGATAGCTTTCAACATGGTCCCATCCATCGGCGGGCGCCGCCTGATCGCCATGAAGACGCACTTTGGGGCGCTGGATAAAGCGTGGCACGCCAGCAGAGATGAGTTGATGATGGTTGAAGGTATCGGATCTGGGATCGCAGACCGCTTTTGTACTCTCCGTTCCACAATTTCCCCCCAAAATGAAGAGGCCTGGGCGAGAAAGCTCGGTGCCCAAATTCTCACTCTAGTCGATGAAGAGTACCCCGCGTATTTACGTCGACTTGCAGTACCGCCCCCTGTACTTTATGTGGTTGGCGAGCTGCCAGCGCAACCAGGCATTGCCGTAGTGGGTACACGCAAACCGTCTAGGATCGGCATGGCCCAAGCGAGACAGTTCAGCGCATATCTGGCATCGAAGGAGATCCCCGTGATAAGTGGCCTTGCTCGCGGCATTGACTATCACGCACATGATCAAGTGGTACAAATGGGTGGGAAAACGGTGGCGGTACTCGGATCAAACCTTGGCGCGATCTATCCTAGTGAGCACAGGACGTTGGCAAACAAGATAGCCGAACGAGGAGCACTCGTCACTGAGTTTTCCAGTCGATGCGCGACTGTACCCGGAAACTTTCCCAGACGAAATCGCATTATTGCTGGGTGTGCCAATGGAGTACTGGTTGTACAAGCTGGGACTAAATCCGGTGCCATTCATACAGCGGATTGGGCGTTAGAACTAGGGATCGATGTCTGGGCGATCCCAGGAGAGATTAGCGACCCCTTGAGGGATGGAACGCACAGATTGATCAAACAAGGAGCGGGTTTAGTGACTGACCCCAGTGAAATGCTGGGGAGCACTTCTCTCGAAGCATCCGCGGGGGATTGGACCGTGGAAAATTTGTATGAAGCGGGTCGTAATGCTAATGAAATTGCCGCAACCCTTGAGCGACCTATCGCGGAAATCCTGGCTGAACTTTCATTACTACAACTTCGGAGAAGTCCAAAATTCTAAAGCAGGTATTGGCTCGTCGCTTGCATAATATCTGCAAAGCCACTATAATGGGGGTAATTCTGGCAGGAAATGAGAGATTGCTGTGAGTGAGAATAAGTTGAGGCGCATGGCTATGGCCTTGAAGGTGCTGAATCCAGATGACGAATTTGAAGAAATTCTCATGAACCTAGGTTTGTCTGCTCAGGACTTTATGAGCTTCTTGGAGTCATTAGCCTTGGATTTTCAGGTTTCTATCTTAACTCTCGATGATGTGGACGAGACAAAAACCAGGGTGTTCAGCCTTTGGGAACGGGCATTCATGTCGAAGGAAACCAGAGACTTCCTCCTGTCTGCCCTGCATAATGAGGTGCTTGCTCCTGCCGAAATGGAGCAGGTATTAGCTGTGCTTTTTGCTACTGCACCGGGTTTTATTGATATGGAGGAACTCTACGGGATACTTGAGAACGTTGTGGAGGACCCGGATCGAATCGCTGTCTTGGGACCCGGTGACCAAAAAACCATTCATTGAGCGTTTTTCGCACGGAGGTGCTTGTTTGGCTACGCTAATTATTGTTGAATCGCCTGCCAAGGCCCAGACCATTAAAGGGTTCTTAGGCAAGAATTATAACGTGAAGGCTTCGCTGGGGCATGTGCGCGATTTGCCACGCAGCAGATTTGGGATAGACTTGGAGAACAATTTCGAGCCCCATTACATTACCATTAGAGGCAAAGGACCGGTATTGAAGGAACTGCGCGACGCGGCGAAGAAAGCCGATCGTGTACTACTCGCTACGGACCCCGATCGTGAAGGGGAGGCCATTGCTTGGCATCTGGCCTCTGCACTCAAGGTCGAGGAGGATCAATGCAGGATTGATTTTCGGGAGATCACCAAGGAGGCTGTAAGACAATCCATTAAGAAGCCTCGAGCCATTGAACAACCCTTAGTCGATGCACAACAAGCTCGCAGGGTTGTCGATCGCCTTGTGGGCTATCAACTCTCGCCCTTGCTCTGGGCGAAAGTTAAACCAGGACTAAGTGCTGGTCGAGTGCAGTCTGTGGCTGTAAAGCTCATCGTGGATCGCGAACGTGAGATCGAGGCGTTCATCGAAGAGGAGTATTGGAGTGTGACGGCCCTTCTCCATACGAATGGCGGTGAAGCATTTGAAGCTAAGCTGCATCGAAAGTCTGGAAAAAAGGTTGAACTACCCAATGAAGAGGCCGCAAGACAAGTTGAAAAAGATGTCACCGGGCAAGCCTGGACGGTATCGGATGTTACCAAAAAGGAACGCCGCCGTCACCCGGCTCCGCCCTTCACAACAAGTACTTTGCAGCAGGAGGCTGCTCGGAAGCTAGGGTTTGCCGCGAAGAAGACAATGCGCCTCGCGCAGCAACTCTACGAAGGGTTACCCATGGGGAAGCTGGGAACCCTGGGTTTGATCACCTACATGAGAACAGACGCTACTCGAGTGTCGAACGAGGCTGTGACTGAAGTGCGTGGGTTTATCAAAGAAACGCATGGTTCGTCTTATGTTCCTTCTAAGCCTAGACAGTACGCCTCGAAAAAGGGTGCTCAGGAAGCCCATGAAGCCATCAGGCCCACGTCTGCACTACGTACCCCTGCTGAGGTCAAGCAATATCTGTCGCGGGACCAATTGCGCTTGTATACATTGATTTGGGAACGCTTCGTTGCCAGTCAGATGAGCTCAGCGGTGTTTGACGCTATGACCGTTGACCTTAAGGTTCAAGACTATCTCTTTAGGGCAACTGGTTCACAGTTGAAGTTTCCTGGGTTCCTCAAGATCTACCAAGAGGGTAGTGATAGCAATGCAAGAAAAGAGGACGACAAGGATCGGCTCTTGCCCGATCTGCAGGTGGATGAACAGGTGCTACTCCAGAAACTTGATCTTGCTCAGCACTTTACGCAACCACCCGCACGCTTTACAGAGGCCATGCTTGTAAAGACTCTGGAGGAAGAGGGAATAGGGCGGCCAAGTACCTATGCCCCCATTATCGATACGATTGTTGCCAGAGGCTATGTTTTCAGAGAAGAGAAGCGTTTTCGACCAACGGAACTTGGTGTTATTGTGACCGACTTGTTGGCTGAGAGTTTTCCGAAGCTGCTGGATGTAAAGTTTACTGCTAGTCTGGAGGAAGAGCTCGACGGTATTGAGGAAGGCGACACAGTGTGGCAAGACGTCATCGGCGAGTTCTATGGCGCCTTTGCCGAAGATCTCAAGAAGGCCCACGAAGAACTCGAACGAATTGAGATCAAAGATGAGGTCAGCGATGTACTCTGCGATAAGTGTGGAAGGAACATGGTTTACAAGCTGGGGCGTTATGGGAAGTTTTTGGCATGCCCAGGTTACCCGGAGTGCCAGAACACCAAACCGATTCTTGATGAAATCGGAATCGAATGTTCTTTGTGCAAACGTGAGGGACGTGAAGGCGGACAGCTGGTCCGTAGACGATCTCGCCGTGGTCGCTTTTTCTATGGTTGCAGCAATTATCCCGATTGTACCTATACTTCTTGGCAATTACCTGTTGCCGAACTTTGTCCCCACTGTGGGATGAATCTAACGGTACGCAAGGAAGGCGCCGAACCCCAGTGTAGTAATAAGGAATGCTCCGGGGGTGACGGCAAGTGAAAAGTGTAACCATAATTGGTGCCGGTCTAGCTGGCAGCGAGGCGGCGTGGCAGCTGGCGGAACGCGGTGTGGCGGTCCGACTGATGGAGATGAGACCCCACGTGACTACACCGGCTCATGAAACCGCGCATTTTGCTGAACTTGTCTGTTCCAACTCCCTCGGTTCCGACCTGGAGAGTACCGCAGGGGGACTTTTGAAGAGAGAACTCGAGCTACTGAATTCTTTGATCATACAGACCGCCAAAAAGAGCAGGGTTCCTGCTGGTGGAGCCCTCGCAGTGGATCGGGGGCTTTTTTCCGAGGCGGTGACACGTGCGGTAATGGAACATCCCAATGTGGAGTTGGTGCGTGAGGAATGTACAGAGATCCCTGATGGCGTTGTCATCATCGCCAGCGGTCCTCTCACGAGTTCGGCGCTAACCAGCGCATTACAGGACTTGACTGGAAGCAAGAACCTTTACTTTTTCGATGCCGCAGCACCGATTGTCCTAGGGGAGAGCATTCGCTACGATGAGGGATTTTGGGCCGCAAGGTATGACAAAGGTACAGCCGATTACTTTAACTGTCCGCTCACCAAGGAAGAGTACAAGGAATTTGTGCAGGCCTTGATTAAGGCGGAAGAAGCACCCTTGCATGAGGGTGATCTTGGTGAAGATGACCTGACCGTTTTTGAAGGTTGCATGCCCATCGAGGTTATGGCCAAGCGGGGTGAAGACGCCTTGCGGTATGGCCCCTTTCGACCTGTGGGTCTTATCGGCCCCGATGGACGGCGACCCTATGCAGTTCTCCAACTGCGCCTTGAGAACACCGAAGCCAGTCTCCTGAATCTCGTTGGTTGCCAGACGCGTCTCAAATGGGGTGAACAGAAGCGCGTGTTTCAGATGATTCCGGCCTTGAGGGATGCTGAGTTCGTACGGTACGGTGTCATGCATCGAAACACCTTTATTAACGCTCCGAGAGTTCTAAATGCGAGTTTTCAGGTCCAGGACGATAACAGACTCTTTGTGGCTGGGCAGATCACGGGCGTTGAAGGATATGTCGAGAGTGCAGCGTCGGGTCTTTTGGCTGGTATTAATGCGGCGCGTTTCGTACATGGTCAAGAGCCACTCGTCCTGCCACGTGAGACGATGCTTGGTAGCTTAGCTCATTATATTGCCTCAGCCGACCCAACGCACTTTCAGCCGATGAATGCTAACTTCGGCATTTTGCCAACACTCGATCCGCCGGTTCGCGGGAAGCAAGAACGTAAGCTTGCCTATTCCCAGAGGGCTCTGCAGACACTCCGCTCTTTCCTTTCTGACCTGTAAGGAGGTACCACCGTGAAGGAACTCAAGGACTACCTCGAACATTTGAGAGTGGCGCGCAATCTTTCGCCTGCTTCCATTGCGTCTTATGAGCGCGATCTGGCAGACTTCCTGACCTTCACCATGCAGCAACTCGACTACTTGGGCAGGCAGCAAAATCTAACTTCTATCGACAAGTATCTGGTAAGGGAGTACTTGGCCTACTTGACTCGAGAGGGATATGCTCGCTCGACATTGGCCAGAAGGCTGGCGAGCATCCGCGGCTTTAGTCGCTTCCTTTTTACCGAGGGTATTGTAGAAAGTGATTTCGCCATCAGCCTCAAGACCCCCAAGCAAAAGAAAGCCATTCCTGAAGTTATGAGTATGGACGAAATTGCCAAGTATCTCGAGGGGAACATGCCAGGCAAGTCACCTGCTCTGCAGGCGCGAAACCAAACGATGTTTGAACTTCTGTATGCCACTGGGATTCGTGTTGCCGAACTGGTGGGTCTTAACGTACAAGATCTGGATGCAGCGAACCAGTACATTAGAGTGATGGGTAAGGGTCGCAAAGAAAGGGTTGTACCCCTGGGAGAGTATGCGTTATCTCGTCTAGATGCCTATCTTCGCCATCACCGCCCAGCACTGCTCCACGGGAGACAAGACGATGCACTGTTTTTAAACGCACGAGGTCATCGCTTAACGACCAGAGGAGTACAATATGTCTTGGATGAGTGCACTCGGCATCTTCAGGTTCATAAGGATATCTCGCCTCATGTTTTCCGACATACCTTTGCCACACACCTCTTGGACAATGGTGCGGACTTGAGAGCCATCCAGGAGCTCTTGGGCCATGCAAGCTTGTCTACAACGCAAGTGTATACAAAGGTGACGATGGGCCACCTGAAGTCCGTTTATAACAGGGCCCATCCGCGAGCATAAAAAGGGGGAAAATGTAGTGAACATTCGGTCTACTACCATTATTGCTGTGCGCAGATTTGATCAAGTCGCCCTAGCAGGAGACGGACAGGTCACACTTGGAGAGAAAACGATAGTGAAGCACGGGGCCACTAAGGTTCGTACGCTGTCTGATGGCAAGATTCTTGCGGGATTTGCGGGTTCGGCCGCAGACGCGATCACGCTGTTTGAAATGTTCGAACGGAAGCTCAAGGACCACTCCAATCAGTTGGTCAGGGCCGCGGTCGAAATGGGACAGGAGTGGCGCTCTGACCGTTATTTGAGGAAACTTGAGGCCCTCTTGCTCGTAGCAGACCGTCAGAATACGCTCGTGATTTCGGGGTCAGGCGACATTATCGAACCAGACGACGGAGTGTTGGCAATTGGGTCGGGTGGACCCTATGCCATGGCGGCGGGTCTTGCGCTTCTCAAACATTCTGATTTATCTGCCCGTGACATTGCCCTTGAGGCATTGCGTATTACATCTGACATTTGTGTGTTTACGAATGACCGCATTTCCATTGTGGAACTGCCATAGAGTCTAAGGGGCGATAGTATGGTATTGACACCACGTGAGATAGTTGCTGAACTTGATCGCTACATTGTTGGCCAAGAGGAGGCCAAACGGGCGGTGGCGATCGCGATGCGTAATCGATACAGGCGCCAACAGTTGCCTGCGGAGATTCGCGATGAGATTTTGCCTAAGAACATCTTGATGATTGGACCAACTGGTGTTGGAAAAACGGAAATCGCAAGACGGCTGGCCCGCTTGGCGAACGCGCCCTTTGTTAAGATTGAAGCAACGAAGTTTACCGAAGTTGGTTATGTTGGGCGCGATGTAGATTCGATTATCCGCGAACTTGTGGATGCTGCAATGCGGATGGTCAAGGCTGAGAAAATTAAAGATGTGGAACAAAAGGCAGAAAAACTCGTAGAAAAACGCTTAGTAGAACTCTTGGTGCCAGGACCGCAGCCTGCTAGTCAACTTAATCCTATGGATCTGTTCTGGGGACTAACGCAATCGGATCCGTCAACGAAACGAGACAAAGGCGATGATGAGGAGTTAAAGAAAGAGCGGGCCCGGATGCGGGAACTCTTGCGCTTAGGTGAGCTCGAGGATCGCATGGTTGAGGTTGTGGTGGAAAAATCACCACCCTCCTGGGATATGATGTCAGGGACTGGCATGGATGACCTAGGTGCCAACTTCCGTGAGATGCTTGGCGACCTGTTGCCCAAGAAGACCCAGAAACGCAATGTCACTGTCCGGGAGGCACGGGGTATTTTGCTCCAGGACGAAGCAGCTAAGCTTTTGGACATGGATGTTGTGGCAGCAGAAACGGTGGCACTCGTTGAGGAATCTGGAATTGTCTTCATCGATGAGATCGACAAGATTGCTGGTTCGGATCAGCGGGGAGGACCTGATGTATCCAGAGAGGGTGTCCAGCGCGACATTCTTCCCATCATCGAGGGTAGTACAGTGATTACCAAAGTGGGTCCCGTCAGGACCGACTATATACTGTTCATCGCGGCTGGGGCCTTTCATGTCTCGCAACCAGCGGACCTCATTCCCGAACTACAGGGCCGGTTCCCTATACGGGTAAATCTAGAGAGTCTACGGGCGGAGGATTTTGCCCGAATCCTCACTGAGCCTCATAACGCTCTTACGAAGCAGTATACGGCTCTATTGGCGACGGAAGGTGTGGACCTTGAGTTCACAAATGACGGCGTAATGGCCATGGCGGCCATAGCAGAGGAGGTAAACCGGAGTACCGAGAATATCGGAGCGAGACGGCTACACACGATATTGGAAAGACTCTTGGAGGACGTGAGTTTCGAATCGAAGGCCAATACCAGGGTTGTTGTGGACGCCGAGTTTGTACGTGATAAACTCGGAGAATTGGCCCAGAACAAGGACCTGACACGCTATATTCTGTAAAAAATCGGAGTTTTTCGTGGAAAACGACAAATCACGCAGGAACTTGAAGATCGACTGCGAATAAGACATATAAAGGGGACGAGGGGATTGTAGAACTCTCCCCTTTTCGCATCTATAAGGATTTTAGGCAGGACTTTTTCGTGTTTTGTCGAAGTAGTGTGAAATGGCATTTTCTTCAAACACCAACCTATTGGCAGGGAGGTACAGCTTCATGTTTAAGCTTGTTGACAAACTGGGAACTGGCTTGAGCAAGGCATCGTTGCGCCATAACGTTATCAGCAATAATCTCGCCAATTATAATACGCCGGGGTTCAAGCGTTCAGATGTAACTATGGATACCCGTTTTTCTCGGGAGTTAACACGGGTTCAAAATCCGAGGTTGTCAAGAACGAATGTCCGACATTTGCCAGGCACGAGCCGAAAAGGCACGGCGCCGTTTTCTGTTGTCCAAGACAATTCTACAACAATGCGTAATGATGGCAACAATGTCGACCCAGATCGGGAGCAGGTATTGCTTCTGGAAAATCAACTTTATTATGAATCGTTGACGGATGCTGTCAGCCGCAAGCTGGGGCAGCTTCGTTCCGTGATCGCAGAGGGGAGACGATAGGTTATGAGTGTTTTCAAGGCTTTTCGCATTTCGGCTTCTGGATTAACCGCTGAGCGTTTGCGCATGGACACCATTGCCAATAATTTGGCCAACGCAAACACGACGCGTTCGGTGAACGGGGGGCCTTATCAACGTCAAGTACCTGTTTTTGCCCCGATTCTTGACCGTTCCATGCATGGAGCGTCAAGTCCGATACACGGAGGCGCCAAGGGGCAGGGAGTACAAGTTGTAGGAGTTGTCAGTGATCCGTCGCCACCGAGACTTGTCTATGATCCGCAACATCCAGATGCGAACGCCGACGGTTATGTGGAAATGCCCAACGTTCACGTGGTGAAAGAGATGGTCGACCTGATTACGGCAACGCGAGCGTACGAGGCGAATATTGTAGCATTGAATTCTGCGAAGTCCATGGCCCAAAAGGCCCTAGAAATAGGCCGTTAGGGTTTGGGTGATAGGAGAGGAGGATCCTAATGAAGGTACACTTTGATATCCCAACCACCGTAACCACACCCAAGCTCGGGCAATCGGTTCAGACAGATGCGAACTTTCAGAGTTATTTGCGAGACGCACTTAGCGAGGTGAATACTCTGCAACACGAGGGAGATGTGGCTTTAACGCAACTCCTAACGGGCGATATCGAGTTTCACGATGCCATGATCATAGCAGAGAAGGCGAATCTTGCTTTGCAGCTCACAATGACAATACGAACAAAGCTTTTGGAGGCTTATCAGGAAATTATGCGAATGCAAGTTTAGCTAGGTGGGTGTTTGTATGAACAGTATTCTCGAGTCAATTAAGGAGACCTGGGGTAAGTTGTCGCGTCCGATTCAAGTGGCCGTTGGCATATTTGTCCTAGGTGTTTTTCTATCCTTGGTACTTTTAGGAATATTCTCACGTACTGACTATCAGGTGCTATTTTCGGGTTTGGACGCCCAAGATGCTGGAGCGGTGATTGCTGCGCTCCAAGACCGGGGGACGTCCTACCAGCTGGCAGACGGAGGGACTACGGTCTTAGTGCCTCAAGAAGAAGTCTTTGAGACTCGGATTGCCCTTGCCTCCTCAGGTGTGCCAACAGGAGGAGTTGTAGGGTTTGAGATCTTCAACACAACACGGCTTGGCGAAACAGAAGCCGATCGCCAATTGCGTTACCAGTGGGCCTTACAGGGTGAGTTGACCCGTACCATAAGGCAGATTAATAAAGTAGCCGATGCCCGTATACATATCGTTTTACCGAAACGTTCCTTGTTTGTTCAGGAGAGCCAGGACGCTACAGCGTCCGTGCTTTTGCAGTTGCGACCCGGAGCACAGCTTACCGCAGGACAGGTTCGGGCCATATCCAACTTGGTTGCTACGAGCGTGGAAGGCCTAACACCGGAGAATGTGACCATCGTTGATTCGCGAGGAAATGTTCTGAACTCCCCATCGATGATGGATCTTGGTGGTCATGTGTCCGATCGCTTCGAAATGCAGTGGGCCTATGAGCAGCAGCTAGAAAACAGCGTTGTCGCTATGTTGGAACGAATCTATGGTTTTGGCAATGTAGTCGCACGCGTCAATGCGGTGCTCGATTTCGCACGCCTTGAGCAGTACAATGAGACTTTTTCTCCTATCAATCGGGGAGAAGGACTAGTACGCAGTACCCAGAATTTTGAGGAGTCCTACACAGGAAC
>DUQE01000128.1 GCA_012837925.1 Bacillota bacterium
ACCAAGTCTAAACCCTACCGGGTGTACTTTTTGACCCACGCACTTATTCCTCCTTTTCCCGCAAAATCACAGTAATATGACTTGTGCGTTTACGGATGCGATTTGCCATGCCTCTCGCTCTAGGTCTAATTCTCTTCATAGTTGGACCTTGATCGACATAGCACTCGGCCACGTACAAGGAGTCCACATCCATATCGTAGTTGTTCTCTGCGTTCGCTACCGCGCTGCGCACTACTTTCTCAACTATGGGAGACCCGCCCTTTGGCGCAAACTTCAGAATGGCCAAAGCTTCTTCCACATCCTTACCGCGAATTAAATCAATTACTTGGCGCGCTTTGCGTGGTGAAATTCTAATATGTCTAGCAACTGCTCTCGCTTCCATTATTTCTCACCCCGTTCTGCTTATCGGCCCGACGATCTTTCACCGGCATGCCCACGGAACATCCGCGTTGGGGCAAATTCACCGAGTTTATGACCGACCATTTCTTCTGTAATATAAACCGGAACATGTTTCCGTCCATCATGCACTGCGATGGTGTGCCCAACCATATCCGGGAAAATCGTAGAGCGCCGCGACCATGTCTTAATAACCCGCTTTTCGCCCTTATCGTTCATCTCCCTGACCTTCTTGAGTATATGAGCGTCAGCGAAGGGACCTTTTTTTAGTGATCTACTCATTCCTACACCTCCCCGTAGAGAACCTTCATTACTTCTTACGACGTCTTACGATCAGACTATCGCTTGCCTTCTTCTTACGAGTCCGTGATCCTAGAGCAGGCTTACCCCAAGGAGTAACTGGTCCAGGACGACCGATAGGAGCCTTACCCTCGCCACCGCCATGTGGGTGATCAACAGGGTTCATAGCTACGCCTCGAACATGTGGACGCTTGCCTAGATATCTAGACCGTCCTGCTTTACCCACAACCATGTTCTCATGCTCTACGTTGCCAACCTGGCCAATTGTAGCACGGCAGGCTTGCAGAACCATGCGGAACTCTCCAGAAGGCAGACGTACTGTTGCGTAGGAACCTTCCTTCGCCATCAGCTGTGCTGAGGCACCGGCCGAGCGCACCATTTGGGCACCCTTACCAGGTTGAAGCTCGATGTTGTGAATCACGCTACCCAATGGAATATTCGCCAGAGGTAGAGCGTTACCGGGTTTAACATCAGCGTCTGGACCCGATTCAACCTGATCGCCCACTTTCAGACCAGCTGGGGCCAAGATGTAACGCTTTTCCCCATCCAAATAGTGTAGCAATGCAATTCTTGCTGAGCGATTAGGATCATACTCGATGGCAGCAACATTTGCTGGAATGCCATCTTTGTTCCGTTTGAAGTCGATAATACGGTACTTGCGTTTATGTCCGCCACCACGGTGACGGGCAGTAATGCGACCCTCAGCATTACGTCCACCGGTTGATTTTAGAGAAACTACTAATGATTTCTCCGGTTCCTTCTTGGTAATCTCCTCGAAGGTATAACCGGTCATGTTGCGACGCCCCGGAGTGGTCGGTTTATACTTCTTAATTGCCATTTTTCCGTCCCTCCTTAAAATCCTCCGAATACCTCAATGCTATGGCCTGGTTTCAGGGTCACCACAGCCTTCTTCCAATCGGATGTGTATCCTTCATGGCGTCCCATCCTGCGCAGTTTACCCTTAACTCTAGAAGTGTTTACTTGCAGAACTTCCACATTAAAGATTTCTTCCACCGCAGCTTTAACCTGCATCTTGTTGGCTCGTAGGTCTACTTCAAAGGTGTACTTATTTTCAGCCATCAAATCGGTGCTTTTTTCCGTAATAATTGGTCGTTTAAGAATGTCCCGCGCTTCCATTATACAAGCACCTCCTCTAGCTTAGTCACTGCATCCTTTGTCATAACCAGCTTCTGGCTGTTGAGAATGTCATAAACGTTCAAACCTACCGACTTAGCAACTACGGCCCCAGGAATATTCCGTGCAGACAACTCCACGTTCGTATCCCACTCTGCAGTAACCAGCAGGGGCTTTTGTACGTCGAGAGCTTTGAGCATGTTGGCCAACACTTTTGTCTTGGGCTCAGCTACTTTAAGCTCATCGAGAACGACAATATTACCAGCAGCGACTTTCGCACTAAGGGCGGATTTTAACGCAGCCCGGCGTGCTTTCTTTGGCAGACGATACGAATAATCTCTTGGTGTTGGTCCAAAGACAACTCCACCACCAACCCATTGGGGTGAACGAGTGCTGCCTTGACGTGCTCGCCCAGTTCCCTTTTGTCTCCAAGGTTTCCGTCCGCCTCCGCTTACAAGTCCCCTGGTCTTGGTGGCCACGGTGCCTTGTCTGGCATTGGCCAACTGGCTAAGGACTACCTTATGCATCAGGTCCTGGTTTACCTCGACTCCGAAAATCGCATCGTTGAGTTCCAGTTCACCAACCTGTTTGCCTTCCATATTGAAAACGGCCACTTTCGGCATGATTGCAGCCTCCTCTCTTCTTCAAACTCTAAGCTTTTACTGCATTCTTGACAATAACCAAACTGCCTTTGACACCTGGTACCGAACCCTTCACTAACAAGAGATTACGGTCTTTATCGACTTTCACAATCTCCAGGTTTTGGGTTGTAACCCGCTCTCCACCCATGCGACCAGGCAATTTGCGTCCCTTAAAGACTCTTGCTGGGTCAACAGCGTTTAGAGAACCGACACCACGGTGATAATGCGATCCGTGAGTCGAAGGTCCACGGCCTTGATTGTGCCGCTTAATGGAACCTTGGAAACCTTTTCCCTTACTGGTAGCTGTGACGTCTACCTTTTCACCTTCGCTGAAAATGCTAACGTCAACGGAGTCACCCACGTTTAAGTTTGCAAAATCATCGTCAGCTTGGAATCTAATTTCCCGTAAATACCGGCGAGGCTTCACTTTTGCTTTGTCGAAATGTCCTCTCTCCGGTCTGTTGAAAAGTCTTTCGCGCCGATCACCAAAACCGAGTTGCACTGCAAGATACTGATCATTTTCTATCGTCTTCTTTTGCACTACGGTACACGGGCCAGCTTCGATGACAGTCACGGGGATTAGCAATCCTTCTGCACTGAATATCTGGGTCATTCCCAATTTTTTACCTA
>DUQE01000129.1 GCA_012837925.1 Bacillota bacterium
CTGAAGTATAACATAGTATTTTATGGTCGTCAAGAACTCTTTGCTCTAAGTATTGCGGCTGACTTCGAACTGGTTCAAAGAGGTCGCCCCTCTCCCTTACCCAACTGGGCACTGTCCGCAGAGTAAAATCGCGGGGTTCGTAGTAGTCCAGATCCTCCCAGCGAACCGGCGTCGAGACGGTAGCCTCAGGCGTTGGCCTCGGGCTGTACACGCCTACAATGGTCTTATGCGGATGGTTTTGAAGATAGTCCACATAAACTCCATGACGTTTTTTAACTAATCGCTCTAATGTCACCTTGTCAGGGTGCATCTGCTGCAGTGTCAGTCCAATAAGTTTCACGAGCTGGGCTGTGATTGTAAAGTCATAACAGTCGCTGAGTGGAACATAGATGTGAATTCCGGTGGCACCAGAGAACTTGGGATAGCCAACCAGTCCTATCTCGCCCAAAATGTCTCGACAGTACTTCGCAATCTCCACGACTTCGGAAAAACCATATGGTTCGGTTGGATCAAGATCAATAATAGCATAGCTCGGTATTTCAGGTCTA
The DNA here is from genome assembly GCA_012837925.1 of Bacillota bacterium. GTDB lineage: Bacteria > Bacillota > Limnochordia > Darwinibacteriales > Darwinibacteriaceae > UBA5420. The sequence continues at coordinate 549 of DUQE01000129.1, forward strand.
GTGGTCAAATAGGTTGAGGGATGAAACTCGATCACCCCCAAATTAACCAACCAGGAGATTGTAGCCAAGTCTCCTGCAATAAGATGGTTCGTTTCATCCACTGTCTTGGTTTTGACCCAGGAAGGCGTGGCAGGAGGAGCGTTCTTTTGATAGAACGAGTCCCCCTCTACTCCATGGGGGTAACGAGCCAAGGTGAGAACTCTGTCCTGCCAGTGCCTCGTCGTGAGGGGAGAAAGTTGAGCGTGGTAGTCTAACAAGTCCGCCTTAGTCAGTCCCAGACCCGGCCACATTACTTTGTCTAGATTGGAGAGCTGGATAAGCTTTCCTTCAACCTGCACAACCTGTCTACTTGTCATAAAAGCCCTCCTCCATCACACACTCCTTGGGGTCTTTGTCAAAACGGAAACGTATAAACACGGGGTGACGCAAACGTTTTGAAGAGGTGAGTTCAAAATACTCAACTTCTACAACGATGAAGCGTTGGAACCAAACCCAGTCGACTGCGTCTTGCGGTGGATTCACACAGGGGCAGTACAATGTAGTAGACAAGACCTCTGAGGCTCGCCCTAAAAAGTCACGCTCTTTGAGGGAAAGCCCAGTTCCGACATTTCCTAGATAGACGACAGATCCATCTACTGCAAACAAGGCAACAGCCATGGACTGCACACGTCGGTTAGCCATTTTGAGACCGATGACAAGGCAATCGATTCTTTTCTTTAACCTTTGTTTGCGCCAATGGAGCGAACGGGTTCCGGGCAAATAGGGTGAGTCCCTTCGTTTCGACACAATACCTTCCAGTCCATGTTGCATAGCAAACGCTAGGCAATCAGCTACACTTCCCGGCAGGAGAGGCGAAAGAAGAACAATATCACTGCTCGTGACAAGCGACTCCAGACGTTTTCGACGCTCAAACCACGGATTTGAACAAAGGCTCTGGTTCCCCAAGTAGAGCAGGTCAAAGACAATGTAGCAGATCTGGGCATCCGCTCCCCTCGATGATCGCAAGAGAGAAAAGTCTACTGCGCCTTGTTCATTCAATGCGACCACTTCTCCGTCGAAAACCACATAAAGACCCATTTGGCCGAGCTTAGCGGCCAAATGAGGAAACCGTCCATTGAGATTATGCCCGTTTCTACTATCCAAGCGTACATCTGCATTGTGAAGATGCGCCAATAGTCGGTAGCCATCCCACTTGATTTCATGAATGAAGCCCTGTTCATTGTCCCCCACTGGCTGGTCAACGGCAAGCATGGGTCTCAAACTAGAGCTAATCAATGCTTAACCTCGTTGGAACCGCGGCCCAGCTTCTCATGTTGAGCCTGAATGGACGCCTGCAGGGCAGCAAGTAGATCAACGGGCGCTTTATCCTCCTGGATGCGGTCCACAAAGATGGTCTCTTGTCCTTGAATTTTGGCCGCGATTAAATCCTGCAGGCCTATGCGTCGTTCATCGCTGTACTTCTCGGGTTCGAAGGGCTCCGTCAGACTTTCGATCAGAGAGAGAGCCATTTGCAGTTCCCGCTCTTGGACCGGCATCCTCGTATAGGCCAGACGCTTTTGATCGCGAATCTCATCAGGATAGTGAATTGTTTCGAGGGCTAATAACTCGTCAAGAACTCTAACTACGGCTAGAGACGGTTTTGAGCGAATGGTGATCTGGGCAACCGCGATTTTTCCAGATATGGATAAGGCCTCCTGTAGGAGTGAATAAGCCTTCGCCCCTGTTTCCGTTGGCTCGAGATAGTATGTTTTGTTATAATAAATAGGATCGATTTCATCTAGCGCAACAAAACGCAAAATATCCGCCGTTCGAGTGGATGTCGCGTTAAAGCTTTCCCACTCGTCATCCCGGATAATTACATAACGACCTGGCTCATATTGATAGCCTCGTACAATTTCAGCCGTCTCGACCGCGCGGTTACAGTTCGGACACACTTTCTCGTACCGAATAGGAGTATGGCAAAGGTCGTGTAGCTGATTAAAGCGAACATCCTTGGTCTCGGTCGCACTGTACATCTTCACGGGAATGTTCACTAAACCAAAGGAAAGAGAACCGTTCCACATACTTCTCATGGCTCTTGCCCCCCTTTTTCGATAGTGTAATGCTCCACAAGAGAAATTACCCTTGCAAATCCTAGAAAATGTGGTATCCTATGAACGTAGATCTAACAAGGC
>DUQE01000130.1 GCA_012837925.1 Bacillota bacterium
CCGAAGGGCGTGATCAGTAGCTTAGCTCCATTCTTCTTCCATTTAGCCTGCAACCTGTGGTGGAGCAGAATGGTGGGGAAGACAATACCTGTATTCGTCGTCACCTTACCTTTGTATTTCTCATCCAAGTAGCGGCTGCGGTCGCGGTAGCCCATGAGGAGCTGGTCAAAGCCGGTTAGGAAAAGGCATTTCGGGATTCTTCCGCCGTTTGGGAGCTCGCCTAAGTAGAAGAGCTCGCAGTCATTGTCAAAGATGCTCTGCAGGGGCAGGCCCGCTTCTTCCACAAGCTCAACTATTTCCCTCTTACGGATACCGGTGAAGTAGGCGCAGTCGGTGAGGGAAGCCGGCCCAAAGGCTTTGAAATAGCGGCGAATTACCTCCACGCGGGCAGCTTGCTTATCCATCAGCTCAAGGTCACAGGTTACATAACGCTTCTTGGTGCCCGGGGTGCAGGCGATCATGCCCCGAACACACATATCGCGCAGCAGGCCACCCCAGCCATGGAATACCTTGTTCAGAAGCTCGGATTCCATCCCGGCCTCCAAGCATTTTTCCTTTAGTTTGTCTCTTTCCAAGATGCCGGAGGCGATCCAGCCCCTTAGCTGTTCCGCCCAGTAGGGTTTGACCTCGGGATCGATGCCCCAGCGATCATCCCAGGGTTTCGTTCCCACAGCGGAAAGGAACAGGCTCAGCTCATCCTGGCGGACCACATGGAGAGTACCGCGAAATGTCCAAGTCTTAATGAGCCCCTTATGCCAGTTGCTTTCACTGTAATCCGACGCCCGAATCTGCAGAGCGTACTTGGGGTTGTTGGCAAATTGGGCCTGGAGGCCCATCAGATCCGAAACAATAGTGGCCGTTTCTGCTTTCTCCAGCAGATACAGGTTGTGGAGGGAAGCATACAGCAGCTGCTCTTTATTCATAGGCACTGCTCCCTTTCACTAGACTGCCTTAGGCATCTCCTAGAGGCCTAGGCCCCTTGCCTTAACTAGTAGTGTAACTCTAACCAGCTCTACCAGGCCTTCAGGCAAATGGCGCAGTTGCTCTATTTGCCAGCCTGCCACAGCCTCACTATAGAAACGCGTCAGCGATATGTTCGCGTTCCACAAACTAGCTTATTGTTTCTACATTACTCCCCTTTGCCCCTTCCAAAAACCGGAAACCGAGATGGGTTTAATCAAGCTCTAAACCCATGAGAAAGGAATCGATAAACCCATCTCCGATCTGGAACTCACGGGATTTCCGACCTTCTGTCGTAAACCCGGCCTTCTTGTAGAGATGGATGGCTGCATGATTGTCGACCCGCACCCGCAGGTTTACTTTACGAATTTCTTTTGTACCCCTGCACCAATCAAGGAAAGCTGCGAGCATGGTTGTACCGATGCCCTTGTTCCAATGCGCCTTGAGCACACTCATCCCGAACTCTCCTGCATGCTTGATGCGTGGTCGTGCTCCTCCTGCAAACGACAAGCTGGCTACAACTTCCCCGTTAAGGAGTCCCAGGAGGTAAATGGAATTCGACAGTTTGGTCTGTGCCCTCAGATACTCTTCTTCCTGGGCGAGAGTGATCCCGAACTCCCCCGGTCCGAAGGTAAGATTGTCGCTTTCTCCGCTAATGTAATCCGTATAACGTAAGACACTTGCTGCATCTTCCGGTACAGCTTCTCGAATCTCTAACTCTTCGCCACTCTTGAGCTTCAAACGGACTGGCTGAAACTTTGGCATGGCTTTTCCCTCCCTATATCCTTGTTTTTAGTATAGCGGAAGGCTAAAGTCCCTGTCGATCGTTTGGCCTCACCGCTCAACAATCTCACTCCCGAGATTTTTAACCGTGATTTTCCCGTTTGCCTTGTTACCTGTGATCCGAAAGACATAGTCATCCGTTTCGGAAACCCGAACCGTGAAAGTGTTCGTCTTCAGATCATTGCCCCGGTAGGGTTCGCTGCCTTTCAAACCGCTGACAGACAGGTCCATTCTACCGCTATCGCGGACGATTTCTACTTGCACCACATCACCATCTGCCAAGGCAAGGGTACACTTGTTGTTTGCGTTGAAGTTGGTAAAATCCATTGCGAAACCCTTTCCATGTGGTTCTTCTAAAATCACGATCCGACCTCCCGTTGCGCAAGCAGACAACAGCAACGCGACAACAAGTATGATTCCTATACCTAGTTTTCTAGAAAGCATGTTATTACCTCCTCAGCAAATCGATCTTTCTCGTTAATCCAGGGGCTGTGACCGGAGTGCTCAAACCAGACAATCCCCTTCTTGGGAGCGTCCAGGATCTGCTCATATTCCTCCACCAGTGCTGTGGGTGCGTTGACGTCATATCTCCCCAGAAAGAAGTACACCGGGACATCCACCTTTGTGTAATCCTTCCGCAGGTCAATCGTGTAGAGTTGCTGATACACGTGGTTATACGTGCCTATGATACCTCGGACGAAGTTTATCTTGTCCAGGAGGCCATACTCCGGGGATGCGATGTCCCGCAGGGTGTTGTAGCCAGGGTTCTGAATATCGGGATGCCTCGCCATATAATTACTTAGATAGTTGAGGTATACTGCACTTTTCCAGGTGACGTCGTTGCCGTAGTAAGGTGGTTCTCCGTTAGATAGGAGCTTCTTAACAAGGGCAGTGTCACCGTTTTTTTCGGCCATCTCCATGGCCAAGGCGTAGTCGATTCTTTCGGTTTCGGCAAAATCGATCATCTGGCCAGTGCCGATGAAGGCGTGATAGGACTCGGGATATCTACTTGCCAAGAAGATCCCCAGAGCACTGCCCCAAGACTCTCCGACAAGGTAGATCTTTTCCTTGGAGAAGCGTTCCTTTAGGTATTCCGTCAGAGCATAACCGTCTTCAATATACGTTTGGGCGGTGATGTTCTTTGTCTTTTCCGCGTAGTAGGACTTGCCCGAACCGGGTTGATCCCAGTTTACGACCACAAAGTGCTTCTCCAACTCGGCCAGTTCATGGCGCACCGCAGCCATTTGTGTCCCGCCCGGACCTCCTGCCAGAAAGAGGAGTACGGGTTTGTCTTTGTCCCAACCTCGCAGGCTAATCCACTCCTTTCTACCGTTAATGTCTATCTGGACAAGTTCGGCAATGCTGTTTGCTGCGTCAATGGGTGGAGTCGATGCAGTCTGCTGTGAAATGAAGATAGACCCAAGCTCTAAAGCTGCTAACACACCGAAGAAGAGTGCTGCTTTTTTCAGACCGGTAACCTTCCTCGGATTTATGAGGCATCGTACCAGCAGAAGCAATGTCCATACAAAGCTCATCACAGTTAATAGCGTTAGAATAAGAAATGAGGTTATTTGAATCACGATAGGACCTCCCAAGGTGTTTTTACATACATGCTCTCCAAAGTACTGCCCATGAGTGGCACATGGGTAACACGACTGTCTTTGAGAGCCAATCCGTTGTGCTCAGCCAAGCGTTTGATTGTCCTTAGAGCTTCGTCCTCGTTAAGCGGTTCTCGGAATACGAGC
>DUQE01000131.1 GCA_012837925.1 Bacillota bacterium
GGGCGGATGGGAATCATCCCATCCGCCAAGCTTATAACCGTCGTTCTAGAGACCTAGTTGTTCAGGAGTGTAATAGCCGCTTTCAATGAGTAGTTCGTAGTAGTTGTTGATGTCTGCAAAAACGGGTGCGCTGAGGTATGTTGGAACAATCTTCACACCATTGTGATAGGTCTCAGTGTCGTTAATTGGGGGCTCCTCGCCCTTAACGATGGCCTGCACCATTTTAACAACGTTACTGGCCAATGTACGAGTGTCTTTGAAGATGGACATGGACTGACGACCAGCCAGGATGTTCTTCATGTTGGCGATGTCGCAGTCTTGACCTGTGATGATTGGAAACTCTTCGAAGCCGGCGTTCACCAAGGAGTTGGTTACACCAAGAGCTGTCGAGTCGTTGGAACAAAGCACTGCGTCAAGTCTTGTTCCATCGGAATAGTGGGCTGCAATGAGGTTATCCATACGAGCCTGGGCTCTTTCGGAAGACCATTCCATGGTAGCCACTGATTCAAAGGCAATCTGTCCGGAAGGAACAACAACGATACCGCTCTCAATGTAAGGAGCAATGGCATCATAGGCGCCTTGATAGAAGTAACGTGCATTGTTATCGTCGGCGGAGCCGCCCGTAATCTCGATATTGACGGGGTCTTTACGTGTAGCCAATTCGAGTTTTTCTACAAGGTATTCACCTTGAATGGTTCCAACCATGTAGTTGTCAAAAGTTGCGTAGTAAGAAACAGCGTCGGTAGCCATGATCAAACGGTCATAGGCAATTACAGGAATGCCTTCGTCCTTGGCTACAGCCAAAACAGTACCTAACGACGCTCCGTCGATAGAGGCAATCACGAGAATGTCAGCACCGTTAAGAATCATGTTCTCAATCTGGGACACCTGAAGTGCCACGTTGTTGTTCGCATATTGCAGATCGACAACATAGCCAGCAGCTTCAAGCTGAGCTTTCATGTTTGCACCATCTTGGTTCCAGCGCTGCAGACTCTGGGTCGGCATAGCTACGCCAACTCTAACAGCTGCAGAAGCCATCGAGGGAAATACCAAAACAGCAACTAGCAGAACAACCAACAAAAGTCTTCTCATGTCTTCGTTAACCCCTTCCAAATATCTGTAATTGGTTAAAAACAGAACGACACAACACCCTTACTACTCACTTATGTTTTGAGCTCTACCCCCTTTCCTCCCTTACTCAATTTGCTCGGACATAGTCCGTGTTCAACCTTCCTTCAGGTTGCTCAAGCAATGTATCGAGAAGTAAAGCGATACATCCCATTAAAGCGACTTCCTCACCGAGTCCCGTAGGAGCCAGGCATACTCGCTCTGCCGGTATTTTCAGACTTCGTTCCTGGACCACTCTGGTCATCTCGCCAAATACGATGGGCGATGCAGCGATTCGACCACCCACGATGACCATGTCGGGATTCAGTCCGTTCACAATATTCGCAATGCCAACGCCCAAGTACCAACCAGTCTCCTTCACAATCTGCACTGCTGTCGCATCTCCGGTGCTGGCGGCATAAACGATATCGTCCACCGTCAGCCGGCGTTTCTCAGCCATACGGGAGTGCAGCAGGGGTGATTCTTTGGAGGTATTGAGTGCTCGAAAGGCTCTATCCAAAATGGCTTGTTCATCTGCGTAAGCTTCCCAACAGCCTCTGCTGCCGCAGGAACACTCGGGACCGTTAGGATCGATGGACATATGCCCCAACTCCCCAGCACTTCCACTTACTCCAAGGAACAGGCTTCGATCATTCACAATTCCACAGCCCAGTCCACCTTTGACCGAGACATAGACTAGTACTCCCGCCTCTTTGCCCCGTCCAAACCATTTCTCTGCCATGGCGGCCACCATGGCCTCATTGGACACTAAGACCGGCAGGCTCAGTTGACGTTCCAAATCATTGGCTAAGGATACATCTTTCCAATCAAGATTTGGTGCAAAGTTCACGACCCTGCGGTTCAAGTTCACTTGCCCCGGAACCGCGACCCCGATTCCTAAGACGTCGTCTCGGCGAACACCTTGCTCCTCAAGCAAGTGGGCAACGGTATTCACACACAAATTCAGCACAAAGTCATAATCGTACGTCCGAAACTCCACCCGATGTTTGACCAGAATCTCTCCCACCAGGGTCGTTAGTGCCACAACAATCCAGCCCACATCAATCTCAACAGCCACCAAGTAAAATCGTAATGGATTGACCTCCAGCTGAACGGGGGGTCGTCCCCGAGATGTGATTTCCGACCCCACTTCTCGGACAAACTCCCTTTCCAATAACTCCCGGACTGTCTCCGATACAGTGGCTCGGCTTAGACCCGTCTTGACGGCGAGTTCCGAACGAGATATGCGACCATATTCACGAATGGTGCAAAAGGTTTTCACACAGTTCACCCGTCTAAGATATGCGCTGTCGAACTTGCTCGTACTTGTCACCAAACAATCTCCCATCTTCTAGATGCAATCGCCCTCACCGTACGAGGCGACCACTTTAATTCGAGTCTCAAATTAACTTTTTGACGTATAAGACAATATTCCTTCCTTAAATTTGATCTTTTGCCAAAAAACATCAATGTTAACCGTCTTGTCGGTTACATCTTCATTATAAGGATGGCATACCCGTGAATCCATTTAATATATTTCCATTTGTTTTAATATTTTTCTTCATCAGACTCCCAAATTATCCCTTAATTGACAATTCTTCCCTGTACTCCGTTGGAGTGCAACCCACCGTCCGTTTGAACCATGAGCTAAAGTAGTAAGCGTCGGAAAATCCTAGATAATCTGCGATTTCGTAAATGCGATTATCGGTCCCCTTCAGCATTTCCTTGGCTTTTTGGACTTTTAGCCCCGTCACGTAATCAGAAAAATGTTCCCCTGCATATTCGCGAAAGAGCTTACTCATCTGCGATGGACTCATATTCATTCGCGCAGCCATGGTATTGAGGGTGATCCCGCTCCGATAGTTCTCCTCCACATACGCCTTGATCGTATTGATCATCTGCTCAACACTCTCGCCCTGTCCCGACTCTACAAGGTCATTGATGTCCAGGAGAAAGTCCTGAACCCACTGCTTCAGATCAGAAAACTTGGTTTCTTCGTCAGAGGGCAGGTGTTTGTTCATAAGACTGATGCCTTCTTCCACGTCAAAACCCAAGTCTCCCAAGGCACTAAGCGTCGTAATGACGATTTCATTTAGGATAATAATAATGCGATCCGGATCATCGCGCGATTCATCCATGGACGCATGAAGTACGGCGATCTCCTCGGAAAGTTCCTGCAAAGTGCCGGACTTGAGAATGTCTCCCAGGCGATTACGGATGGGAACCTGCGGCTGGCTCAAAAACGAGTTTGGATTGACCAGCCAGTTAAATACTCTGCCAAAACGCTCTTCCAGGCTCTGCCGAGCCAGTTCCTCCTGCTGCGTGGCCTGTTCCCGCTTCTTCTGTTCGGCTTCTAGTTTTTCCCTCGTCTTCTCCACCACTTCAAGCAGGCGTTCTGTACGAAATGGCTTAAGTAGATAGTCTTCTACACCTAATCGAATGGAAGCCTGGGCGAGTTCAAACTCCGCATGGCCCGATATGACAATAATCTTCAAGTCTGGATTAATGGCCTTGGCTTCACCGGTCAACTCCAGACCATCCATGCCCGGCATACGAATATCGGTAACCAGAATGTCGATGGATTCACTGCGAATAACCTCCAGCGCCTCTTCTCCATCGGAGGCCACAAAGACCTTGTAGCCTCGACCTTCCCAATCTACGTTTTTCGTCACCTTTTCTCTAAGATACTTTTCATCTTCGGCGATCAACAAATTACACATTGGGATCCTCCTCAATGGGTTTGATGCTCAGGATGGCCTTGGTACCCTGCCCTAGTTCGCTCTCCAAGACCACTCCATACTCCTCGCCAAACATGAGCTGAGCACGCTTATTGACATTACGTAGTCCAAAATACTCCTTGTCGTTCTGCAAACTGCGCACTCCCCGCAATACCTCATTGATGTCGCGAAGTGCATCGGGTTCAATGCCCGCACCATCATCGGAGATCTCAAAGACGATGGTGCCATCAGAAGCCCTTTGGTAACCAGAAATGAAAATCCGTCCTTTTCTCTCGGCCTGCAAAATCCCGTGATAGATAGCGTTTTCTACTAAAGGTTGCAGTAAGAGCCTGGGAATGTACTTATCCAGGATGTCTTGGTCAATGTCCAACTCATACTGGTATTCTTCACCATGACGCATTTGCTGGATGAACAAGTAGTTCCGTACATGCTCGACTTCACTGGCAATAGGCACAACTTCCCTTCCTTTGCTGAGGCTTAAACGAAAGAAGCTCCCCAAAGCCTCAATCAAGCAACTCGCTTGCTCATTCTGGTTGCTTTCTAACTGGCCTATGATCAAATCAAGCGTGTTGTAGATAAAGTGCGGCTTGATTTGATTATCCAGGCTCTCCATCTCTAACTTCCGTAAGAGTTTCTGTTCGCGCACGTTCTCGTCCATCAACTCTTGAATTCGCCGGATCATCTTGTTAAAACTATGTCCAAGCATGGCGATCTCATCATTGCCCTGGGGTTCGATGTGTACGGTCAGTTCATGGTTGGCCGCTCGTTTGGTCAGATCCTGCAGATCCTTGATGGGGCGGCTCAATGCGTGCGACAGGTAAACGGCCAACAAAACTACACCGACTAAGATCAGGGCTATCACAACCAGTGTTATCCGTTGAATAGGTGCTATCTGTGCCCCAATTTCATCGGCATAAGCCACGCTCACTACCGTCCATCCCGTCACGGGAGAATGAGCCGTTGCAAAGAAGAAACGCTCACTTTCATGATCCCCAAATCCGTCGACAAATCCGTAGGGTATATCATCGCGGAAAAAGCGGCTGATTGTTCCAATTTCTTCGTCACTCGGATGATAAATGACCCGGCCGAGCTCATCAGCGACAAAAACGTAGCCACTGGTTCCAAGTCTGACGTCGGTGATGGTAGCCAGACGATTGAGATTAACGTCTGCCGTCATAAAAACGGCGTTTCCAGCCGTGGCTAAAGTATAGGGCTTCACCATCGTGACTACAGTCCGATCCATGAATTTTCGATGGGGACCTAAAATGGCAATACCCCGTTCTTGCCTGTTGAGCTGGAACTGGGTTCTAAAGGATGGGAAGTCGAGGGTATACAGTCCATAGTTGCTGAGACGATTTCCATTGGAAAACACCAAGGAAATCTCTTCGAGGCCCGGCTTCACCCGGTGTAGATTGTTCAAATCCTCCCAGATGCGAAAGACGTACTTACGATTGTTGAAGTCATTGCCATCCACGAGCTTGATCAGCTGATCCATATAAAAGTCCTGATCCCTGGTTAAAAGCACCTCAAGGTCGGAAAAGTAGTCATCGAGATCGCGGGCCATCCGGTTTACCACCTCATGGGAGTATTCCGTCACGCTCCGTGTAAGGCTTCCGTAGTAGGTCTGATAGGCAAACACAGCCATGATGCCCAGAGGTAGCAGGGCAATGACCAAAAAGGAAAGAATCAACTTTGTACGAATAGTATGAATTTCGGCTTTTTTGGCCAGCTTGGACCAGAACCGTTCAAAGCGTCGCACCACAATCCCCCTATTTTACCAGCCACGGCTTATGCGTTTCCAAGAGTCGATCCAAATTCGACTCGTTGGCGTGTTCCAGACCTGTTTCCACAACTTTGGGTGGAACTTCCCCGTAACGGATATAGTTGACCATAAGCTCCAGCCCTAAGGAGCCCATGGACGTCATATCTTGACCAATGAGGTATTGGATAAGGCCTTCCTTCTGCAGGAGCAGGGCATCATAGAACAAGTCGATTCCCACCGCGATTCCACCTTCTTGAGCCCATTGGCGGAAGTTCGGCAGGGCATCACTGGTTACGTAAAAAGGCCAGCCACCAACGAAATAAATCACATCAACCTCTGGGTTCGTCTTAAGATAGTCCTCCAGGAGGATGATCGATTTTTCTACTGTATCTTCATTCTCTAAGACATCAGCAACATGGAGTTTGATTTCATGGCTGGTTGCATCCAAAAAGCCTCGAATACGCTCTTCGAGGTTCACAGCTTCTCTGTAGCCGGTCATGATCATGGTGTTGAGCACCTGATCTTCAAGTTGCTTGTTTTTGATGACATCCACCAGTGCTCTGCCAATTTCGACTCCAGCATTATAATTGTTGATCCCAATATAAAAGAGACGGCCACTGCCTGGACTATCGGCATCAAACGTTGCGACGGGGATCCCCTGATCCATAGCCTTTTGGAATACACGGTGAATCTGTTCCTCATCGTTGACACTAGCCACAATACCATCCACTTTGCGCCGGATGAGGTTTTCAATCATTTCCACCTGGAGATCGCTATCGAAATCAAAGGGAGCGACCCATTCGAGTCGGACCCCTAGTTCATAGGCCTTCTTTTGCGCAGCTTCAAAGGCGTCCAAGAAAATGGGATTTCCCAGGGAACGCGGCAGAAAGGCGATGGTGAGCTCGTCATTCTGATAACCGTCTGCTTGAACAGATGCTGTACTCAAACAGAGACCAATGACGATGCCAAGCGCTACTATGGTCAGTCCTTTCGCCCAAATCTTCGACATGGCTCCACCTCCCGTCCCTTCTCTCAAACTTCGCCGAAGAGCCTCGTATCTCCTGCGAAATACGCCGAAACCAAAAAAACACAACGCGTCAAGACGGTTGTGTTTTATCGCCTTACATGCATACTACGACGAGACCCTGGGGCACCACTCCACAGCTTCCAGGTAGGCTTGGGCTACCGTAGCTGGTTCTAAGCCCAGTCTTGCAGCCCTGATCTCAACGACATCCCACTGTCCACGCTCATAGGCTAAGACGAGGCGACCCAAGTCTTCGAGAGGGCCACGCCCATGGATCAGCAGTTCTACCGTTTCGAGAGGGGCCTGTACTTCCTCTAGAATGTCAGCTAAGGGACGCTGCAAAAGGACATCGAGCAGTGAAAAAAGTCCGCACAAAAACACCGTTCCCTTCGACCCACGCCATTCCGTGTGCTCGGCCAGCAGTTCAGCAAAGCGACCGCGCAACAAAGAAGTGACAACGGGGGCTTCCAATTCTGTACTACACATGCGCTGTAGAGCAATAAGCGAAACCCACTTTTTGATTTCTCTTTGCCCCAGGAACACCAAAGCCTGTTTCACTGTCTTTGTGGGGTGCCTCTTGGCGAAGGCTGCAGAGTTTGCCAAACGAAGCAGACTGTAGGTAAGGGACAAATCCCGCGAGACAATCTGTGTCAAACGGTCAATCTCGAGCTCATCTTTGTTCGCTTCGGCTATGAGCTCAAAGCAAGTGAGATGCAGAGGAGCCAGGGCACGAGCCGAAACCATTTCGGGGTAACTAAAAAAGTACCCTTGGAACAGCTTGAAACCTAGATCGAAGGCTGTTCTAAAGGCTTCATGGGTTTCTACTTTTTCGGCTAGGAGCGTAACACCGCGTTCTTCCAGCCGTCGGACGATATCCGCGATTTCATCGCTTTCTGTCACCAATAAATCGACCTTGACGATATCGGCTAATTCCAGAAAGGCCTCACTATCTTCATTGAAAGTAAAATCGTCCAGGGCAATCGTATATCCGGCCGCCTTCAACTCTCGACACCTCTCCAGTACCTCTTCGCTACCGCGAACCGACTCCAACACTTCGACAACGAGTTGGTCGCGGGGAAACAGTGTCGCTACTTCGCTTTGCAGCAGAGCGGTAGAAAAGTTGATAAACGCCGGTTTACCAGAAGTTAGGGATTCAATGCCCAAGTTATGAAATGTGTCAATGATTACCTTCGAGGTTGCCTCATCATGATCGTGGCCTGTGTACACGTTAACAAAACCACTCCGATAGAAAATCTCGTAGGCTTTAATTCTCTGCTTATCATCCAAAATGGGTTGTCTCGCCAGAAATACGTGCATACTTCCACCACCATGTCACATCACATGTCATCATACTTCCACTGTCATAATGGTATTCCCTGCCATTTTTAGAAAACTTGACCAAAAAAGGAGCTCCCCACGCCGTGTGGTAGCCCCCTTTTAACTCATGATGTGCAGACTTGTTAGAAATGGAAACTAACGCCCAAACCAAATCTTGTATTGTCGTTCGCATGCGTTACACGTGCAAAGATTTCTGCGTTCTTAGCAACTTCCACGCCCACCTGTGCCGTAAGCACACTCTTCTCGGCCCCTGATTGATAGCGAATGGATCCGCGCAGGGCCTTGTGTTCTCCCTGAACCTGCACCCACCAATGAGGATCCTGCAAGTCTCCGTCCGCTAGATCAAAGACGAGAGGAGAAAAGCCCGCCTCAAGATACAAGCCTGGGTAGGCCTCTACCCGATCCGAAACACCGAGCGCCACGAGGTGCTGATCCTCCACATAGACCCAGCGAGCATCAATATTCGGACCACCATCCATTATGGCCACACCTACCGCGAGGTAGGAATAGGATGTCGTTCTTTGGTACTCCCCATCCACATAGAATTTGGGATCAAGGCGAAGTACAAGTCCTCCTTCAGGCAATTCGATCGGATTAAGGGGGAGAACGACCCAAACTCTACCTTCCCACTCCAAGACAGGATCAGGACGCTCCCAGATCAAATCACCAAGTCCACCTATATTCCCCACGGCCCGAGTCGGCCCCTCCAGATTTCCGGCCAGTGACGCCTCTACAAAGACCGCAAACAGTCTTTCGCCTTCTACCTCAACAATCGCGAGGGGAAGTTGTTCACCGGTTCTGCTCCATACTTCTGTATGCAAGATGTTGTCGGAATCAAAGGTCTTAATGTCATAGGCGGAGTAGATGGAGCCTTCTCTTGTAATCTGAATGGGTGACGCACTAATCTCCATGCCGGATAGCTGAAAAGGTGTTTCTTCTGTGTACAATTCGGAAACAAGTCGCTCTTCGACAACCCTCAGCGTGGATGTGCGTCCCTGAAGCACCACCAATCCTGGAGTGGCCATACGGATCTTCTCTTCCCGACTGTCCATACCAACAAGTTGCGCCGGGGTGGGACTAAACACATCTAAAGTGCCTTCTTCCCACGAAAACGCAAAGCCAAGCTCTCTGCTCTCATTTCTGCGTATGGTAATCGCTTCTAAGAGTAGCCCATATTCCTCCGTGCTTTCAAACTCATAGACTTCAAACTGGTACACAACCTGCGGTAAGAGACTATCGGCTGCAAATGCAGGACTGACACCGGCGAAGAAGACAAAGAGCATGACTGCTAGACTAATACCCGTCATACGCCTGGACATGCTCTACCCCCCTTACTCAAGAATCTCTGCCGTGACGAAAATGAGGAGCTCCCGTTCTTCATCGGACTCCGATCGTTCGGAGAAAAACCAGCGGATGATGGGCAGTTTACCTAGCAAAGGCACCTGGCTCTTCTGGTCCGCAGTCTGTTGCAGCGTCATGCCGGCCAATAACAGGGTCTGTTCATTTTCGGTGAGCACGTTTGTGGTCACACTGCTACGACGCACAGAGAAGCCCTCAGAGTTTCGATTGGTCAACTGTCCTGCCATGTGGCTGACCTCAGGTGTGATGGCCAGCTGAACTGTATCATCGTTGACAATACGGGGCGTCACGTTCAACGAGACTCCAACATTGATCTCTTCTAGTCTTCCAGAGGTGGAAACACCGGATAACACCAGGAAATGCGTTTCACCGGAGAACAGGTCTACCGTTTCCCCGCTGCTGACAACAACACGGGGGTTGGCCTTGATCTCGGCCTTGTTTTCGGCTTCTAACGCTCGAATCGACGAGAGAACTTTTCCGAAGAAGCCGAAGTTGAACACGGTGTTCTCATAGATGATGTGATCCAACCAGGAGAGCTTTGAGGTGCTGGACGTCCCTGCCTCCTGCTGGTTCCGATTGTAGCTAAGAAGGTTCGATCCCCACTCTTCGAGTTCCGCTCGGGAGATCTCCGTAACCAACGCTTGAATCAGAATCTGCGGAACTGGTTTGTCAATTGTCTCCAGCATCTCCAGGATTTGCTCAATGGTGGCTGGCGGTGCAGTGATGGTAACCAAATTACTGTATGCACCAGTCTTAATGTATTCCCTGTAGATTTCGGGCATCAAATCCGTAACGTCCTGCGAGGTGATATACTGCAGCTCGTAGGTTGCCGTCTTGGCGAAGTTCTTATAGGACAGGCTCGTGGGATTCGATGATCCAATGAAGTAGAAATCTTCAATCTTATGGACCTGATACCCTCCAGCCATCGTCATGAGGCGCAGTGCCCGCTCTAGAGGCACGTCCACCAAGTCCAGGGTAACTAAGCCCATCACAGAATCATCCACAATAATGTTGACCCCGGTCTGCAAGACCAACTCGGTGATGGCATCACGCAAGTCATCTTGAACAAAAATCATGGAGACGAGTGGCTCCGAGACAGGTTCTTCCGATGCCGCAACCACTCCAACCTGTGCGCCAAGCAGAAGCAAGGCTAGTACAGCAACAAGTAAATACCTAGTTCCTTTCATAAATTCCATCCCTCTCTTATTTTCATGGTACAAGCAGACTTTGTTCTGCAGATGCAATTTCCACATCTTCGTTTAACACCCTGATTTCCACCGTGTACGCTCCGGAGTCGACCAACCATCCATCACCCACCAGGTAGCCTGAATGGGAAGGCAATATTTGATCCATACCTTCCTGCAGCGATAGAGGAATCGTCTTGATGACCTCGCCGGTCGCATCTTTGAGGTAAGCGACCCCCAATGGAATGAGGTGCACATTGCCCAGATTCTCCACAACAACACTCAGTGACAGGTCTTCCTCATTGGGGATGACTATGGCGCTGTTAACCCTGGCCTCCGTAGTCACGTTCTCGGGTACAACCGTTCGCAAGAGGATATCCTGTTGTCCAAGAACCCCTCCATCCTCAGCAGAACGGGCTGTAACTTCGATGTAACCATAGTAACCGCCACCTATGCCTTCATCCCGCGGTGCACGAATGACCAGCACAGCCCTCCCTGTGCGGCGGGGAGCGATCTCCATCACCTCTGGAGAACGCAGCTCAACCGTACAGTGTTCAAAAACCGATCTGGAGTAGTCGGGCTCAATCTCTGTAGCTGCAACTTCTACAAGAATGGCTTCAGACGAGTTGTTGGTCAGCTGCACAATTTGGCTGTCCGCCCCTCCTGGCCGCATTTCCACATCCAGGAGTGTTGGCTCGACTTGCAGGAACATATGATCCTCTGCACTGGCAAAGCGCATGTCCTCCACTACCAGCTTCTCCGAATGCACTTTTTGTCGGCCATTGTCGTAGTTGACAAAGAGGCGCAGGTCATACGTCCCCGGGAAAAGGGGCTTTTTCATGGGACCATCCAGCCATAGTTCTGCTCCTGGATAAATATCAAAGGCCGGTTTTTCTGCCAGCTCCACATCCTGCCGCCCGAACACCACCCGCTCCACGAGGGACCTGTTCTCATCCCTGATGGTCATCTCTGCAGTCATGGGATACAGCAGGTTGGACTGGTTTTTTACGATGGTTCTAGCCGTTAGCGATCCGTCTTCAGCGAGTTCTATGCCCAACTCTTCGACTGAGAGGTCCGCACGGAGTCCTGGGCGTTCAACATGGATGATGAAGCGAACTGCGTACCGTACTCGAAAGGTCACTTGTTCTGTTGTGTAAACCGTTTGGGGCTCTACCA
Source organism: Bacillota bacterium (assembly GCA_012837925.1). Taxonomy (GTDB): domain Bacteria; phylum Bacillota; class Limnochordia; order Darwinibacteriales; family Darwinibacteriaceae; genus UBA5420. The sequence continues at coordinate 11,689 of DUQE01000131.1, forward strand.
TCAAGGCGATAACGTGCGTTCCACCGGCACTGTGGGGAATCCTGACCTCACCCCGAATCGCCCGTTCTTCTTCGGGTGGAATAATCAGAACATTGTTTTCGAGAACAACCCAATCCAGAACAGGGTTGTCCACTGCGTCAAGATACTGGAGATTACCGTCAGTGTTTTGAAGAATACTATAAAGGTTGACGTGAATTGTCTCTTGCGTCTCTTCTGCTGTGAGAAAGACCTCAAAAGGATACCGTCCTCCAGGGCTTGCTTCGAGCTCTACGACAAGTGGTTGGACCGCTACAGCTTGTACCTTTTCTCCTGAGCAAAATGTGATAAGAACGACCATGAGTACAAACAAGATGCTGCGATTTACTGTCTTCAAACCTGTGTCCCTCCTTACGTCTGGAATGAATTTAAGAGAACTGGGGGCGAGAAGCCCCGCCCCCGAGCATCGTGTTCTAGCTGGCCTTGGAAACCGTAAAGATTACATCCGTCTTGTACTCACCTGCCGCTTGCTCGTGAATGTCACCTAATTGTCCACTTACTACGACATCGTAGCTCCTGTGCTCAACACCCTGCAGTCCTGTGAAAAGGAATCCAGCGGTGAATGTCGCTTCATTGTTTTTCGTTGTAGCCGACCACGTGCGTGTAAAAATTCCCATTTCCTTGGTTAGTGCAACCGTGGTTTCGATCTTGTCGTTCATGAACCAATCTGCGTGAGTCAATGGCTTAAACGACACGTCCAGCTTGATCTTGGTGTTGGACTTGATCTCAAGACCCGTGGTTGCCGCACTGGTTTGATACCCTTGACCGGTCCACTCCAGTTCTAGATCGTTGGGGCAGATTTTGATGGCGGCGTATGGGCCAACTGTTCCGACTACGCTTAAGGTTCCCTTAACATTGCCCAAGCGACCCTCAATCCATGGGCACTCATCCTGTGGTGGACAATAAGCATACCCCACACTACCAAAGGCCAGCACTGCTACTAACACAACAAACAATACGGTGTACTTTTTCATTGGTTAATCCTCCTTAATTGTGTACTTGCTCTGTGATATGCGACTGTCATGAAAACCTACGTTTGCTCTCCACCCCCCCTTCAGGCAGCAATCGGTCAACGGTATTTTATCCATATTGTGGTATCTTATGCATCACGAGCCATCCCCTGGATCTAGCTGGGCAAGCACCTTTGGCCTGTCCTCTTCGCCTGCATCTAGTGTCCAAGTGCGCTGACAGTCACCCATATTGTTCCTTGATAGGGTCCAGCCGGCTGTTTTTCGATGCCCGTGATCTCCACTACTCCAGACACCACAAACTGATGATCCCCGCTTTCTTCTTTCCTAATGGTGTAATTGTTGCCGGGTTTGAAATGGTGTACTGCAGACCTGTCTTCCACTAAGTAGGTCACGTCGAGTGCGTACCGCTCTCGGCCAGGGCCTCGATAGCTCAGGGGATCGGCATAGAAGTTGACCTGAACTCCACTTTGAGAGGCGATGTTTAGTGTGGCGGAGCGTTCCGAAGGGTACAACCCCTCCGCACCTGGAATCGAAAACGATAAAAAGCCCGAAGACCAAACGGTGATATCTGAACCGTGTCCATGTGCTGATTCCTCAAAGACAACACCGATCATGAAGACAACCAAGACAATAAGCAAAACCGAGACTGACTTTCTCGCAACGGCCACCATGTATGCCCTCCCATCGATATCCATAAATTGCTACCGCGTGTAGTGTATGCACATGAAGGTCGATTATGCACAGTAAAGCAGAAAATATTACTCCGATAAAAATTTAAATGCTGCGAGTCTACGCGAGCTGGTCAAACATGTCATTACTGTGGGAAATGAAAACGCGGCGAGGTGGGGCGGTAAATCAAACACAACAAAAGGGCAGCTATCATCACCTCTCCAAGCGAGGTAACAGCTGCCCATGCAAGTAAAGTCGCTACACGCATCACTACCTAAAGTTAATCGGAATGTTCATATAATTAAAGAAAGAATTCCTAAATGCCCTCTATCCAACCAACATTCGAATAACGATTAACGCCTTTGTAGGTTTTTCTGTTCTTTAGAACCGAACGAGTTTATGAAGGCTGCAGAATTTGGTGTAATGTTCTTCTTGAAGTCGACACTACGATGCTTGGATTGATATAATAACAAAGAGGGTTGCACCCACTCGTGGATTTTCCAACACTAGAGAGCGTGAGGGCGGCTATCTATGAAAAGAATCTTGATTTTTATCACCATAATCTACGTATTATTCTTAGCCTTGACCGGATCGGCTTGGGCAAAAATGGGAAGGGTAAGAGAGTATAGCATTCAACCTAGGGTTACGACAATTGAACTTTCCTCTTTTCTTGGTTCGATCAAATGGATTCCGATAACAAGCCCAGAACAAGCTCGGATTATCGTAGAAGTTGTAGCGGATGGAGTCTCCCAGACGGGTGTTAGAAATGCCCTTCTTCAGGTGCGTATCGTAGAGAATATTCGCCCAGCTTCTATTCTCTTAGAAGCCCGCAGGCCAGCACTACCTTCTGGTGTGGACTATGTAGAGGTCAACTACACAGTCTATGCCCCACCTGGGCAGTTTCGCCAGTTCAAAGCACAAACTGCCCATAGACCCATCGAAATAGTCAGCAAGTTTAATGCTGAACTTACCTTGATTAATCACAATGGCCCGATCACTTTGCACTCTGGTCGCGGATCAGTCAACTTGCAGACAGATCATGCCCCCATCATGCTGGGAGAACTGGATCTGGCCTTTTCTAGTCAAGTGCAAACCGATCATGGCGCCATCTCTGGCGTGGTTTCTTTTCCCCCGCAGGGTTCGTTTCTATTTAAGACAACCAACGCCCCAATTGAGCTAAAGGTGCCGCAAAATACACTCGGCACCTTTTACTTAAGCAATACCCTAGGAGCGATAGATTTTCAGCTCGGCGATGACATCTACAATGGTTCAAACGGCACAAGCGTCGAGAGAAGCGCAGAGCCGGTTGTTCATATCACTACATCCAATAGCACAATTACAGTCAATGAAATCGATTAATGCCCCTTCGACCAGTTCCTCCAAGAATCTGCCTATGCACGACTGTACACCTTTTCGAACTCCTGTTTTTGGGCATAAGAGTCCCCAGCAGATAAACTCCACTGGGACGAAATTGTCTATGCTCCAGAACGGACCACAATTAGGCTTCAAACAGCCTTCAAAGTACCATGGTCAAAGTAATAAGAAATCCTTGAAACTCTCTTGGATTAATTGATTAATTACCCAACTGCCCAATGTCTGAAGTCAGATACGCATAATCAGAGTTTACGACAGTGTCAAAATTCTGAATCAGCCTATCTAAGTGATGACTAAACTCTGCCCCTCCCATGGGCTCACCATGACTGGGAACAGCCAAGGAAGGATGAAGATCCCTCAAGAGTTTAATCGAGCCCTCTAAAGCATCCCAATCGGCGGTCTGGTACTCCTCGTCAAGAGTGAGAGCATCTCCGATCAGTAATGTGCGATCCGTTTGCCTAAAGAGGGAGATATGACCGTCAGTATGACCGGGAGTATGGATCCACTTCCATCCGGACAGACCGGGAACTCGACCATCCTTAGGAGGAGGCAGAACCCAGAAGCTTATGTCAACACGTGACGGTAGAGAGGACTGGGACGAACGAGACTCAACCATCGGATACTCTCTCTGTCCTGTTATATAAGGCATTTCCAGGTCATGGGCATAGACAGGAACGTCCCAGTACTCCGAGAGTCGCATGACCGATCCAATGTGATCAAGGTGTCCATGGGTGAGTATGATGGCCTGCGGATTGTTCCGACACCCAAACCTCTCCCCAGCACATTCTAGAATGCAATCCGAGGAATCCTCTGGACCTGTGTCCACCAAGACCCACTCACTATCCGTGCCGGCATGTCCCACGAAAAATGCATTGACGGATGGGAATGTGATCAGAAGAAGATCCGGGCGTAGCTCTCGGTGCGTAGTCAACAAGGTGTTCTCCATAACCATTTCCTCCCTTCGACTACCTACAGATTGCCCAAGAACCCTCGATTCCATCCTCCCAAAGCACGGAACAAAAAAAGCGACTGACTCAGCCAGTCGCTTCGAACAGAATACTCTTACCTGCTAGCGTATTCCACCAACTCCATAATATATCTCACTTGATCGTCCTTGTAGACTCGAACCAGCAACGGCCAGCCCACATCGGGGGCAATGACCAATTCGGTTGTCAAGATATCTACCCGATTACCGGAACCGTCATCCTCTCGACGGCTCTTGGTACAGAAGTAGCCTTCTACACCGGCCACTGTCTGCTTTTCAACGACTCGAATCCTTGATCCGTCAAAGGTCTGCATCGAACTACCTACTTCGAGTTCCAACTCTGTCCCGAAGAGACCCAGGATCATGAACTCCCCAACCCATTCTGCCGCGCCCATGGCCCAACCTAGGCCCATACCCATGACACTCAACTCATCGCTGAGTCTGTTCGTAGGAACATCATACGTGTTGGCTATCGTCACTTCGGTTGTCTCGTCATCCACCTGTCGCAGCTCAACAGTCTGTAGTTGGCGAGTCTCCTTCAAAACATCTTCTCCTACCTCATAGTCCCACGAAGAAGTATACTGTGTGATCTGGTACTTGAACAGTTCATACGGCTTTGTGAACTGGTTCCAAGCCCAAACATCCTGCGCACAAGCAAGCGAGCTAAGGGACAAAACGACAAGCAAACCTATAACAATAATTAGTGACTTGCGGACCATCAGTTCCGCCTCCTTATCTGGAAGTTACTGCAATAATTTGCCATAATTGGGAGAAATCCTTCCAGTTTAAGGGCCTATAACTCCTTTTTCTGAAACACCAGGACCGAAAGGAATAGTAGTCCGCAAATCGCTAGTGTACTGACGACCATTGCTGCGTAAAGTGAAGAGGGATCAACTGTTCCGGAGACTAGACTCATGTTCTTGGCACCTAAGGACAGCGGGTTGTAAGTATGGGCCTCAGGAAAGATATTTACGACCATCAGGATAACCAGAGCGAGACCCGTTAGAAGAAGACCTCCGTAGTTTCCTCTAACCATCGTTGCCGATGCCAAGAGGAGGGCCAGTAAGAACACTCCAAAGAGCCACATGCAAAAAATCGCAACAAACAGGTAACCCATCGGACCATCGGGGAACAGGTACACGGTGTAAATCCAAGTCAACATGGCCGACACCACGACGCTCAACGTCCATACCAACACCATGGCAGTATACTTAGCCAACACCACCGCCTGGCGCGACAATCCCTTTGTTAAGAGGTTGATCAAAGTACCCTTGGTCAATTCTGTGCCTAACACGCCACTGAAGACAAGCAGAAGGACAATCAGACCCATCTGCTGCGTGTTCTTGAAAAACTGCGCCCAAGAGTCCAATGCTGTGGGTTCAGGGATAGTTACAAACATCCCCTCCGGCATGAAGCTGGTGAGCAGTTCTGGTGTGAGCTTGGCCACCAGGGGATTCATGATGCCAAAAATGATAAAGACAACCAACAGAATGAGCAGCTTATAGGTACGCGCATATTCCACAAGTTCCTTTTTCACGAAAACCAAGAAGTGACTCATTGAACCACCTCCGTAAAGAGGCTCTCCAGTGTTGGTTCCAAGACCTCGAACCGCTCTGGAGCCATGCTTTTCCTGGACAAAAGATCAATAAGCTCTTGAGCACCGACCGATACATCACTGACGGAGATCGTCAGAGAGCACCCCTCTCTCTCGAGTTCAACGCCCTCTCGTTTCAGTTCTTCCGTTTGGGAGAACTCCTCCGCTTCACCATCAGAGGCAAAGCGAATGTGATAACTGTTGCGGCGATGTTGCTTCTGAATCTCAGCCAACGTGCCAGACAAGACAAGTTCGCCTTGCTCCAGCACAGCAATGCGGTCGCAAATGCTCTCCACATCCGATAGTATGTGGGTTGAAAACACCACCGTCGTTTTACCCCGCATGGCAGACAGAATATCGAGTATTTGCCTGCGCCCAATCGGGTCCAGGGCCGATGTGGGCTCATCGCAGATCAAAAGACGCGGTTCATTGAGTAAAGCTTGGGCGATACCGAGCCTCTGTTTCATACCACGTGAGAAACCGCTGATTTTCCGATTTACACCGTCAAGCCCCACAAGCTCCAGGAGCTCCCTGCTCCTATCCTTAATTAGTGCAGATGATAAGCCCGTTATCTCACCACAAAGTCTCAAATACTCCATGGGCTTCATGTAACCATAGAATTCGGGCACGTCGGGCAGGTACCCGATGTGGCGATTCGTCCGAGTCGCTCCGTACCGAACCTCTTCACCGCAGACCTTAACAAACCCACATTGGGCCTTCAAGAGCCCCAGCACAATTTTCATCGTAGTGGTCTTACCAGCACCGTTACGACCAACGAAGCCGAAGACCGAGTTCTCAGGAATCTCCATGTTAAGCCCCCGGAGCACCTTATTGTTGCCAAAGCTCATGTGCAAATCGGCGATCTCGAGGACGTTCATGCATCATCACCCCGGCCAAAGACAAAATAGACGATGGGGCCAAGGATCTGAACGAACAGAACAACGGGAATCCATAGTGCCCGCGATCCAAACTTGTAGTTTGGGTGCCTTAACACATGAACCAAAGCAGTCACCATCAGAACAAACTCCGCAAGGATCAGAGGAACCAAAAACGGCCAATACTCTTTCATGATTTCCATCTCAATCACCTCTCGTCTTTAATTGCTCTAGCTTTCTCACCATCTTCTTGAAACGTTCGTTGTCTGTCAAGGCGGCAAAAGCCGGGTTCTGCGTCAACGCATCGACCATGCCCGCCCGAATCGCCGCGTCGCTTCTTGGTGGCTTGGCGCCCAAGTCAAAATCGGCAAACCAAGTTTCCACCTTATCGAAAAAGGCATCACCAGAGAAAGTTATCGGGTAGATGTCTCTCGTAGCCAGATCCACATAGTGTTCCAGTACATCCAGTGCCTTGTCAACATCACCGAGCATCACATAACCTTGTGCTCCCGAGAGGTAAAAGGCAAAGAGAATAGCCGGGTGAAGATTTTGTACGTCGAACAGTTCGATCAAGCCCAAACCCCGAGCCACAATCTGTCCGTATTTCTGCACATCATCTGTGTTAAGCGGAAGATAGCTGGGCAGAATCCCAAAGATGGCCATTAGATGACGGAAGATCGCCACCTGCGTCGTCTCCTTGGCCTTGGATGGTTCACCGAGAGCATGGTAAGCTGTGGCGACAAGCACTTCGTCTCCCGCGAATGGATCATTGACCGGCTCCAGTAAATCAATGACCGCTGCTGGGTTTCCCAGACTCAGTTCACAGATTGCTTCAATTAAGTTGGCCTGCTTGGCAAGGTCCAAATCTCCACTCTCTGCCTTGACGCGTCTGCACAGATCTCGGGTTTCCAGCGTTATGTCGCTTCGTGCTTCTTCCGTAGGTGCGAAGTTTAGATGGTTAAGCAACAAGATCGCCATTTGCAGAAGCAAAGGAAAACAGGAATAGTACTTTCTGATCGTCTGGTGACACTCATCCAGCACGTCTTCAAAGGGAAGGTTCACAAACTTTTCGGCGAGCTGGTGATACTGTCTTCGGATCTCCTCCTTGGTCATCTGGGGTTCATACCCCATCAGCTCATCAATACTCATGTTAAAATAGGTGGCAAGTTGCGGCAGGAACGTGATGTCCGGGTAACTTTGCCCTGTTTCCCACTTCGATACGGACGCTTTTGAAACTCCCATGTGCTGGGCCAGCGTTTCCTGAGTGATTCCTCGAGCCTTACGACCTTCCACAATCGCTCGTGCAATATTGATGCCCTGCATTACATCACCTCATCTAAGTATAAAACCAGATTCGGGCCGAACACAATGGATTTGCAGTTGACTTCGGTTGACAAAATCAACCTATGCGCAACAAAGATCCTGCAAACAATCAGGACCTTAAGGAGATTATTTTACTGAATGAAACGCGCGAGAAAATCCCTTACTCTTTGCACATACATCGCTCTGTCTGTTCCATAAGCATTGCCATGACCGGCCCCTTTGACGACATAGATTTCCTTTTCACTTGGGCAGGCCTCATACAGCTCCCACACCATCTCAAAAGGAACAAAACGGTCCTCTTCGCCATGAATAAAGAGTATGGGAAGGCGGGTCTTCTTTACTTGCTTCAAAGCGGAAGCCTCGTAGAGACTATACCCGGCTTTCCACCGCGTTATCACGCTTGTAGCAGGCATGATCGGAAAAGGCGACAAGTTATACATCTTCTTGAGCTGGTAAGCCAACTCGTCATAGGCCGACGTGTATCCGCAGTCTTCCACAATGACTTTCACCTGGCTCGGCAAATCTTCGCCGCTTACCATCATCACGGTGGCGCCTCCCATGGAAATGCCGTGCAGGACAAGTTGGGCGTCTCCCCCCACTCGATCGATCACAGTCTGGATCCAGAGTAGGTAATCCTTTCGTTCCGGCCAGCCAAAACCTATGTAGTCCCCTTCGCTCTGCCCATGTCCTCTGGCATCGGGCATGAGCACATTGTAGCCAAACAGTTCATGGTAGAACCAGGCAAAGCTCTCCATGTGCCGTCCCTGTGATGTATAGCCATGTGCTAGAATAGCTGTCTTTGTAGTGGGTTTGGAGGCAGGAAGGTAATAGCCCACGAGATTGAGACCATCCTCTGAGGTTATGTACCAGGTCTCCAGCTCTTGACGATTCAGCCAATCCGGGTCCTTCGTCGCAAAGGATGTAGCTCCGGTATCGCCCGCGGAACCACTCTCGGGGTCCCTGAGTTCCTCATTATCGCGCAAGAATTCTTTTGTGCTTCGCCTGATGGCAAAGTCATAGAAGTACAAACCAGCTGCAATGAGCCCACCTATCAAAGCCACAAGCAGTACGAAAAGGAAAAGAAATAACGCTCGCATCAAACCAAACCCCTTTCCACTTCATACAGGCTGTTTATGGATCAAAACGCATAATTCCTGCCTTTTTCAGGGATTGGCATCTGGTTTTTGATGGACAAGAAAAGAGGAGTCGGGGGTTCTTCCTAGAAATTGTACTTGATTACCATTTTTTCGAATTATCCAAGCATGATATTCACTAATAAAGGAGGCACTTCATCAATGCGCATCAATCTGAGCTGGAAAGTCAGCCTGGTCGTCTCGATCGTTGTCCTTATTGCCATGGCGGTGGTAGGAGCCTTTGTTTACCAATCGACAGGTGATATTGTCCGAGACCAGGTCAACGACCAGATCACGCTAATGAGCAACTATCAATGGGAAAGCATTACTGACATCTTTGCAACAACGGAAAGAGAGTTGCAGAGAATTGCACAAGATCAGAACATGCGCAGTCTCGCAGATCTAGCACGCAGTGCGACGGATATGAACGAGTTCTTGGGACGAAACGTCGTGCAGGCCACCGGTAGCCGCCTCGAGCGCGAAGTAACCGGGTGGGACCTCCTTCACATCTTGTCCATCGCTACCGTAGACGGAACTGTCGTGAGCGACTCGCGATTCAAAGAGGCCAGCATTCTCGACATCATGGCCGGAAATACGGAAGTCCAGGGCCGAGAGCATTTAGGTACAAAGCTGAGTAGCGAAGAGTACCGCGATGTTCCGCTGGGCAATACGAAAGAGTTTGATGGACAAAACTACGTTTTACATAGTGTGCCCATCACCAGACAGGGTAGTGACGAGATCATCGGTTACCTCGTTGGAGTCATCGATATCGGCCAACTGTTCGCGTCGCTCTCGACGGAGCTTGGGGAGTACGGAAACACTGTACTCATGAACAAAAAAGGCGTGATCCTCAACCACTCCGACAAGTCGCTTATCGGTACCGTCACTAACGACGAATGGTACTTAGAGAACATCTCCGCAGCCGGAGAGATGGCTGAGCAAATGGGTGATGTCGAGTATCTCACTCTTCTGTCTCTAGCTGACGGCGACATGTTCTTGGGTTCGAGCGTTTCTGTTGAACGCATGACTGCACCCGTGACAGATATCGCAGAATCCCTCATCACCATGTTCACGATCGCCCTCGCCGTGATTTTCCTCTGTGTCGTCTTCTTTGTAAACTGGCAGCTTAGGCCATTACGTGTCTTCGTTAAGGCCTTCGAGCACATGGAGTCGGGCGATTTGAACAGCCGTAGACTCTTTAATCAAAGAATGGAACGGCGTAGAGATGAAATTGGCACTCTGGTGAAAGCGTTTATCTCCATGGAGGGCAATCTCAAGTCCATGGTGGAAGTAGTAACTCGCTCCACTCACGAGACCGCAGCTTCAACAGAGCAGCTGTCGGCCTCATCGCAGGAGACGTCGGCTTCCATTGAAGAAGTAGCAGCTAAGGCAAGCAACCTGTCACAGTCCGCTGCCATCATTGATTCTTCCATGACGAAGTTCTCCCATGCAGTAGAGAACTTAGACGAAAACTCCCGGGTGATGAACCAGGTGTCTGACAAGGTCAACACCTTGGCCCAAGATGGCCTGCGCTTGATGGAGACCACAGAAGGCAGCATGTCGGCCTTACTTGATCCTTCCGAAGATGCTAAGGGCAGTGTCATTAACCTGAATAGAGCTACCAAAGAAATCGAGAGCATTGTCGCTGTAATTAGCGATATTGCCGAACAGACAAACCTGTTATCCCTGAACGCTTCGATCGAAGCCGCAAGGGCGGGCGAACATGGTCGAGGATTCGCAGTCGTTGCCGATGAGGTCCGCAAACTCGCCGATGACACACGCGACTCCACCGCTAATATCATACGGATTATTCAACAGCTAGCAGCCCAGACCAGCGAAACAACCTCCCAGATCAATGTGGGAGCCAAGAATGTTCAAGACACCAAAGCGACCTTTAATGAGATCGTCAACCTGATCGCGGATTTGACGAGAGGCGTACAAGATATGTCCGAGTCCATCGCAGAACTATCCGCTTCCACTGGCAGCATTGTGGCCGAAGCCAAACAACAGGCTGTGGATGGCGAAGAAATTCTGGCAGCTACCGAAGAGCAAGCGGCCATGACGGCAGAGAATGCAAACATGATGGAGAAACTGGCATCGATGGCTAACGAGCTGCAACAAGTCGTTAGTCGCTTTAAGACAGAATAGCGCTGGGTTACACGTTTCATAACTATCAAGAGACCTCACCTTCCGGTGGGGTCTTTTTGTCGAATCAACATATGTCGCTGACATTGGTAAACACTAGAGATGTTAACTTCAAAATGGAGGCTTGTCATGTTAATTACCAAAACGAAAGCAACAATCAACATCCGCGAAGCACACAATCTCTGGGATCTCCTCACTTCCAAATATCACATGATGGAGAAGATGCTTATCTACGAGAGCTTAGTCCACGATCCCGATCTGGAAGCAGTCTTCAAACTGATTCGCAGACCTGTTCAGAAGAACATCAATATTCTGGAGAAGGAGTTGATGACCCACTCGGTTCCGTCCCCTGATCGTAATCGTGCTTCCGTGCAGCTTCAGGGCGAGTCCGACGCGATTACCGACGAATATATAGCAATGGACATCTTTTTGTACTTTCAAGAGCATGTAGAAAACCTGCTCGGTGCCTTTTACTCGTCCTTCACGAACGATCATGTACGAAAGATGGTCATGGACATGGTGGCACGGACGATCGCTGAAACCAATGCGCTTGTCCATTATCTGAGGGCCAAGGGTTGGATGGAGAAACCCCCCATGGTAAGACAAACCCCCAGAGAGAATGCAACTCTGCTCTCCTTGGTTGAAGCGGCTAGCCTGCATGACCACCTTACGTACAGATATGATACCATGTACCTCACCAACACCTTCGTGGCCATTGTCCATGATCTGGACTTTAAGGCGATCTTAGAACTGGGGTTAAACCGTCTGAACAAACAGATCATTGCACTGGAAAGACAGCTCGATAACTACTCCATTCCCTTTCCCAAACGCCCCGGCAAGTTCACACTCTCCCTTCACGACATTCGCTTTCTTGATGATGACACGATCTTCCGTACACTCAACAGCTTCATGCAAAGTGCCGGCTCCAAGCATGCCCAAGCATTCAAACAGGCTACCTATAACGATGACATCCGCAAGTTCTTCAAGGATCTCCTCCTTGAAGAGATGAAGGTGTTTGACGATTTCATCAAGTTCGGTAAACTCAAGGGCTGGTTGAACCCTGTTCCGAGCTACGTTCCCTAGGCCTCCTTACATCCCCAAACTTCCCCTTGACCACTCTGGTCAACTATGGTACCCTTGAATTGACCACGGTGGTCAATCAGGAGGGATACACATGACAGAAGCCTTTTCCAAACTCGAACCCTCAAAGCAAAAACAGATCTTGCGGGCTGCTCTAAAAGAGTTTGCCCAGCATGGTTATGCCCAGGCATCCACCAATACTATAGTAAAGGAGGCTGGTATTTCAAAGGGAATGCTCTTTTACTACTTCACGAGCAAACAAGACTTATTCAATTACTTAGTGGAGTATGTTCTAGACCATGTAGAAAAAGGCTATCTCGTCCACCTTGATCACCACGAACCAGATTTTTTAGCCCGCTATAGTCGTTCTGCACGGATCAAAATGGAGAGCTACATTAAAGATGGAGAAATCTTCGAGTTTTTGGGCGCCCTCTACCTAAGACAAGGCGACGAACCCGTCGAGGAACTCCTGCGTGCACGCCTTGATGCCATGTATCAAGCCGCGATGGAGAAAATGCTCGACAATGTTGACTCCTCCCTCTTCCGCGACGATATCCCCCCTGAATATGTCATGAAACTGACAGCATGGGCCATGGAGGGTTATCAAAAAGAGTTAACCGATAAGCTTAGGGGGGCAAACCTTTCGGATTTAGACATGAGGAAACATTGGGATGATTTTTATGACTTCTTAGCAGTCTTGCGAACCATCCTGTATCGACAAAAGGAGGTCTAAAATGGCAATTCTTAGAGTGAATCAGGTAACAAAGAAGTATGGCAGTTTCACAGCTCTAAACGGCATCGACATGGAGGTCCAACAGGGTGAAGTGTACGGTTTCATAGGTCCTAATGGAGCCGGGAAGACCACCACGATTCGCATATTGCTGGGAATCCTCCAAGCTACGTCGGGAACAGCCCAGATCTTCGGGAAGGACGCTTGGCGCGATGCGGTGGAGATTCACAGACAAATCGCCTATGTTCCAGGAGACGTGAATCTATGGTCCAACTTAACAGGGGGCGAAGTCATCGACTTGTTTGTAAAGCTTCGAGGTACAAACAACAAGAGTCGCAGAAATGAGTTAGTGGAGCGCTTTGACCTTGATCCCACCAAGAGGTGCGGCACGTACTCCAAAGGAAATCGCCAGAAGGTTGCCTTAATCGCTGCCTTTGCGGCCGATGCTGACCTTTACATCCTCGATGAGCCAACCTCCGGGCTTGATCCGCTAATGGAACAAGTTTTCCAGGAGTGTATTAGAGAAGTAAAGTCTGCGGGAAAAAGCGTCTTCCTCTCCAGTCACATTCTGTCTGAGGTAGAAAAGCTCTGTGACAAAGTGAGCATTATTCGTCAGGGGCAGATTATTGAGAGCGGAACCCTACAAGAGTTACGCCATCTGACTCGTACACGGGTCCAGGTAGAGACGGCAGAGCCGATCGAGAATCTCGCTCAGGTAGATGGAGTTCATGATCTAAAGCAACTTGACCGAGGTGTTGTCTTTCACGTGGACACAAGCAAGATCGGTTCAGTAATTAAACACATTAGCGAATTCGGAATCCTCGATCTGCAAAGCACTCCTCCCACTCTCGAAGACCTCTTCATCCACCACTATAGGGATGAGCGAGGTGACCGGTAGTGCGTAATCACTTCGCGAACACGAAAACTCTTGCACGTTTCATCCTGCGTCGCGATCGAGTGAGGGCTCCTATTTGGATACTAACCCTGGTCGGCATCTCCGTAATACTGGCGCTCTCTTTCCCGGGGCTGTATCCTGCCGGACCCGAACGAGATATTCTGGCAGAAACAATGAAAAACCCGGCCATGACATCGATGCTGGGACCGGGATATGGTTTGGATGATTATCACATGGGAGCGGTTATGGCGCACCAGATGATGCTGTTCTCGGCCGTTGCCGTCGCCATAATGAACATCCTGTTAGCCATTAGGCACACCAGGGCCGATGAAGAAGCTGGCCGTATCGAAGTAATTCGCTCGCTTCCCGTAGGCAAACTGGCCAACGCCGCGGCGACCTTCTTTGTTTTGGTGCTGGTGAATCTTATCTTGGCGCTCAATATGGGCATGGCCTTGGCGGTACTGGGCATCGAAGGAATGGATCTAGCAGGCTCCCTCCTTTATGGTGCTGTGCTCGGGATAACAGGCGTGATCTTTGCCTCTGTGACAATACTGATTGCGCAACTGACCGAAACCTCGCGAGGGGCCATGGGGCTCTCCTTCGCCTTCATGGGACTAAGTTACCTTCTCAGGGCCATAGGCGATCTAAGTAGCGAAGTCTTATCTCTTCTATCTCCTCTGGGATTGGTTCTAAGGACACAAGTCTATGTAAACAACTACTGGTGGCCAATTCTCGTCCTTGCAGCTGCGTCAGGTCTTGTAGTCCTCGTCGCTTTTCGCATCAACCTTAACCGAGACCTCGAAGCAGGAGTGATCGCGGCCAGACCAGGGCCAAGTCGAGCCTCGCGCTTTCTGCTCAGCCCCTTGGGACTGACCCTGCGTTTGCAGAAGACGGCCATCATTAGCTGGATGATCGGGATGTTCGTCCTTGGTGTTTCTTATGGTTCGGTTTTTGGTGACATTGATGCCTTCTTCCAAACGAGCGACCTGTTCGAACTGCTCTTGCCTACTACGGAGGGTTTTTCCCTCATCGATAAGTTTACGTCCACGCTCCTTGCTGTTCTGACCATGATTGGAATGGTCCCGGTCCTCTTGACCATTCTCAAACTCCGGTCAGAAGAAAAGGCGAATCGACTCGAGCATCTCCTGGCTAGGGCCATGCCGCGTAAGACGATCATGGGGAGCTACATGTTGGTTGCAGTACTGTTGGCCATTGTAGTCCAGGTGCTGTCTGTACTCGGCTTGTGGTCGGCTGCCGCCGCTGTCCTCGAGGATCCCTTCAGCCTAGGAACAACCCTTCTCGGAGGTCTATCCTACCTGCCCGTGATGTGGATCATGGTTGGTTTAGCAGCGTGCCTGATCGCCTTTGCACCTAAACGCACCAGCTTGATCTGGCTCTATCTTGGCTACACGTTCTTCGTCATCTATTTTGGAGGCCTGCTGCAGGTGCCAGAGTGGATCGTCAAATTGACCCCCTTCGGGTTTGTGCCCGATGTGCCACTAGAGACGATGAGTCTTCCGCTCACTTCCTCGCTGCTCGTTGTAGCCATCGGCTTGGCTCTGCTCGGCCTCAAGGGCTATCAAAAGCGAGATATTCAAGGCTAAAGGAGGCACACGCATCAAAAAAGTCCAGAGAGCATCCTCTGGACTTTTCGTCATTTTTGGCCGAGTGTGGTGGCTATACCCACGGCCATGCTTGTGTCCGTTTGAAAGACATGCCTCACGCTGAAAAAGTAGTTGCGGGCTACCTCTGTCTTGGCTGTCAGATACGGCTTTCTATGCCCGAAGTGATGCCCAATACCTACAACGAGTTGCACAAAGGGAACATCGTCCCGCAAGCGATAATTGGCTTCTAGCACCAGACTGTCGTTCTTGTACTCGAACAAGCCCCCTAGACTCAACCGTTCCCCAATTCCCAAGGACATACCCAAGTCCCTGGTAGATAACGTCAACCCGAGCTTGGTCTTTGCCCTTGTGTGCACCCTCTTATCCGTTTCACTTTCTACATATTCATAAGGACTAATACGTGCCGCCTCCAAGAGGTCAGGCGTCGACTGACTAGCGATTGCATAGCGCCCCTCTTCCGGGTTCCAGAGGAAGAACGCAGCAAGCGCGTGTTCCTTGACGTCTCCGTACTCCACCTTTCTCTTCTCTACGTCCTCGGGGATGCTCATAAGGCGAGAAGAGTAAACGAGATAGTACTCGGGATGCAGATCCAACTCGGGGTCTGCTGCAACGGACGCAAGGGCACGGGCCAGTGTCTGGTGATCTTCATGGGGATCAAGCGCGCTCACTGTGCGATGTATGCTACCAGGGTAGAGCTGGGCAAAGAAACGCATGGTCTGCTCCACAGGTTCCCGGGGTATACTACCATCAACAAAATCCAGAAATAGAACCGTGCTAAGGTCAACACCTAAGGCCTGAAGGGCTGCCTCTGTCTCCCGAATTCTGGCCTGGCAGAAATCTTCCTCACTAAGCCTATGTATCTCTCCACTTGGTCCACGCAGATTGTGACGGACCAGCGAGCCACCGCCCCTCGAGAAGTAGATAAAGTAATTCTTGTTCCCCGCCCTGACGGATTGATGGATACTGTCGGCCATCGCAATCGTCTCATCATCAGGGTGAGGTAGATACCAAATGACTGTGTCACTGGCCGAAGCAAGACGGGTCAACACGAGAACGGCAAAGAGCACAGCAATTGCCATGTACTGCGTTTTTTTCCTCATTTGAATCATCCTCCTACTTCCCGGAAGAGTACTTCTGCGACCGACATACCCGTTCCTTCCCAAACTGGAAACGTCATGAACTACCCTTTGACATAGTTCTGTATTTCATATATTATATATGATAGATATATCATATCGAAGGAGGACATTATGGATATAATTGAGTTTAATCACCGTATATGGGACCTCTTGCGTACCATCTCTCACGGAATCGACAGCACCCTGCGCGTAATCGTCGATGGATTTGGCATCACCATGGTGCAAATGAGAATTCTGGTCGAGTTAAAACACCACGAACAGTCCACCATAGGAGAACTGGGGGACGCCATGGGATCAGCGCCGGGCAACGCATCGGCCATGTGCAAAGTCCTGGAAAGCAAGGGCCTTGTAACTCGCACACGCAACCCTGAAGACGAACGCATTGTCTTGGTCTCTCTCACCGATCAAGGAAAAGACCTTCTTCAAGAGATCGAAAAAAAACTGAGCGCCAAATGCGATCACCTACTTGCGGAGTATTCGGACGCAGACTTCCAACAAATCATTGACGGAATGAGTAAGCTCAATGAAGTTGTTACGTCTTTATATCGTGCATTCTAATCCACAGCAACAAAGGAGGTAGAACCAACCCTATGGCAGAACCAAAAAAGCCTACCAAGAAGCCCTTAGTATTTTATTATTTAGTCACGCTCGCCATTTTGTTTATCATTAACGCTGTTGTCCTACCGATGTTTTTCAGCAAGTCCATCACCGAAGTGGACTACAGTGTTTTCTTACAAGCCGTCGAAGAGAACCGTGTAACCCAGGTGGAGCTCAGCGGCGACCACGAAGAAATCGTCTATGTCGCCACCGACCAAAATGGCCAGCCTCAAACCTATATAACGGTGGCCATGCCCGATCCTAATCTCCTGGAGCGCCTTCGGGCGAGCTCGCCCGACATCAAGTTCTCGAGGATTCGGCCTCGACAGGCATCACCCCTTCTAACCTATCTGTTTAGCCTGTTTGTACCGATTCTGCTCATTTTGGGTCTGGGCCGACTATTCTCGAAACAATTGCAGCAACGCATGGGTAACACCATGTCCTTCGGAAAAAGTGACGCCCGCGTCTATGTAGAAGCCCAGACAGGAAAGACCTTTGCTGATGTGGCCGGCCAGGAGGAAGCCAAAGAAGCTCTTATGGAAATCGTGGACTTTCTGCATCATCCCGAGAAATACGCGAGCATTGGTGCCAAGCTACCTAAGGGAGCCCTCCTTGTCGGTCCTCCCGGAACAGGTAAGACGCTCCTCGCCCAAGCAGTGGCCGGTGAAGCAGACGTACCCTTTTTCTCTATCTCCGGTTCGGAGTTTGTGGAGATGTTTGTGGGCATGGGTGCTGCGAAGGTTCGGGATCTGTTTAAGGAGGCCGACAAAAAAGCACCCTGCATTGTCTTCATTGATGAAATCGATACTGTTGGCAAGAAGCGTGGAGACGGAGGCTTTTCTGGAAACGACGAACGGGAACAAACACTGAACCAGTTGTTAACCGAGATGGACGGGTTTGATAGCCGCAAAGGCGTGGTTATTCTAGCAGCAACAAACCGGCCCGAATCCCTCGACCCTGCCCTACTGCGTCCTGGACGCTTTGATAGACGTATTCCAGTAGAACTGCCAGATATTAACGGAAGAACGGCGATCCTGAAGGTCCATGCGGCCAAGATCGCTATGGAACGTGATGTGGACTTTGAAGCCATCGCCCGCGCTACGGCGGGAACCTCAGGTGCCGATCTAGCCAATATTATCAACGAAGCAGCACTGAGGGCTGTACGCATGGGCAGAAATCGCGTGCGACAAGAAGACCTTCAAGAGAGCGTCGAAGTCGTCATCGCCGGATACGAGCGCAAGAACGCAACGATTTCACCCAAAGAAAAGGAAGTCATCGCGTACCATGAAATCGGACACGCTCTGGTTGCCGCGAAACAGACAAATTCTGCACCCGTGACCAAAATCACGATTATTCCCCGCACCTCAGGAGCACTGGGCTACACCATGCAGGTCGAAGAGGGCGAGCGCCATCTCATGAGTAAAGAAGACGCCATGAATCGCATTGCCACTCTGACAGGCGGACGCGCGGCCGAGGAACTCATCTTCAATATGGCCACTACAGGTGCAGCTAATGACATCGAGCAAGCAACAAAACTTGCCCGTGCCATGGTAACCCGTTATGGCATGAGTGATCAGTTCGGAATGGTGGCCTTTGAAACGCTCGCAAACCCGTATCTTGGAGGAGACAGTGCCATGAACTGCTCCAGCGAGACGTCGGCACAAATCGACAAGGAAGTCATCAAACTGGTGAAACAAGGACACGAAAAGGCCATCAATATTCTCAAAGACAATCTGGACAAACTCCATGAACTGTCTCGAGAACTGCTCAAGAAAGAAACCCTTACGGGACAGGAGTTTATGGCCATACTAGAGAGCTAAAGAGGAGATATTCGAGCTTTCTGGAATAGATTCTCAATAAGAAAGGAGGCTTCCCATGACGTACCACAGCAAGACTGCAACTTTTGTTCGAAGCCTACAACTTAGAGTTGACAGTCTTCACCGCGCTTTGCAGTTTTATCAGAATGCATTAGGTTTTCGGATCTTAGAGCAGGATGAGAGCCGCGCCAGGCTCACAGCGGATGGAGAAACGAGCATTCTGTCTCTAGTCCAGCCCCAGAACGTTGTTCCCAAAGTACCAAGGCGAGCGGGACTCTACCACTTCGCCATTCTCCTGCCGACTCGAGACGATTTAGCACACTTAGTCCGGCATTTAGCCAAACAGGGCGTGCGCTTTGGATCAGCAGACCACCTGGTAAGCGAGGCTATTTACTTCGAAGATCCAAGCGGCAACGGTATCGAGGTCTACGCGGACACAGATCCGTCCACCTGGGCGTGGGACCAAGATGGTGTAGGAATGGACACAAAGCCCCTGGACTTTGATGATCTCCTGGGAGCGGGCGTAACACGAGACGAAGCATTTGAACTTCCCGAACAGACCATCATCGGTCACATCCATTTGCATGTATCCCATCTGCAAGAGGCTGAGACATTTTACGTTGAGGGGCTCGGGTTTGATGTCGCCACGCGATTTCGAGATAGCGCAATTTTCCTCTCCACACGCAGATACCATCACCATGTTGCCCTGAACGTCTGGAATGGTGTTGGTGCACCGCCAACGCCAAAAGAAAGTGTTGGACTCGACTACTTTACACTTGTCTACCCTGATGAAGCAGCACGAAAAGAGGCAATAGAGAGACTTACGAGCCTCGGCGTGACGGTTACCGGAGATGATGGAAAACTCTTCGTGACCGATCCCGCAGGTAACGATATCGAACTCGCAATCTAGACGCCGAAAAGAAAAAGACTCTTGCAGTGCATAAACTGCAAGAGTCTCTTGTTTTGTCGTATTTAGTACGTCAGGCCAAGCCCCACTACAACTCCAGAGCCTGTATGACTGTTATAAACATAGCCTACATGGGCTGTACCAATACCATAGACATTGTACTTGAGGCGCGCATTGAGTAGAACCCCTTCTGGGAGTTTAGCTACGGTACCCAAGACTCCAAAGGGCCCACTCCAATACTCCGCTGTGACACCGAGAGCAACTCCCCTCACAGGTTCGGTAATATCCGTTGTTACGGTGGTTGGTTCGGTGGCGTCTTCCAAGAGTACCCGTTCATCCTTGCGGGTCTTCACCGTCTGTCCGGCCATACCTACCCAAGGAGTAATGAAACCGACCTCATAGCCTACACCAACGATCACGGTACTTCTTCTTCCCTCAAAAATCTGGTAGTCACCCACGGTCTCCATATCACCTTTGCTTCTTTTGGTGATGAGCTCCATGTCCTTATTCTGCACACCATAATCAAGCAGGAATACGATACCGCTGTTTTCCGGGGCCGCATCCAGGCTCACTGTATACAAGCCGCTCATGGACGCGCTAACATCAATATTGTCGGCTGAGGCCAACGAACCCAGGGTCAAGACAAACACAAGTGCAAGAAACAAAGCCTTCGTTCTCAATGGATACACCTCTTTAGTATAGTAATTTCCTCATCAATCCTTGCTCTTCTTCGTTTCATTGACTCCAAAATCCTCCATCTGTAGAGAAGGTTTCCAAGGCGGCGCGCAGAACTGGCTTAGAGATCGAAAATGAGGAGGGTACAAGCATGAAGCCAACCAGAGAACAAGCATGGCAGGTTCTTACGGAGTATACAAAGTCAGAAGCCTTACTCCAACACGCCTTAGCCGTTGAGGCCGTAATGCGACACTTTGCAGAGCTTGAAGGCGAGGATGCTGACCACTGGGGAGTGATCGGATTGCTCCACGATCTAGACTACGAACAGTATCCGGAGGAACACTGCCAGAAGACCGCAGAAATCCTCCAAGCCCGAGGAGTGCATCCATCCTACATTCGAGCCATCTGCAGTCACGGTTTTGGCATCTGCACCGACATCGAACCCCAGAGCAAACTAGAGAAGACACTCTATACCATTGATGAACTGACGGGGCTGATTAACGCGGTGAGCCTAATGCGACCATCCCGAAGTGTACTTGATCTTGAAGTTAAGTCCGTCCGCAAGAAGTTCAAGCAGCCCAGCTTTGCTGCCGGGGTCAACCGGGAGGTCATCAACAAAGGGTGTGCAATGCTGGGGCAAGAACTCGATGATGTCATCGCCGAAACCATTTCAGGTATGCGTAAAGTAGCAGAGGAAATCGGTTTAAAGGGCACCATCTAAGCGATGAAAAAGGACCTTCTGGATGAACCAGGAGGTCCTCTCTATTCAAGAAAAAACGAAGGTAAGGCTAGATTAAAAATCCTTCTGTAAGTTTCATAAGTAGGCTTGCCTGTTCCGCAAGGTCATTGGCTGAGGTAGTGATGCCCTGTAGCGTCGCTGCTTGTTCTTCTGTAGCAGCCGCCATTTCTTCAGATCCGCTACTGAGCTCCAATGCATACGTAGCCACTTCCTGAATACGGGCACTGATCTTGTTAATGGCCTGACCAATCTCTCTGAAGGTCTCACCCGCTACCTGGACACGGTGTGACCCAGCTTTCACTTCTTCAATGCTCTCATTGGTCTCTTTCATTACCTCGGCAACTTGCGTGTTGATCTCTCTGAGTAGTCCTGCGATCTGCTCTGTCGCATCACCCGATTGCTCTGCTAAACTGCGCACTTCATCAGCGACCACAGCAAAACCTCGGCCCTGCTCCCCTGCTCTTGCAGCTTCAATGGCAGCGTTCAAGGCGAGAAGGTTGGTCTGATCGGCAATGCCACGAATGATGTTGGTGATCTGCCCAATCTCTCTAGACTGCACCCCAAGTTTCTCAACACTTTCCTGCAGTTCACCAAAACTCTTCTCAATAGTCCCCATCTGACTTACGGCATCAGCCACTAGTCCTTCGCCGTTTTGGGCAATTTCACGGATAGCATGACCATCTGTGTCGATGGCCTGTACACGGTCACTCATCTGCTGCACAGATCCGGCAAACTCATTGGTCGTAGCAGCCATTTCTTCCGTAGATGAACTTATCTCCTGGCTGGATCCAAACACATTGTGACTCAACTGGGCCGTTGTGTCACTGGCTACTTTGACTTCGCCGATCAAACGGCCAAGATCTCGTTGCAGTGAAAGAAAGGCTTCGGCTAAGAGACCTAGTTCGTCGCCACTGCGAACCCTCAGTTCGGTCCGGAAATTCCCCTTGGCGATCTCCTCGGCACCCTTAACCAATCGCGAGACAGGGCTAATTAAAAGCCGGTTCGAGAAAATGACACCGATGCCCATGGCGATCGCCGAAAAAAGTGCGCCAAGGCTAAGTGTTCTGAGGAGCTGTGCTCGTGCATGAACGCGGGCCTCGTCATACGAAATGAGGGCAGCCAACTTCCACCCCGTTCTAGGAACGGTCGTAAAGGCAGCAAATCGTTCATCCCCTGCTTCGGTGTAATCGAGCTCACCCGATGGACTGGCCGCAAAGGACTGTAGCAATTCTGGCAAGTCGAACATGGCACCCATCTTCGTCGGGTCCGGGTGGGCTAGTATTTGCCCCGTGTCATCCAACAAAACAAGATAACCTTCTTGACCCACCGATTTAGCAGCAATCGATCGTGCCAGACTCTCCAAAGACACGTCTACTCCCGCTACTCCCTCCTCCTCCGTAGCACCTGGTTTGTATACGGGCATGGCTGCCGAAACCTTCAGAAGTCCGGTACCCATATCTACATATGGAGCAGTCCAAATCAGACCGTTTTTCTCGATGGCCGCAGGGTACCACGGTTGTTCCGTCGGGTCAAAACCTAGGGGCAACTCTATTCGAGGTTCGACGAAAAATGCTTTAAACTTCGTCCCCATAAACACATTCAAAATGTCTTCGTGCGATGATTCATACGTCGCAAAGAGTTCAAGCATTCTGTTCGACGCTCCAAAGGTGGAGGTGCTGTTTTGAACATTTGAGTTGTTGACTACCATGGTGACGGCTTCTTCTACAGACTTGAGAAACAGGTCGGCTACGTCCGCTGAACCTGCAAGCGTACTTCGCGCTGCTTCTCGCACGTTGTCACCCAAACGGTCGACTGACGCACGGTAGTCATTGATTCCCAAAGCAAAGATGGGAACGGCAGTCAAGAGAAAGATGAGAAGAAGCATTTTCCACCGCAGTGATAGTTTCATAAGACCACTCCTCAACCATAGTTATTGATCTAATTCTTTCCCGTTTTGCCACCTCCTCCCAACAAGGGCTTTTTTCCTTAAAGCTTATTTGCCATTCGTTAAATGTTGTTAGTGAGAAAAAAAGCAGCCTTTGCATACACAGACTGCTCTTCCCCTAAATCTTGAATCCCTTTGTCAACTCCATAAGTACACCCGCTTGCTCCGCTAAGTCATTTGCAGCTGTTGTGATCCCCTGGAGCGTTGCTGCTTGTTCTTCTGTAGCTGCCGCCATTTCTTCGGATCCGCTACTGAGTTCTAGTGCATACGACGCTACTTCTTGAATGCGAGCACTGATGTTGTTGATGGCTTGACCAATTTCCCTGAAGGTCTCACCGGCTACCTGCACGCTGTGCGAACCGGCCTTCACTTCTTCAATGCTCTCGTTGGTCTCACTCATGACCTGAGCGACTTGGGCATTGATTTCCCTCAAGAGCCCTGCAATCTGCTCTGTAGCAGCACCGGACTGTTCTGCCAAACTGCGCACTTCTTCGGCTACAACGGCGAAGCCTCTACCCTGTTCTCCGGCCCGGGCCGCTTCAATAGCAGCATTTAAGGCCAACAGATTGGTTTGATCTGAGATGCCTCGAATGATATCGGTGATTTGTCCGATCTCTCTGGACTGCACTCCGAGTTTTTCCACACTCTGGTGTAATCCGCCAAAGCTGGTTTCGATGGTCTGCATCTGATTCACCGCTCGAGCCACAATGTCCTCACCGTTCTCGGCGATTTCCCGGATGGCATGGCCATCTCTGTCGATGTTCTGTACATGATCGCTCATCTGTTGAACAGACCCGGCAAACTCATTGGTCGTAGCCGCCATTTCTTCTGTGGATGCACTGATCTCCTGGCTCGATCGAAACACGTTCTGGCTCAACAGAGCGGTGGTGTCACTCGCCGCCTTCACTTCACCAATCAGTGTACCCAAGTCTTTTTGCAGAGTGATGAAGGTTTGAGCCAAGAGACCTATTTCGTCACCACTTCCGGCTTCCATCTCCGTTCGGAAGTTGCCTTTACTAATCTCCTCAGCGCCTTTCACAAGGTGTCCCACGGGTTTGATCAAGAACCGGTTGGAAAAGACAACACCAACGACCAAAGCGATCAAAAGGAAGAGCGTTCCGATGCTCAAGGTCCTGTACAGTTGCTGCCTGGCCAGAACCCGTGCCTCGTCGTAGGAGATGAGAGCCGCGAGCTTCCAGCCTGTTCTTCCCACGGTCGTAAAGACGGCAAATCTGTCGTCGCCGTTTTCCGTGTAGTCGAGTTCACCTGTTTTACCGGTTAGAAACGCCTTGACGAGGTCAGAAGAAAACACCTCTCCAATGAGCGCTTGGTTTGGATGGGCGAGAACCTGTCCCTTTTCATCCAACAACACCAAATACCCTTCTTGGCCCACAGGCCTGGTGGAGATTAACTCCACAAGCCTACCGAGGGCCACGTCAATTCCTGCTACGCCCACAGCCTGTGCGTCTCCAGCACGATATACCGGAATCGACACCGACACCACCAGCTGGCCGCTGCCGGTATCAACATAGGGTTCTGTCCAGACAACTCCTCGGGCCGCTATGGCTCCAGGATACCAGGGCCGTGCTGTGGGATCAAATCCGGGAGGCAACTCCGCGAGGGGGTAGACCAGAAAGTCTTTATTTCTTGTACCCATAAACACGTTCAATGCATCTTCGTGTGCCTCAAGGTAGGCTGCAAAGAGTTCAACCGTCTTCTCCGCGGCACCATCATCATCAATACTGTTCTGGACGCTAACATTTTTGCTTACCATGGTAACCGCTTCTTCAATGGACTTCAGGAACAAGTCGGTTACGTCCTCTGTACCAGCAAGCGTACTTCGTGCTGCCTCACGAACATTGTCAGCAAGGCGATCGACGGAATTGCTATAATCATTGATGCTCAACGACAGGATCGGGATGACAATCAGCAACAAAACCAAAAAGAGCATCTTCCAACGTAGTGATAACCTCACAACGAACACCCCCTTATTAGTTGGGAACTAAGTACTTCTTATTTCTACTATCTGGGAAAAACCCCTTCCGTGAGGAGCCCCACATCCGACCATTTCTTGTGAAACACCATGCGCTCTGAAAGACAAAAAAGAACAGCCTGTGACCTTATGATCACAGGCTGTCCCCTCTTCCACTATCTAGGGGATGATTAGAACCTCTGTGTAATGTTGGAAATACTTCTGTGCCGTTTCTTTGATGTCTTCAGGTGTCACGTTGTCAAAAAAGCTCATGTAGTCATCTACCCACTGGTACCCGCGCCCGGTTAACTCGGTCATGGCGAGCATCAGAGCTTGATTCAAGTTGGTCTCGTTTTGGATGATATACAGCCCACGCTTCTGCGTCGCGATATGGGCGATTTCGGCTTCGGTGAGCCCTTCGTCAGCAAACCGCTTCATCTCAGCTAACACCTGATTCCTTGCCTGATCAACATTCTGGGGATGCGTTGCCAAGAAAATCAGTAGATTGGACGGTCCTAGACGCTCATCATACTGTGACATGGCCGTATAGGCTAAGCCTCGTTTGTCTCTGATTTCGGTGAAAAGTCGGGATGACATCCCTTCACCCAGTATGCTGTTGATGACAGCCATAGATGCGCTGTCTTGATCAAACGACGCGGGCGCGGGATAACCCATGATTAAAAACGCTGCTTCAGTAGGTATGTTGATCACGAGTTCCCTATCTTCCGCGGGATACACAAAGTCTACCTCTTCCCTCGGCATGGGCTGTTTGTCATACCCATTTTGCCAATCGCCAAAACTGGTTTTGAGCAAGGGCAGAAGTTCTGCAGTATCGAAGTTACCAACAACGGCGACCACAATATGTTCTGGCTGATACATATACGTATGCCAGTTTTCTGTATCCTCACGGCGAATGTTTGTTAAGCCGATAGGAGACCCGTAGGGAGAGAGTTTATAGGGGTGTTCTCCGTAAAACAGCTCAAGATAGCCCAGCACTATGGCATTCATCGGATCATCGGTAAGACTGCCTAAGGTGGACTGGCTCAAACTGCGTTCCCTTTCAAACTCCCGTTCAGGAAAGGTGGAGTTGTTTATTAAATCCATCAAGACTGCAAAACTCGCTTCAAACGACGCCGGAGTTGATTGTAGCATGATGGCAGAGTAATCATAGGAAGCAGCCGTCTGCAATTGCGATCCAAGGGATTCGAGTTCAATCACAAGCTCTTGCGCGGTTCGGTTCGTTGTACCAGACAGTAAATTGCGCTGCGTCAAATACGTAAGTCCCTCTAGTCCTTCGGGATCATGTACTGATCCAATGCCACTCAAAAGGCCCACTGCAATAATATCAAAGGCGGGATTCTCCTTCAGAAGCAAGGTCAGTCCGCTCTCGAGAACCACTTTTTGCACATCATCCGTATAGCTAAACTGGACAGAAGCCAGAGCAGAGCCACAGGCCAGAACTAAGACTAGTAGTGCTGCAATCGCCAATCGAAATCTCATTCTCACTTTGACTACCTCCCTACCGGTGAAATTTCACTATGGATATAGGCGTCTGGCTGTAAGTAGGTCTGCACAACGCGCTGGATGTCTTCTGCCGTAATTTGCTCCAATAGTGCTCCTTGGTTTACGGCGCTCATGACACCACCGTAGATCTCCATCTGCCCAAGGTACATAGCGACATTGGTGCTTGATTCTGTGGAAAAGGCCAGACTGCTACGTGCCATAGCACGAGCGCGCTCTAGTTCAGCCGCAGTGACAGGTTCGTCCTGTAACCGCGCAAGCTCTTCCCCAACAACTTGCGTTAGACGATCTAGGTTTTCGGGATCAAGCTGTACCGAAATACCGAAGACCCCGATGTCTGCAAATCCGTTGTACGTTGCCGAAACATTGGTTACGATCTGTTCTTCTTCGATCAAACGCTGGTAGAGACGAGATGAGCGTCCTCCGCCCAAGATTACTCCAGCCATCGTCAATGCTGCCGCTTCTGGTGTTGTGGAACCCGGTGCCGGGTGACCAATGAACACGTAGCTCTGCTGAATGGGACGTTCTTCTTTCAAATGAACGATGGAGTCAAGTTGAGGAATCACGATGTGTTCGTGATATGCGATGGGTTTAGGGGCCATGGCACCATACAGTTCTTCGGCCTGGGCAAAGATATCCTCAGCCTTTACATTACCCGTCACAACCAACACCATGTTGTTGGGTACATAGTACTTGGTATGGAAGTCTACTACTTGTTCCCGATTGACAAAAGCCAGCTCTTCCTCGGATCCGATCACATTCTTGGAATAGACGGTTCCAGCAAAGAGATGCTCTATGGCCATATCCACCAAATGCGTTTGGGGCGAGTCGATTCTGAGCCGGATCTCTTCATGAATCACCGTTCGCTCCCTGTCAATCTCGTCTTGTTCATACAGTGAGTTGAGCAGAGCATCGGCCTGTATCTCCATGGCTTGATGCACATGATTGGACGGGACAACGATGTAATATGAGGTAAAGTCAAGACTGGTCATGGCATTTAGGTATCCGCCTAAGGATTCTACTTCATAGGCGATCTGGCCTCTAGGCCGGGTCTCTGTGCCTTTGAAGGTGAGGTGCTCGAAGAAATGGGCTAATCCAGAATGGCCAACAGGATCATCCTTTGCTCCGGTGTCGACCCAGACGTTGACCGTAGCAATGGGATACGACGGTATTTCCTTGACAATCACCCGCATTCCGTTTTCTAGAACTCGCATTTGCAGGGGGATTAGAGGCGACGCCGGATCAACGGGCGCGGCCACCGTTACAACGCTGGCCAAGAGTAAAATAACCACAAGCGCGAAACACACAACTCTAATTCGACTCATGTTCGACCTCCTTATTTGTGTATCAATTCACAATTCTAACAACAATCATAGACCACGAAAACTCGATTGTCAATGAAGGATCTCCCGTGATACAATGAGGGGTAAATCGCTCCGGGAGGCACAAACATGAAAGTGCTAGATTTCAGAGATCGAAGGTATTGGCGACTGGTTCTTACAACAGGTTTGCCTATCATGGTACAAAACCTCATTTTCAACAGCTTCAGTCTTGTGGACAATATCCTAGTGGGCGGTCTTGGCGAAGTCAACATTGCCTCGGTAGGTGTAGCGAACAAACTCTCTTTCATCTATATGCTGTTTCTGTTCGGGATTAATAGCGGAACCAACATCTTTAGTGCCCAGTATTGGGGAAAGCGTGATCTTAAGGGTGTCCGCAGGGTCCTGGGTTTGAGTCTGGGCCTTGGCCTTACAATCTCTCTCCCCTTCACACTGATTGGCATTTTTGCTCCCCATCACATCATTGATATCTTTTCGAATGATCCTGAAGTAATCAGGCTCGGTGCAAGCTATCTGGCCATTGTTGCACTTGCATTCCCGATTAACGCCATCTCCTCTTCCTATGGCATGCAGTCCCGAGGAGTGGGACGAGCCAATGTGCCTTTGATTGCCAGCACAATAGGTTTTCTGCTCAATGCTTTCTTGGATTACGCACTTATTTATGGTAAGTTTGGGTTCCCCAATATGGGTATAGAAGGGGCAGCCCTAGCTACATTGCTCTCTAAGATTGTGGAATGTTCTGTGTTGCTTGGCATTACGTACTACAACAAGTATGAGCTGGCGGCAAAGTTTAGCGAGTTCACAGGTTATAGCCGCGAGTTTTTGAAGCGCTTCTTTCGCCCCGTCCTTCCTGTCATCTTCAATGAGATGTTTTGGGCGGTAGGTGTATCGTCTTATACGTACTTTTACGGGGTCCTGGGAACCGAGGCCTTGGCCACGGTTCAGATTCTGGATGTGGTTAACAGCATCTTCATCTCGGCATTCATGGGCTTAGGACATGCGGTGGGGGCCGTGATCGGTAATCTTATCGGTGCAGGAGAAGAAGATGTTGCTAGAATCTATGCAAAGCGCTCTGCACTGGTAAGTGCGAGTTTTGGCTTTTTTATGAGCTTCGTGTTGATCCTTGTTGGACCTTCGTTCTTAGGCTTCTTTAGCATCAACGAAGCCACGAGACGACTCTGCGAGCTCACGATCATTGTTTACGCCATTTACATGATTCCTAAAGTTACGAACCACTTGATGATTGTAGGCGTGCTTCGCGGCGGAGGCGACACGATCTTTTCAGCCCTGATTGACGTAGGAGCTCCCTGGCTCATTGGGATTCCCATGGCCTATCTGGGTGTTCGAGTCCTGGAATGGCCCGTCTATCTGGTCATGGCCTTGATCAATCTTGAGGAGTTAACAAAAGCCTGCGTTGGAATC
This sequence comes from Bacillota bacterium, assembly GCA_012837925.1. Taxonomy (GTDB): domain Bacteria; phylum Bacillota; class Limnochordia; order Darwinibacteriales; family Darwinibacteriaceae; genus UBA5420. The sequence continues at coordinate 41,198 of DUQE01000131.1, forward strand.
GGACGTCTTCTGTCTGGAAAATGGCTGCACAATTTGGTTAAAGATAGCGACTCCGCGGTGGATGTAGCGTAGGAGGCAGGTGATAGTATGCGACTTGTGAGGCAGATTCTTGATTACGAGCCCTGGAATGATCAAGAAGCCATGGATCGATCCATGATCTTGGATGCTTTGAAAAGCCAGGCGAACATCTTCAGACGTGAAAACAAGCAGGCCCATATGACCGCTTCGGCCTGGGTAGCAAATCCTGAGCGTAGCAAGGTCCTTATGGTCTACCACAACATCTATGACTCATGGTCTTGGATGGGGGGACATGCGGATGGCGAGGAAGACCTTCTGGCGGTTGCTGTGCGTGAGGTGCAGGAGGAAAGTGGTTTGCAGCATGTTCGTACGGTGACCGATGCCATCTTTTCGCTAGAAGCCCTGACCGTTGATGGGCATTGGAAAGATGGCGAGTATGTTTCATCGCACTTGCATCTGAACCTAACCTACCTCTTAGAGGCCAACGAGAACGATCCGTTGTCTGTAAAAGCAGATGAAAACAGCGGCGTGGCCTGGTTCGACCTGGACGAAGCCGTGCGAGCTTCCTCTGAACCCTGGATCCGGGAACACGTTTATAGGAAGCTAAACGAAAAGTTGAGGAGCTTTTCAGCGGATCTGTAACATGGGTAAGGGGTTCCATAAGAATGGAGCCCCTTTAGTCTTAAAATTAACTACTGTGCAGCTACCGTTATCACCAGAGATGTCTTGTATTCTCCCGCGCTTAGTTCATACCAGGCCTTGTCTTTGTGAGGCCGAACACTGAGTTCGATCTGCACATCGTTGACTCCCTGCTTACGTTTGTAGGTGGCTCCAGCCCCTGGATTCCCGCCGAACATCCTTGTTCCTCCGATAAAGCACTCGTACCAGAACCAGTTGTTTGTTTCTCCACCATCATTCTCAGCTACGCGGGTAGTCGAGATTTGTGCTTTCCAAGGAAAATTCGTTTCAATCGTACCGTTTACGACAACTTTCCCGGTTGCAGTTCCATCATCAATGTTCAAGACAGCAGTATCCTGGAGCGTAAACTTTGCTGTTGGTGCGACATTGACAATGAAATCAACTTTTCCCGAAGAAGCGCCCTCTGCGGCCATCCCCGCATTGCTTAAGCCAATAACGAGTAGCAACGCCAAGACTAAACTCCATTTCTTCATGATACTTCCCTCCAAATCTACTTTATTTCTGCGTCGCGACTGATCTTAGTATTAGCTTTTAACTAGATAAATATTCCATCTAAAGAACATATTGCTCGTATTTTGCTACTTAAAAAGCCCTTTCCATCAATGTGGAAGGGGCTTGTCTATATAATTCCATCCGTTATGCTTCGTTTGCCTAGTTGTTGGACCTTACATGTACATCGAGCTGTTGATAAGGAATTTCGATGCCTGCTTCGTTAAAGGCATCTACGATGTCCTCTAGGAAGTTAAAGCGCATCGTCCAGTAGTCGCTATTCTTTGCCCACAAACGTACATAGACAATATAGCCGTGGTCTCCATGGGCCCCTACTGCCACCACAGGCGCGGGGTCTTGCAGCACTAGGGGATTGTTGTCAGCTACCTGACGAATTACTTCCTTGGCACGCTTAATATCGGAGTTGAACGAAACGCCAATTTGCAGGTTCGCACGCCTTGTGTCAAAGGCCGAGTAGTTGATGGCGCTTGCGTTGGACAATTGCGCATTGGGAATGATCACTTTCTGATTGTCAGGCGTTGTAAGAATGGTATGAAACACCTGAATCTCTCTTACAGTACCAGAGAACCCTGAAGCCTCGATAAAGTCACCGACCTTAAATGGCCGAAAGAGCAGAATCAAGACGCCGCCTGCAAAGTTCGACAGACTACCTTGAAACGCTAAGCCTATGGCCAAACTAGCTGCACCAAGAATGGCCGCGAAGGTTGTTATCTCAATGCCTACCGTAGCAGCTACTGTTAAGACAAGCAAGATCTTAAGAACCATGGACACCAAAGGCCCAATAAAGGAGCGTAGTGATTCGTCGATTTGAACCTTACCGAGTCTACGATCAATGAGGTCCAGAACCAGACTAATCAGCTTCCTACCAACAAACCAAACTAATATAGCAATAGCAACCCGTCCGACATAGGACGTAAGAACAGCAATGACTGTTTCCATTATGAATCCTCTCCTTTGAACGATCCTTCTATAAAGTAAGCAAAAAAACCTCCATTACCCAACCCGGGTAAGATCTCTATCTTGGGGGAAGGGTTCCCCGCTCCTGAACATAGATTTGCTTGTAGCCCTCCTCAACAAAGCTCGTACAGACTTCAAGAAGAACGAGTTCGTCTGTGGCAAACATGACAAGCCTGCCATCTGAAGCTCTAAAGCTTAGGGTTTGCCCTTCGTTACTTCCTTTTAGTGTTGTAAAGATCCTGGCTAGGTCCGCTGGGTCATCCGCTACAAATGTCGCGATTGTCCCATCGGCGAAGTATAAAGATGTATCAGGACGATCATCATCGCAATCTGTTTCCTCTTCGCCGGTGCACTCCCCGGACTGGGCCAACTGGACAGAGCCTAGATCCAAGATAAAACTCCGCCCATCACGGGTGGCGAAAATGAAAAAGCCCGATTTCTTCTCCTGAAAGGCTCGCTTGAAGCGTCCCCAGGCGGCCTCGGCTATTTGAAACATGAGCGGTTCCTGGAAGTTCTTTAACCATAATTTGATGAAATACTGCTGGGTTGGGGCAATTGACATGCTGTCCCTCCTTGGTACACACCCAAACGCATGTGGGAGCTATTCAGAGTCATCGGAAGCTGCATCGATTGCCCGGATAATCCGGGCCAATGGTAAGGCTCCCCTTACATGATGTTTCCCGTTAATGACGAGGTGCGGAACACTTGTTACTCCATACCGTTCAACCAAGAGCAGGTCACCCTCGACCGCCTCTTTGGTCTTGGGGTCTCCATAGTGCTTTTGCCAAGCAGCAAAGTCGATGCCAGATTGTCTGACGAGATCGTCGATCACGCCCTGATCTCCAATATTGCGGGTGCGCACAAATAGAGCATCTTGCAGTGCATCAAAGAGATCCCAATAAGCAGAATTGCCACCTGCAAAATAGGCGGCCTTACAGGCCAATAGCCCTTTCACAGACGTTGGGAACGGAAAATCACTCTCCTTCATGCCTGCAATATTGAATCTATGCAGATCATCGATGCGGTTGGCATGTTCCCAGTGCGTCACTATCTCCATTTTTGCCTCTTCCCTTGACCCGAACATTTTGTCGAAGTCGCTATCCTCCCAAATCAAAGCAAAAGATCGATGGACGATCTCCAGGTCAGGCCTCATCTCTTCGAGCTGGCGCATTCTGTAGGACATGGGAAAACAGAAGCTGCAGATTACATCATGGAAGAACTCTATGCTTATTTTGGACATTGGTAGTGACACCACCTTCTGTATTTTGGCCACATCATCGTACTATTTGACGCCCACCTCCTTTTCTCCTTGATGTAAGAACAGACTCTCCCCGATGGCCGTTTCAATCCACGCTCCCGCACGGGGAGCGACGGTCTGCTCACTCTATGGGTCATTGGTAGTTACTAGCACGATATAGTCAGTATTGCGAACGGCCCAGGGAAACCATGTGCACTTGGGGTTCGCACA
>DUQE01000132.1 GCA_012837925.1 Bacillota bacterium
CTGAGGCAGAACTTACTTCTGCATTTCGGGCTGTGCATAAAGCACTCCAACCAGGGGGTTTGTGGTTTTTTGATCTGAACTCGGAGTCAAAGCTGAGACATACCTATGGTAACGAGTCGTATGCCGACTTGGAGGATGACTTCGGGTATTTCTGGGATAACAGCTATGATGAAGTAGAGAATATCTGCACCATGGACTTGACCTTTTTTGTGCGAACCGCAAGTGGGCTTTATGAGAGAAAAACAGAGCGACACCAGCAAAAACTCTGGAAGCCCCAGGCGATTGCAGAAATCTGTTCTGCAAACGGTTTCTTGCTCCGTGCTTGTTACGACTTTCTAACGTTCAAACCCTGTATGGCCGAAAGTGACCGTTGGCAGTTTGTCTTGGAGAGAAAATAAGAAGCACCTCAGCGGTGCTTCTTCTTCTAGAATGAGCGATATGTGGTGTTCTCGGTTGGTGCCGGGAACGACTGTCCCCTGAGAAGCTCTTGTTCAGCCAGAGCGATCATGCGTCTGACCATGTGACCTCCTACTGACCCGCATTCCCTCGATGAGATGTTACCCCAATACCCAGTCTTGTACTCGGGGTTGATCCCCAATTCATTTGCTACTTCATATTTGAACTGGTTAAGGGCTTGATAAGCGTGGGGAACGACTTTGATATTACTACTACTGGAACCTTGAGCCATGGAATCTCCTCGCTTTCTGATCCTAGAGTATCCCACACCATTCGTTTTTACCCGTGATATGTTCTGGAAGATCGTATCGTTTTTTCCAACCTTCATGGATTCGAAATTGAAAGCATGGGGCAGGAAAACGCAGTGTAATAGTGGAATAACCAACGTGTATTTGTGATGCATTTCTCTATTGTTGATAGGTATGTGAAAGGGTGAACAGCTTGATTCAACGAACATTTCCCCGTGGTGGAAATACAAGTGTACCTCACCGCAAGGATGCTACGGAGGGCAAAGCAATTAGGAACTTGCCCGCACCACCAATCGTGGTGATTCCCATGGTACAACATATTGGCGCTCCCTGTGAGGCTGCGGTGAGTGTAGGAGATAGAGTGAAGATCGGGCAGCCTCTAGGCGAGAGCAAGGCCTTTGTGTGCGCTCCAGTTCATGCCAGCGTGTCCGGTGAAGTGATTGCCGTCGAACCTCGACCCTTGATGTCAGGAGCGAAAGCTGTATCGATTGTAATTCGCAATGACGGTAAGGATGAGATGGTCGATTTTGAACCGGGAGACTTTCGAAAAATGTCCCCTGATGCAATTCGTCAAAAGGTCAAAGACGCCGGAATCGTTGGAATGGGAGGAGCAGGATTCCCAGCTCACATTAAGCTGAATCCTCCGAAACCCGTGGATACAATTCTTATTAACGCAGCCGAATGCGAACCATATCTCACCTGTGACCACAGGCTCATGGTTGAACGCGCCCCCGATATGGTGGAGGGATTACTAGCCATGATGAAGGCGACAGGTGCTTCCAGGGGTATCATTGGTATAGAAGCAAACAAGCCTGATGCCATTGCCCAAGTTGAAGATGCCATTAAGGATCACCAACAGTTGTCTGTGGCTGTGCTTACGGTCAAATATCCGCAAGGAGCAGAAAAACAGCTTATTAAGGCCATTGTGGATAAAGAAGTACCCAGCGGATGTCTCCCGGCTGACGTGGGTTGCGTTGTCAACAACGTGCATACAGCCATCGCTGTTTACGAGGCCGTGACACTGGGCAAGCCATGCTATGAAAGGGTAGTCACCGTTAGTGGTGGTGCTACTGTAGATCCTCGCAATGTCTTGGCCCGTATCGGCACACCCGTCCAGAATGTCTTGGATTATTGTGGCGGACTCTTGGGCGAGCCAGCGGTCGTGATCGGTGGCGGACCTATGACAGGTCCACCAATTGTAGACTTTGATGGTCCGGTGGTCAAAACACTGTCGGGCATCTCCGCTTTGACGCAGGAAGAAGCAGGCTTCGACGAAAACAAACCATGTATTCGTTGCGCCCGCTGTGTCAATGCTTGCCCCATGGGCTTGACTCCAAACTTCCTTGGAGAATACTCGAACCACGAAATGTACGACAAAGCCAAGAAATTGAGGGCTCTAGACTGTATCGAATGCGGGCTCTGCTCGTATGTATGCCC
>DUQE01000007.1 GCA_012837925.1 Bacillota bacterium
GAAGAGAAATCTAATTCTACTTACCGCTGTTGTGTTGGCTGCTGTTCTGTTATCTGGTTGCGTTATTTGGCCATTTGGCGTAGCTGTGAAGTATGATCTTGAGCCAGAGGTCTTTGCTGCGCACAAGAACGAAAAGAGAGTCAGCAAGAACGCCAAGTTTGAACCCGAGTTTATGTATGCTGAAGAGGCCGATGAAGATGTTATTGCTGAGCTGGATGGTTCCGTCATGGCTGGCACTAAGGAAATCGAGTTTGAAACCGAAGACATCAAGAACGAAGACGAAGAAGTTACCGGCATAAAGGTGATCATTCCTAGTGTAGGTACGAAGAAATTTACAATCTCTATCAGAGTTCCAGAAGCCGAGTAGAGCTACAAGTCAATCCCAGCCCCACATTAGTGGGGCTTTTTCTTTTGTGACGAATTTCGTATTGGTTGGGAGGAAATGGAGGTAGGGAACAGAAGTGCTGAAGAAGTTTGTTTTCTAGATCAATAAGGGAGATGTTGTTGATGCAAGATGGTTTTGCTGCTGAGCTACATTCGCTGAGCAAGGTAGGCAAGGTGATCGGGATTGTGAGTGGCAAAGGGGGAGTGGGTAAGTCTCTGGTCACATCACTTCTGGCTGTGGCCATGAATCGTAAGGGCTACCGTGTGGGTATCTTAGATGGAGACATTACTGGACCTTCCATTCCGAAAGCCTTTGGCATAAGTGGTAAAGCTCCGGTGGATGAACAGGGTGTACATCCAGCCTTAAGCAAGAACGGAATCTCCATCATGTCAATCAATCTCTTGCTGGATAACATCACCGATCCAGTGGTGTGGAGGGGACCTTTAGTAGGGGGAACAGTAAAGCAATTTTGGACTGATATTATCTGGAAAGACATTGACTACATGTTCATCGACATGCCTCCAGGTACGGGCGATGTTCCCCTAACGGTGTTTCAATCCATTCCCGTAGATGGAATCATTGTCGTCACGTCACCGCAGGAGCTTGTCTCCATGATCGTGGAGAAGGCCGTCAAGATGGCCAAGCTCATGAGCATTCCTGTCCTAGGACTAGTAGAGAATATGGCCCATTTCACTTGTCCCGATTGCGGTAAGAGTCATCTGATCTTCGGCGACAGTCATATCGACCAAATCGCCTTAAGCCATGGACTGCCTGTCTTGGCCAAATTGCCGATTAATCCCGTTATCGCTGATTATGTGGATCGGGGCCGAGTGGAAGAGTTAGAAACCTTTGGACTCGAGCGTGTAGCAGACTATCTTGAATGAGCAAAGAGGAACCTTGGGTTCCTCTTTCTACCTAAAACCAAAACTCTATTGTTACTTGTGCTGTCACTTCGATTTCACCGGGGTTGATACTCGTCTCAGCCGCCTGATCGAAACCCACCGCCATCATCTTCAGCGACTCGTTGCGAGGGACATAGGTTCCATACTCTTCATCTATGCTCACGATTCCACCCAAGACCTCGCCTGCACTCTTAGCCATCACTTCGGCCTTGGTAAGCGCTTGCTGGATAGCAACTTCAAGGGCCTGAAGCTGCAGGTCTTGCTTGTCCGCCAGATCAAAGCTCACGTTTTGCACCTGGTTAGCACCGGCCTTCACGGCCACATCCACGATTCTGCCCACTTGATCCAGTTCTTTTGTAGTCACCGTAATACGATTCTGTACATGGTACGTCGTTCTGACGGCTTCTTCTGGAGTGGTCCGAGCATAGGTGTCGCTGTAGCTATAGATATTGTAGCCACTCGTACTGATGGCCGAACTCTCAAGCCCTAGTGCAGCAAGGGCCTCCAGAACACTCTGCATCCTGTCTGCATTCTCAGCCGCAGCGTTGTCAGCAGACGCACTGGACGTTTCCACGCCTAAGATGATCGTAGCTGTATCCGGTGCAGCCGTAACAACGGCATTTCCAGTCACCTGCAGTCTTCCGCTGTGCTCAGGAATGCTAGCAGCACTCACGCTTCCCACAGCCAGGATCAAAAGCAAGACAATGGTTAAACTAGTTCTTCTCATCGTTTTCATTCGATATCTCTCCTTCAACCAATATGGTCTTCTCCGCAAAAACGGTAAATCGTTGTTCTCCCGCTGTAAAGCTACCTTCAACAACCAAGCGATAGAGACCAGGGTCAACGGGACTCGTAATCACAAGTGAACTCTGACCGCTGATTTTTTCTTCGTCAAGTAAGACTTCACCTGCCAGCATTTCTTCTTCATCACCTTGCCTCCAGATGAAAAGCCGCGGACTTTGAGAAGGCTCCGTCTCCGTCATTAGATAACTGCTTAGCACAAGTTCAACTGGCTCTCCAGGAAGGTAGACTTCTGGTTCCTCCAGCATCATGATGCGAAATGTCTGGAAGGGAGCAATCTCCTCAACCTGTGGAACATCTGGCGGAACCGAGGTGATCATGGTATGCAGCATGAATGCTAGGAACACGGTGGCGGCCGTAGCAGCACCAAACAAAAACGGTTTGCGTGTCCAAATGCGTTTCTCTGGCTCTGCTTGCATCTGACTGGATACTTTGCTCCACAGTTCGTCAGCTGAACCAGACCATTCACTGTTCTGTCGCAGTGTCTGTTCAATCGTTTCATCAAATGTCTTCATACGAGCCACCTCCTTCTAGCGCTGCAATGTGTTTTTTCAGGCGTTGCCTTGCCACATAAAGGCGAGACTTCACTCGGGAAACGGGAATACTCAGGGTTTCGGCAATCTGTGCCTCCGTCAGGCCCGATACGTACTTGAGCAAAAGGGGAAGGCGATGGTTTTCATCCAGTTCATTAATGGCCTGGAAGAGAGCATCAACCCCTTCGCGCTCCAAAGCATGTTCTTCAGGCGCAAAGGCTCTGTGAGGGTTGGGCTCCTCAAGATCATAGGGTAGATGTCCTCGATCAAGACGATCCTTCGTACGTTTCGCCTTGTTCACAACGATTTTGGTGAACCAGGGCTTAAACGGTCGTTCGTCCTGAAAAGAATCCAGGGAACGGAAGGCCTGTAAAAAAGCTTCTTGAACAGCATCTTCCGCCGTCGCCCAGTTGCGGGTAATGAGATAGGCTAGTCGGATTGCGCTGTCTAAGTGGTATCGAAAAATCTGTTCAAGGGCGTCTTGGTGTCCCTTCTTTGCTCGTCTAATGAGTTCTTGTTCATTGATTTCCACGGGCTTCCCCCCTTTGGGCCTTCACTTTAACTATCCCATGACTGGGCGAAAAGTTTATGCCATTATGTTAAGCATAAATTAAGTTTACTAGCAGGGTTTATTACCTTCCCGTCGAAGTTCTCCTTTGTGTGCAATTTAGCAGAGTGAAGCTAACGGCTTCCTAAGGGGGCGAATGTGGTCCAGATGGAGAAGCAACCGCGGCTAGCGGCACCAGAATTTGAAATCGAAGACACAACAATTCGGACCTTGATGGGCGTGCTGTATGAGAAGAGCTCCCGAGAAGAACAGCATTCGCGTCGGGTCAGCGGGTATTGTTTCGCTCTAGGTACGCAACTTGGTTTGAGCCTTGAACACAGGATTCAACTGGGGAAAATAGGGTTGCTACATGATATCGGGAAGATCTCCATTCCCAATGCAATCCTCGATAAGCAAGGACCACTCCTGCCAATGGAATGGGAAGAAATCCATCAACACCCCATAAACGGGCATCGTTTTCTGAGTGCCGTAGTCGGTATGGACGAAGTGGCCGAAACCGTCTTAGCTCATCACGAACACTTTGATGGGCAAGGTTATCCCAATGGCCTTAGAGGACAGCAGATCCCCTTTAATGCCAGAATTGTAGCTGTGGCTGATGCCTATGATGCCATGGTCAGCGCACGCCCTTATCGAAGCCGACTAACCCACAAAGAAGCCCTTGAAGAGCTGAAGCAAGGGGCCAGAAGACAATTTGATCCCGACATTGTAGCAGCTTTCATCGAGCTTCTTGAAGAGTTAGAAGAAGAAAACGAGTTACCCGGTGCTTAGTACAAGCTTTCCCCATCGAGCCTAAGTTTCTCTTGCCAAATGGACTGTAGTTCCATGACCTCTTCTTTATAGTCCTTAACCGTACCATCTTCGGAGTAGGGAAGTTCATCGATGACGGTGATCGTAAAACTCTCTTCTCCTTGTTCGTTCCAATCGGTCTGTAGCTCCCGGTGAGGGTGTGACCCGTGGTTCAGCTGAAATACCACCCGGTTGATACCGGCTTTCAGATTTGTTGTTCCCTCCAAATAACGTTTATTCGTGATATTTGACTGAATGCTAAAAACACCCATGGCCGGCTTCATACGCCGGTATTCTTCTTTCAGTTGTTTTTTGCGTTCCATTTAGTATCCCATCTCCTTTAAAATGCGAGACAAGGTGTGAAGACGTTCGCCAATCAATTCGCCATCATCGGCCAGTACTTGTCGAAAGAGTTTTATGTCTTCGTTAATCATCTCGTTATCGGTACATACAGCTACGGTCATGGCATCACCCTGTAATCCCACTCGGTCAATGACTGGGTTCGCTGGGTCGTAAAAGTTGTCAAAACGATAAGCTTCATCAAGGTGGAGCTTGGATCGGCAGATCAGGATCGCCAGATCAAGTACGCGATGCAGGGGAAGTTCCTCGGATTGTCGAGACCAGCGTTCGCCTGTATGGCGCCAAACTTTGGCGGAGATGTCTACTTTGCCACGTTCATTCCATTGGGCCAATCCTAAGGAGAGTCCCTTAGCATCGGTATCGTATGCTTGACGTCCGTCCACATTGCTGTAGTCTTCACTCACAATGACGGGTTTGTGTTTTAGAGTTGTTGGGATCTTCATCTATATCTCTCCTCTAACGAAGTAGTAATTCAGTAATTTAGTAATTCACTAAATCACTGAATTGATTATGGATCACAACTATATGTTTTGTCAAGGGGAAACACAGGACGTGCCAACGACATATAGAAAAATAGTAGAAAGAGAGGTGTATACAATGAAAAAGATCGCGATTGTCAGCTTTCAGGGAGAAATGCCATGTTTTGTCCATGCCTTGCTCAACGTGTGGAACTATCACGAACGGGGCTACGAGGTCGCTCTGATCGTAGAAGGCGCTTCAACAGCCCGAATTGCAGACATTCAAAACGCGCCCCAAGGCAAACTGTGGGAGAAGATTCGAGAGGCTGGACTCGTCAAGTCGGTTTGTAAAGCCTGTGCCGCGCAAATGGGTACTCTAGCTGAGGCAGAAAGACAGGGACTTCCCATTGATGCTGCGCTATCTGGTCACTCTGACCTAGAAGTCTTTACTGCTGCTGGTTATGAGATTGTCTTGTTCTAGGAGATGGTAGCTCGTGTCGATTGATGCCAGAGAGATTCAAGAGGCAAGAGAGGTTGCCCAGGAGGTTCTACGTTTGCTCGCCGATGTGGAGAGGCATTTGAAGAGTGCCCGCAATTGGGGTTTTTACGACATGATGCGGGGCGGCTTCTTCTCAAGCCTAATTAAGCATGGAAAAATTGACAAAGCCGAGGCACTACTCATCAGGGTGGGTGACAAACTGCGGCAACTACAGAAAGAGTTGTCCGATGTGTACATCGGCCTCGATGCACAAGTCAAGATTTCTGGTTTCGAGCGATTTATGGACATTGCTTTTGACAACATCATTTCGGATTGGATGGTGCAAAGCAAGATCCACGACAGTCTGAGGCAAGTTCAGCAGCTGCGCACTGACGTCCGGGAGGTCCTTGCTAACCTTGATCGCCTGGAAAGGGAGCAAAGGAACTAAACGTATTCGAAGGGGGATACCTATGTACTTGAAATGCTTTGATGATGTTAAGGAACTCACGAAAGAATTGGTGAGGATTCCTAGCATAGTCAAGACCGAAGGTGAAACGCATTGTGCACGAAGGATCCACGAGTTTTACAGCCAACTCGATTACTTTAAGGAGCGTCCCGAGTATTTACTACTACAACAAACAGAAGACGACGAGATAGAGAGACATAACGTATTGGCCATGGTCAAGGGGACAAAGGGCAATTCCAACAGGACGGTTATCCTAATGGGTCATCTGGATACTGTTGGAGTCGATGACTTTGGTTCTCTTAAGGCCTATGCATTTGATCCAGACAAACTCCCGGAACTCCTCAAGGAGTTACGACTCGACGAGGATGTCATGCGTGACATTGACTCTGGCGAGTACATGTTTGGTCGCGGGGCCCTTGACATGAAGTCTGGCGTAGCTGGACAGATGTGGCTAATTCGCTATTTTTCCCAGCATCCCGAAGAACTTGACGGGAACATTATTGCTGTGGCTGAGTGCGATGAAGAAGACAACGCACACGGGATTATATCTGCTTTAAAGGTATTGAAGGAGTGGAAAAGGCGCCATGGTCTTGAGTATATTGCGGCCATCAATGCTGACTACTCTACACCGTATCACGAAAAAGACGAGAACCGTTATGTTTACTTTGGGACCATCGGCAAGCTATTACCTTCTTTCTATGTCGTAGGTAAGGAGACCCATGTGGGGCAAGCCTATGGTGGATTGGATCCAAACATGATCGTAGCTGAGCTGACACGACTCATTAACCTCAATCCTGACTTGTGCGATGAAGCCCAAGGCGAGGTGACCATTCCACCGATTTCATTGAAACAGACGGACACCAAGGATGCTTATACGGTGCAGACGGCCATTGCCGCCTATGTCTATTACAACTTCTTCACCCACAGCATGAGTCCTAGAGATGTGATGGAGAAGATGAAGGAAAAGGCCATAGAAGCCTTTGATAACATCGTGAAGTATACAAATGAGTCCTATAGGAGATTCTGTCAGGTGGCTGGCCATGTTTATACTACACTACCCTGGAAGACAAGGGTGTATACTTGGGAAGAGTTTTACGCCGAGCTCATAGAACAACATGGAGAAA
>DUQE01000008.1 GCA_012837925.1 Bacillota bacterium
CGTGCAGGGAAACGAACTGATTACTTCCCTAAGCGATTTCTCTAAAGCAAGTATAATGCCCGTCTATACCAGCATCCTAACCCAAGCAGGTTTCGCAATCGCCATCGCCGCCGTAGCCTTGTTGCTCAGAAAAGAACGCCGCATGTCGCAATTCGCTTAGTTAAAAAGATGTTAACGGGGTCTGTCCCCGTTAACATCTTTTTTCCCCTAAGAACTTAATCTAAGAACTTGATCTAGAAGAACACGCTGGCTTCCAATTGTGCCTGTAACCTGTTGAAGAACTCGATCTGGAAAGCGATCCTCTCTTTCCATAGCGTAGTTGCTGTCTCCGTTCCCATCTGCATGTCTATGTACTTGTTCAGGCGTTCTAAGACGTTTGTCACATATTCGACCTGCTCGTCACAGGACAAGTCCGTAAAGGCTCTGTTCTTCAGAGTCTCGTGTATCCTGTATGCATCAAACCGATCAATGTTGTCACAATCACCTATGCTTAACGCTAAAGGAGAACGCTCGCCGGGAAAGTCGGCCTCGTCATCAACGTGAATGGCTATCCCATAGCAAATCTCTTCGACCTTTTCCTGGCTCAAATCGAGTGTCTCCAAGAAGGGTCTAGCCATCTTTGCAGCATTTCGCCCATGGTTGAGCCAGTCATCGTCCGACGTAAATGTGCCGACATAGCTTAGGTCGTGCAGGAGACAGCCAATAACCAAGGCTTCTTCATCAAGACCCTCGCCCTTCGCAATCTGCCTGCCGATATTCGCCACACGCATCGTGTGCTCGAGACGGTATTTCTTATCGGCTGGATTCTTGGACATGTACTCGCTTTGGTCAAACTGCTGCCTCAGAAAATCCACCGTTCGGCTAATGTTTTGTGCCATTCCATCGCTCCTCCTTGTAGTTAGCTAGGCTCTCGTGAGCAAGTATTCGCCAAAACGCCAACTAACCCTGCCTCTCCGGCATTTGTTGCGCATTTGTTAACGGGGTCTGTCCCCGTTAACAAATAGCCCCATTAGCACTGTAAGCACAAAAAAGAGCTTTCATGGACCAGATCCACGAAAGCTCCTTCACCTGACTCACCTGATTCACCTGATTCACCTGATTCACCTGATTAACCCAATTCATCAACAAGGCCTACAGGTAAGGGTAGTACTCCTCTGGGCGCTGGAGAAACTCGAGAACCCTCCATAAAACCGCCCGATGCCCTTCCTCCTCGCGTTCCAGCGTCAGGAACACTTCTCGTTCGCGTTCAGACGTCGCCTCACGAGCCAGCTCGCCGTACAAATCGATGGACTTTTCCTCAAACTCCACGGCCTGCTGGTAGATGGTGATATAACTCGGGCGTTTCTCCTGCGGAATCTTCTCCTTTGATGATGAATCGATAAAGAGAAGAGGAGCTCGATCAGACATCTGGCTTCCTTCATAGTCGTACAACCCAGAGTCTTTCATCTGTTTGAGCAACTCGTAATGCTTTTCCTCATCCGCGGCCAGTCCTTCGAAAATCTCGCGAAACCCCGAATCTTCCATCAGGCTTGCCTGTTTGAGATAGAACTCCTTACCCTGCACTTCAATTTGCATCGCATATTCTAAGGGATGCATGTGATCACCTCACTTTAGACTTTGATCTCTAGTACTTCAGCGTATTTTGCGGGATCAACCCGGAAGGGGGCCCCGTGACCTTCATAAAACCCATGCTCGGCGATGAGATGAATGTTCAAATCAGACCACGTTACCGTTTCGCCGGTCTCCGTATTGGTCACCTGCGTGATCGACTTGGACGCTTGGACATTGTCTGCAAAGGGACAGAGGATACCTCCCTTGTGCTCTTCACGCTCAACCCTGAACTTGCCGTCAACGAATACGGGTCCGGGATGTTCCGTAGCTTGGTCTGTAAAATAGCGCATCCGCTCAGCAATATTGTGATGGGTCAGGCCAAGCGGCTCGAGCAAGAGCTGGTCCTGATGGATAATATCAGCGAGAGTGCGCGTATCTGTCCCCAGAAACTGATGCCCAGCTAATGCTCCCGAACGCATATTGTCCTCGATACGCTTCAAATCTGGCCCTTGTTTCACTTCTCATCCCTCCTAAAACTCATCAAAGAAAATGGCGTCTCTACCAAAACCAATCTTGGTTAACACCTGCACACATGCATTGATCATACCCGGACTGCCGCACAAGTACGCTTGCCTGTTCACAGCATCTGGCACATGACGGGCAACAACGTCCGTAATCAGCCCTTCTTCCCCATCCCACTCATCTTCAGGAGTAGCTCCCGACAGGGCGGGTATGTATTGGAAGTTCTCGTATCTCTTCTCCAAATCCCGGAAGAAGTCAACATAATAGAGATCCCGTTTACGCACGGCCCCAAAGAAGAACTTCATTTTCTTATCGAGGTTCTTCTCCAGAATATCTAAGACCAGCGAGCGTATCGGTGCTAGCCCTGATCCGCCGGCAATAAAGATCAGCTCATCTCCGCCTTCATGCAGGTAGAACTGGCCAAATGGTCCGGCAAAGGTAATCTCGTCGCCTTCCTTGAGGTGTTGATGAAGGAACGTGGTGCAAATACCGCCAGGCACAAGACGAATAATCAACTCAATGTGGTTTCGATCAGACGGGACTGAAGATATGGAATAAGCCCGGCTTACCGATTCCTTCACCTTGTCATAGGGTTTGCTGTCAACTTGCACGTACTGCCCCGCCTTGAAATCAATAGTCTGAGGCTCAAGGAGTTCAAAACGGAACTGCTTGATATCATGGGTAAGCGGCTTAATCTCCGAAACTCTGGTGCGGTACTGCTTGATGTTGAAGAGTTCCTCGGGAATCCTGATCTTCAGATCGTGCTTGACTTTCACCTGGCAAGACAGACGAACACCAGCTTCCCTCTCCTCTTCTGATATATACGGCTCTTCCGTGGGAAGCACAGGCCCGGCACTTTCCACCAGCGTGACTTTGCATAGACCACAAGTCGCCTTCCCTCCACAGGCCGACGGAATAAAGACTTTCTGGCTGGCCAAACTCGAAAGTAGACTTGAACCGCCATTCACCTGCAGACTGCGGGCGCCATCATTGATGTCGATCGTACAGATACCGTAATTATTGAGTCTATTGTCCGCCAAGACAACGATAGCTGCGAGGATCGTGGCCAAGACAGACAGACTTAGCACGGTAAACAAAACGGTCATAGACCTCACTCCATTCTAATCAGCTAGGTGCAACTGCGCCTGCAAGACGCTACATCACCACGAATATTCCCGAAAAGCCCACAAACGCCAGAGCCATGATTCCCGTGATGATGAACGTAATGGCCGGTCCTTCTAGTCCACGAGGCAACTGATTGCCCGCCATCTTTTCGCGTATTGCAGCCAAAGCAGCGATGGCCAGCCACCACCCCAGACCACTTCCAAAGCCAAAAAGCAGAGTTTGCACGAACCCATAGCTGCGAATGACCATGAACAGGCTGATACCCAAGATGGCACAGTTTACAGTAATGAGGGGCAGGAAGATACCCAACTTCATGTGTAAATCCGACAAGTAACGATCCATCACCATCTCGATAATCTGCACAGTGGCAGCGATGACGATGATGAAAATCAGATAGCGCAAATAGTCTAATCCCAGAGGAATCATGACATAGTGGTAGATGAGCCAGTTAATGACTGTGGTAAACACCATCACTAGCGCAACAGCTTTACCCAGACCCGATGCAGTCTTGTACTCCGAGGAGACGGAGATAAACGAGCACATTCCCAGAAAGTTTGACAACACCATGTTGCTGGAAAAAATCGAAGCTAGGAAAATCACGACGGGACTTATGGCTGGTGCACTACCCATTCTTACCACCTCCAACAGCTTGTTTACGAGTAGCAATGTTGTTCACGATCCAAATCATGACACCCACCAGGAAGAACGCTGCCGGGGGCATCACCATAATTGTCCAGGTTTCGAGTTCGAGGAAGTTGACGTTGTACCCTAGAATAGTTCCAAAGCCCATCAGCTCCCTGACGAAAGCGATGATTACTAACACGATTGTATAACCGAGCCCGGCGAAAACGCCATCAAAGAACGACTCTACAGGCGGATTCATCTGGGCAAAGGCTTCGGCTCTTCCCATGATGATACAGTTGGTAATAATCAAGCCAACATAGGGACCGAGTGCTCGACTGATGTCTGGCATGGTAGCCTTGAGAATGACATCAAAGAGAATGACCCACGTGGCAATGATCAGTGTTTGCACAATCATTCGAACCCTATGGGGAATGAATTCTCTCAGTAAAGAGATCGTAAAACTGGAAAGCGCTACAGAGAATATCAAACCCGCCCCCATGACGAGAGAGTTCGACACCAAGTTGGTGACGGCCAAGAGGGAACAAATTCCCAAAATCTGGCGTAAGACTTGGTTTTCATGCCACACATTACGTACGAGAAGTGTCTTAATCGCACCCTTCTTCATCGCGCCAGCACCTCCTCATAGGTCATCAGCTCAGCAATTGTCTGGTTCAAGATGTTCAGCACCGCATTCGAGCTGCTCGTCGCACCGGTGATGGCGTCAACTCCACTGCCATACACAATTTCCTCTCCTGGTACGATGGGCACGTTTTGGAACTGCTCCTTGAACCACGCTTCTCCGATACGTCCGCCTAGACCAGGAGTCTCGTTTTGCTCGACAAACTCTAATCCAAGCAAACGATCAAAATCAGCTGACACTCCAATATAGCCCCGAATTGTACCCCACAGCCCTTGACCTTTGAGAGGCCAGGCATAGCCGTCTGGATTGCCATCAACGCCATGCACTGCGTAGGCGTTTTGAGCGCCAACTGTAACAGGCACAACATGTTCCTCAAAAGCTTGGATGAGATCCGATTCAGGAACAATACCCAGGACTTTAAGAATGGCTGCTTGTTCTACACGTGCTTCGTTTTCTTGAATGGCCGGTAGGAAGTACGCTTGCGTTACAGCAAGCACGGTGCCAAAGACAGCCGTCAAGACAAATGTAAAGACTATCGTGTAGATATAACTATCCCTGTTCATGGGCCATCCTCCTTCGCGCAGCAAACTCTTTGACCTGCATCTCAATCAGGGGACCAAAGGTGTTCCCTAAGAGCACTGCAAACATCGCTCCCTCACGGAAATTGGAAAAGCTGCGAATTGTTAACGCCAAAAGTCCAATCAAGGCCCCAAAGAAGATCTGGGCTGTCTTGTCTCTTGGTGCGGTAATCGGGTCGGTAGCCATAAACACAATCGCAAACAAAAATCCGCCAGTAAATAGGGCCACAAGCGGATTAACGGCGGTGGCACCAATGGTATACAAGATGGTGCTCAAACCTAAGAAGGCCACGGTTCCAGAGAGCATAATCCGCAGCGAAGCTGTCTTTGTGTAGACGAGGTAAATCGCGGCCAACAGAATCAATAGCGAGCTTATCTCTCCACTAGACCCCGCAATCTGCCCCAGGAAGAGGCGGGTTATGTCTACCCCTTTTTGGACAAGAGGAGTGGCAGCCGAAATGGCATCGACACCTGTTGTGTAACGTACGAAACCTCCAGGAAATCCCGCGAACGGGGTAGCCCAGCTCACTGTCATCGAGCTTGGGAAAGAGATAAACACGAAGCACCGTCCAACAAGGGCTGGATTAAAGATGTTCTTTCCGAAACCACCAAAGACTCCTTTCCCAAAGAACACGCCGAAGGCGATGCCCACAGCCGCAACCCAAAGAGGAACGGTCGAGGGTAGAACAAGGGTAAACAGCACGCACGATACGAAAATAGCTTCGGGAATCTTGAAGCCGGTACCACCCTTCATGAACCGCAGAATCCAGAACTCAGTCAACACACCTGTCGCTGTCACGACAGCTAGAACAACCAAGACACGTAAGCCAAATGAGTACACGGCAAACAGTAGGATAGGTAATAGGCTAATCAGCACTCGTCGCATGATCGCTTGTTTCGAAAACAATGCTCCCAGTTGCATACATCCTCCTCCTTGAACACTCGATGAATTCTCATGTAAAGTGTATCTTCAACGCCACACAAGTAGAACCCGGAACCCGACTTAACACCTCCAAACGCCGTTGTTCTCTAACGTACCGTTTCATGACTAGTGGAATTCGACGTAATGGTAAGAAATCCTTTGTTTTCCAATAACAAATTTGCGACTTTTCGCAATATCGACGACACTTGAGAACGTATTCACCAACTCTGTTAAGAGGATCTTAAGGGGGTCTGTCCCCGTTAACAAATGTTACCGGGGACAGACCCCCTCCCCCCAAGATCAACACAACAAAAAAGGCACCTCCATCACAGGAGATGCCTTACTTGGTTTACTCGATTAGATACGAACTACGTTTGCTGCTTGGGGTCCGCGGTCGCCTTGGGTAATGTCAAATTCTACTTCTTGACCTTCATCCAACGACTTGAAACCGTCACCTTGAATTGCTGAGAAGTGTACGAATACGTCGTCACCATTCTCACGCTCGATGAAACCGAAACCCTTTTCATTGTTAAACCATTTGACTCTTCCAACCATAGTATTTATGGCCTCCCTTAAATCATAATCACAGATGTCACAAACAACTCATTTCCTCTTAAGGCCATAAATAGTTCGTTCTCTCATATGTCAGATGTATTGTATCAGACCTGGAGAATAAAAGCAATCTTTTTATTTTTTAATTGTTCGGTCTCTCGCAAACCTCCATCGTCCCCACGGTTCCGTCCTTTTCCATTTTTTTGATCAATTCGTCCCCTCTAGCATATACCCTACCAGAAATGTGTGGTATGATGTTCCAGGTGATGTTCCTCGCGTTTTTGTGCTGGAAGGGTTCATCACTCTTTCTATTTTGGGCATAATTATCAAGAGAAGAGGAATTACCTATGTCTACATTTGAACAATTAGGACTCAGTCCAGAAACGTTACGAGCCGTAAATGGGCTTGGTTTCGAAGAGCCGACTCCTATTCAGGAAAAAGCCATCCCCCTAGCTCTGTCTGGTCGCGATGTCATTGGTCAGGCCCCGACAGGAACCGGAAAGACTGCTGCCTTTGGATTGCCAATGATTGAAACGATCGCTGTGGATAGCGAGCACATCCAGGGGCTTGTTGTGGTTCCCACCCGCGAATTGGCCATCCAAGTCGCCGAGGAGTTGAACAAGATCGGCGAATTCAAGAGGATTCTGGCCTTACCCATTTACGGTGGACAGGACATGACGCGCCAGATCAAGCTACTTAAGAAACATCCGCAAATCGTGGTCGGTACCCCGGGACGATTGATGGATCATATGCGGCGCCGTACAATACGTCTGCAAAACATCTCCATTGTGGTTCTGGATGAAGCGGACGAAATGCTCAACATGGGATTTGTCGATGACATCAAGTTCATCTTGGGGGATATCCCCGAGGATCGGCAAACCCTGCTTTTCTCTGCCTCAATTACAAAGGCGGTTGAGAACATATCGCAGCTTTTCATGCGCGAACCGGCCTTGATTAAAGCCACTCCAAGAAACATCACGGTTCCCAGTACAGAACAGCACTACATTGAAGTTCCAGAGCGAAAGAAGTTTGATGTGCTCTGTAATCTCCTGGATCTCCATGCGCCGGAGGCGGCCATTGTCTTTGGACGGACAAAAAAACGAGTCGACGAGCTGAACCAAGCCTTAGCCCGTAGGGGATATTCCGCAGGGGCCATTCATGGGGATCTGAGTCAAAGCCAACGCAATGCCGTCATGACACAGTTTCGGGGAGGAACTATCGACATTTTGGTGGCAACGGACGTGGCCGCTAGGGGTCTTGATATCGAAGGGGTGACGCATGTCTACAACTTTGATATTCCCCAGGACCCAGAGAGCTACATCCATCGCATTGGGCGCACAGGACGCGCAGGACGCAAAGGAGCCGCTTTCACATTCATAACCCATCGTGAGCTTGACCACCTGCGCATTATCGAGCGTTTGACGCAGCGGACAATCATACGCCATCCCATTCCAACGCTCACCGACGCACTAGCCGGACAGCAGCAAGTCACGATAGAACGTATACTCAAAACTGCAGAAGAGCCTGTCCTGTCGGCCTACAAGAGTATGGCAGAAAATCTGCTTGAACACCATGACTCTGTTACACTTCTGGCGGCTGCTCTGAAACTTCTCACCAAAGAACCCAATACCGAACCGGTGCAGCTCACCGAGGATACGCCACCCGCTCCGCGGCCGAAAAAGACCCGCCAACCTGCGCCTAGGCGTCGTCAACATCGCCCACGGAAGCCCAAGAGGTAACGCGAGTTGTTAAGGGGGCCAGACCCCCTTAAGATTCTCTTAAGATCTCCTTAACAAACCCTAGGTATTGACACCGTTTTCCAGTGTCAATATAATACAAGTGAATATGGAAACGAAAGGAGCCTCGACCCTTGAACATTTTCTAATCTGTAATCCACGAGACTTTTCCAGAATCAGAAGCAGAAGCTGCAGAAACACAAGCGGCTCTTTTGTCGTGAGTCTCAAGATTTTTCAACAGATTAGGTAGTGAGTACAAGGGCAGGTTTTGAGCATGACATAGGGGGGATCCCTTATGTTGTTTTGCGTAGCAATCATGGCCACAGAAAGGTACTCTTACCTATCTGTGGTCTTTTCTATTTTACTTACGAATCGGAGGCTATTGTATGAGAAGAGTAACCATGATGTACAGTCCCCCATTTTTCAACTTCCTTTTTGCGCAGATAAAAAGGAAGGAATGTTTATATGGAACAACTGCAGTGGGAGGTGCGCTACCTCGAACCTCCTAAAATCTTACGGCACTGCAAGAAGTGCGGCAAGAAGACCGAATACGCATCTTCAGGCCTATTTCGAGTAAACGCTCAGCAAAAGTCACTGGACATCTGGCTGATTTACCGATGCACAACATGCAAGTCAACATGGAATCTAACGATCTACTCTCGCATCAACCCCAAAAGCATCGAAAGCAGGCTGCTAGACAAATTTTTGGCCAACGACAGTGAACTGGCCACGGAGTATGCCATGAATAGTGACTTGTTAAAAAGAAATGGGGCTGAGCCCCAGGTGTCTCCCTACCAAATCGTAGGTGATGACCTCGATCTGACGAAAAATGCTGAACTAAAGATAGTCTGTGAACATCCATCGAGCCTAACAGTGGAGAAAATTCTCCGGGAAAAGCTGCTCCTTACAAGAAGAGAACTTGAAAGCAGAGTTTCCAGCGGCACGATCCGCCTTGCCGATGGCGGAAACATCCGTAGGGCAAAGCTAAAACAGGAAGTAACCGTACTGTTAGGCACAGGTTAGCAAAACCTTAAGGGGGTCTGTCCCCGTTAACGATTGTTAACGGGGACAGACCCCCTTTACATTCCCCTTCATCAAGCGATTTTTTTGCACCAGACCGGCAGGTAAAAAAAAGAAACCCAAGAATATTGTTAGAATCTGGAAGACCTAAATTGACAGCCCCTGGGAGGTCCTAGCGTAATGAGAAACAAAGTCCTGGTGTTGAATGCATTGGTTTTGTTGGTTGCGTGCATCCTATCTCTTGGCTTGGCGCAGGCCTATGACGAATTCTACGGCGAGCCCTACGTTAATCCCTTGGGAAACATGGATGCCTATGACAGCATCGACTATCTTGACATTTCCGATCAGTATGACCCATGGTTCGTGGAGTATTACATCTCCGACGAAGACAACCAGACTCTCGAGCTATGGGGTAACGTCTGGATTTTGACCGTTCCCTACAACACTCTAGACGATTTGCACGACTACCTCCAAAATCTTGACAGCAACATCCTCTTCCACACAGAAGAAAGACTCATCGCCAAGGTAGAAGGACCCGGAGAAGTCTGGTGGGTCCACGGGGAATATTGGGGTGACGATTGGTATGATCTCACGCTCGTGCAGGAGAGAAGACCCCTTACCAGAGGCGATGAACTCCCGCTCCCCCTCATCAGCCCCTTAGGCGATCCCGCTGAATATTCGTGGTTTGACTATATGCCCAGTGATCGGATTGAAATCGGCTACTTCACCGCCGAGGGAGAAGCCACTTCCTATTACGGATGGGGCGATACGTGGCGTATGACCATTGAGCCCGATGATTCCTCCGTAGCCATGGACAACCTGGCCCAGTACATTCGCGAGCTTGGAGGCGAGGTCAAAGAGCTTTCCTCCTTCATGTTAACGGGCACTGTACTCGATGAAGACAGCTACATGTGGAGTGCCTTCGCCCAAATTGAAGAAGATGGAACCTGTTTCCTCACTGTCACCAGGGAGCGCTGGCTCGTTCCGGGACACACCTGGGAGATTCGCCCCGATGAACATGGAGATGTTCTGGGCTTTGGTTTTTCCTCCGACGGAGAGTTCTTCCACAGCCTAATCGTTGAACTTGAACAAGGCGAAGTAGGGCTTTTCGAAGACATGGTGACAACCATGGGAGAGTATCACCGCTCTTGGAGCGAATGGCGGAAGCTGGAGTTCATCAAGACGCCACTTCACATCATTGATCACTTCCCCCAAGAGGCAGGAAAACTAACCTGGGTGTTTGACTGGAGCCAGGACCCTAGACCAGAAAAGATTTCCGTTTCCATCGCTAAGAGCGTCCCCCTTCCCAAGGTCACTCTAGGCCGTGAATTAGGGATCCTCAAGATAACTGGCGCCAGCATGGGCGAAGTATCCGTGGAAAGCACCTGGAATGTAGGCATAGCCCATCCCGATTTTCAGTATGCGGTTGGTGACATCAACTCCGATGGAGACCACGTCTTTTACCTTCCTTCTGGCTACTGGAACTTCACGCAGCACGAGGTCGGC
This sequence comes from Bacillota bacterium, assembly GCA_012837925.1. Classification (GTDB taxonomy): domain Bacteria; phylum Bacillota; class Limnochordia; order Darwinibacteriales; family Darwinibacteriaceae; genus UBA5420. Next base: position 10,777 of record DUQE01000008.1, read on the forward strand.
TTTGCCCCCATTAAGGGCAACATGATCCCAGTCAACGCTGGGCAGATCACGGTCTACTCCGTTCCGAGTATGACCCAAGCCGTATTTGAGGAAATCACCGACAGTTCCGAGATGGGAGAAACCCTCAATCTAACGAGCGCCACAGTGGGCGGCACGCAAGGCGTAATCGAATTTGCCTTGATAGGGGAAGAAACCAAAAGCCTCGTACCCACGGTAAGTAATGCCCAGATCACAGAAGGTGGCCTACCTGGTCAAGTCCTGGCCATCGAACCCATTGCCACTCCCCCTTCCATTGTCCTGTTATTAGACTCCTCTGGTTCGATGCGATCCCAAATGGAGCAAACCATTGTCGCCGCCAAGAGGTTCGTGAACGAGCTGAGCGACGATACATTCATACGCGTCATTGACTTTTCCACCAAGCCCGAGGTTCTGCCTGGTACAACGAAGCAGGAAGTTCTCGCCAGCCTTGACCAGGTACGCGCCAGTGGTGCAACTGCTCTCTACGACTCTGTACTAGCGGGTCTGGAACTGCTACAGGAGAAAACCAGGCCGGTTCTCGTCGTGTTCACAGACGGAGTCGATGCAAACTATGACGACACGGGCCCTGGAAGTGTAGCGACTCTTCCAGAAGTAACGAAGGCGATTGCCGCTAGCGGCGTTCCCCTCTATACCATCGGCTTTGGTTCCGGTCACGATGCGACCGCACTTAAGCAAATGGCCACAACTTCAGGGGGCCGTTACTACGCTGCCACCGACCAAAACGCCCTAGAAAAGGTGTTCACAGCTATCAATGATACGCTCAGCAACACCTACCGCTTAGTCTACCAACGTCCAACCGAACCAAGCATCTCCAATGTACCGGTCGTATCAATTATGGTTGATACCAGCGGTTCCATGGACGAAAGCCCCGAAGAAGAGGGCTGCGGCTACCGCATGCAAAAGGTGAAAAATGTATTGCACGAATTCGTTCTCGGGTTACCCGAAAACACTCTGCTTCAAGTGCAAGACTTTAGTTGGGGGACCATCATCCAGCAAAGCATGACTATGGATAAGGCTGCTGCTCTGTACGCCATCGGTGCCTTTGAGGCAGCCGGAGCCACGGATACCCTTGGTTCCGTCGAGGTATCCTACCAAACCCTGAGTCGTACCCCATCACAGAACAAGGTCTTGATCTACATCACCGACATAGCCATCGCCACGGATGATTCCCGCCTCAACTGGCTGTTTGAGCTGATTGCCAAATCCGACATCAAACCCGTCTGGATTGGGATCGGGATGGAAGACGATGAGGCGATCTTTGCAGACATCGCCAAAAAGTCCAACGGAAGACATCTTGTCACCGAAGACCCCAACGATCTAGCCACCTTGTTTGAACAAGTTCTTGCGGAAATTAAGGTGGAAGCCGAGACGAGCTCCTACGTTACACTGCAGCTGTCGATCAAAGAAATGCTAGCGGAAGAAGCACCAAGGACCCATTTTGGTTCCATGAACATGGAGAAAACAAAGCTGGCACAAAGCGACGATGTCATAGGGCCCGAAGTTGCCTCTTATTATGCCGCGGGAACAGCAGCCACCGCTGAGGAGTTGCGCCTCTACGGCCTCGAAGGTGAGGCGTTGCACGGGCAATCCCTACAGACTCGGTTTGTTTCCCTGGACGCTTCTGCATCAAATACTGCGTTGAGCATGAAAGTCACTGGAGCGACCATAGCCAATTATCTGCAAGGCTTGAGGGCCCCCAACGGAGCACACTATGTCACCATCGATCTGGAACTGGAGAACATTCTCGAAGCGCAGGAAGTCATCGTGGATACTTCGGGAAACAGCCATCCAGCTAATTGGATGTCCACCGCGGGAAGTTCCGGTAGAACGGAGTACATGATACCCCAGTACCTGATACCTTCCCTAGCCTCCCACCTTTATGTGGGTTGGAACAACAGTAGTATGTTCCCTGTCTCTGAAGTCAGCTGGCTGGACCCCGAGGGCCTTCTGGTTCCTGGAGACATGAGTCTAACCGTCCATCCTGGCGAGCCCATGAAGGGAAGATTGTCCTTTATCGTCACCGACGAGTCTATGACACAGCTCTCACTGCACTTCTTTGATACAGCCTACGGACACTTTAACCTCGATCTCGTAGGTACTAGCGAGTTCCCGCAACTGGAGCTGACGGGATATCCAGAAGCGGAACCAGCGAAGCTTTCCGACGTGTTCCAACTGAAGATCGTTGGTGTTGAAGATCGCACGGAGATTGGAAGCAGTGAGGCTAAAGAAGGAAGTGTTTTCCGAGTTGTGGACCTTGAGCTCACGTCCAAGGTGCAGGCTCTGCTTGATATTGATCCGACCGAAGTCTTTTGGCTGACTCTGTGGACGGATCAAGGGGCGTTCTTCGTTCCCCTGCATGAGCTTACAGCACTCGTTCCCCTAGGATTCAGTGAGGGACGTATGGTGGCCCCTGGATCCTATAATCGGGTGCGCTTTGTCTATGAGATACCCGAGGCCCTGGTCCAGCACCGCAGCGAACTCTATGTGGACCTGCGGGACGATGACGTGATCATTCCCCTCAATGAGGAACCACCGCTAACCACGAGTCTTGAAGGAGACTATGTGGAAGCGGAAGGAGTCAAGCTCTATATCAACCAGGTGGCTTGGATGGATGGTCCGAACTCGACGTACGACCATCTGGTGGTGGCCGACATCACGTTCGTTGATGAACCGGATGACGTTGGAACGAGCATGGACGATGTTCTCACGCTTGTGCGGGACGATTACTCCGGTTCCCGTTCAGAGTTTGACATGAAGAAACTCGTTACCCAAAGTGGATTAGGAGACTTTTCCGAGAGCGGCGAAGTGTATTACGAACTGCTTCCCAGCGCGGAGACGGATAAACTGCTTCTAGGCCTTAGCGAAGCGGTGGTTAAGGATGGAACATCGAGACGTGCGCTGGTAGTGTTTGAGATTCCAAAGGATGGCCTCGACCACGGATGGACACTCCAATCTGGTATCTTCCCTGATTTACAGGTGGAACTGTCTGATGCCTTTTACACCGATCCAGACCTGCTGATGGCTAAAACCGAGTACGTACTTTCAAGTGATGAAGCATTCGAGGAGGAACTCAGTGGGGCGATTGCCGCTGCCATACGGCGTTATGAAGCTCTGCAGGCTGCACAAGGCAGCGTCAAGGGGAAAGACCGCGTGGATCTGTCGGGAACCGATGATGCGCAAAGGACCATCACTCCTCCTCTGGCATCCGCCCCAGGACTCGTGAAGCTTGAAGCGCTGAACTCCCCAGATAAGCTTTGGGCGCTACTCCAAGAGGTCCGTTGGCTTCCTGGTGATGAGGGGCCTTGGCAACCGATATACGCTCCCGAGGCGGTCCTGACACAAATGTGGGGTACTCCGGCGGATCTGGCCTGCCTAGCTGAAAGTGTGCTGGAACGTCTTGGCTATAGTCCCGAACGGGCTGTAGTTGAGGTGACCGCAAATGGGCAGGAGTTGCTGCTTCCTGAAGGTCCAGCTCTAGAGATGTTACCAGCTGTGAAGTATGAGGAAAATGGACAGGTGCAGCTCGTGGTTCTGCCCTTTGCCAAAGATGTTGCTGAGCTAGAAGACTATGTCTCCATTCCCATCCGACGGATCTCCATCAGCGAAGAGCTCAAGCAGGCGAGGGTGCAGGTGCATCTCAATGTGGTGGCGAAAGGGGCAGGGTTCGGTGGGCAGTTCGCAGATTTCGCCTCTGTCCTGTCGGGAGAGGAAGCCGAGGAAGTAGCGGAGCCCCTGACGGTGCTGAGCACAACCCTCTCCTGGGCTGATCTCAGTCTTGACCCCATTGACGTCGTTTATGTCTCAGCAGGCTACAATATGGGCGAACTCTTCACTGCGATCATGGAGACTCCCACAGGAAGAGTTGTTGGTCATGAAACAGTGGATACCGGTGAATACGAGATCAAGGGAGCCACAATTGAAGTTGTGATAGACGACGAGGTCTATGTGCACGAGTTTATCCTGCAGAAGGACCAAAGAATTGATCAGGTAGCACACACGGTGGCGATCAATGCCCCGGATCTTCCTCCTGAATCGGCGGAAGCATTGCAGGCCATGGCTGACACATTGCATGGCAGCACCGATAATCCAGACTCGTTGTCTGTCTTGCAGTGGTATACAAGGAGCATTATAAACCAGTTCATAGCCGCCCAAACAGAAAATGAGACGGACTTGGCGGAACAGATGGATTTAGTTGTGGGACGGACCACCATCCCTCGCATTATCGCTGTGACAGTGAAGAGGAGTCCCAAAGGCGATGGATTGCACACAAGTATTGACTTGGTCAATGCCAGCAATCAAGTACATGGAGGCGATCCGGAACTCCAAAATTCCTTCTATATCGCATCTGGAATCATGGCTTCGACCCTGGAATCACAGGTTTTAGGCCAAGGAACGGGAGTGTTTGAACTCTGGTCACAATTGCCCGAAGACGCAGGGATGCTGTGGATCAACGAGGAAACACTCGATGACGCTTTAGAGATACTGGAAGAGGCTGGTTTTGACGAAGCGGTTCGCAGGCGAATCGGAAACAGAGAGAGAATCAGAGATAAGGTATTGATGATGCCCCTCGAGCGGGTTATGCTTGATGGAGTACCAAGAACAGCCTGGCTGGAAATCGACGAGGAGACGTTCTTCACCATCGGGGTCCTTGATACCGGAGAACACGGTGCCATGATTGAAAAGGCCATCATGGAGCTCTATAAATCGTTGGGCAAATACAGTGTGGGAGCTCTAGTCGGTGTTGAAAGCATGCTATGGGGTGTTTCAAGCTATGCCCTGGTCTACGATGAATACGAAGACGTCCTCAATGCTGCAGCGGCGCAATCCTACGCACTGGCTGAACAAATCAAGAAGGGTCTGGAACTCCATGCCAAGCTAAGCCCAGACTACTTTAAGAGTCTCACCCCACAAGCCATGGCCAAAGGCAAACTGAAGAAGCTATTCCTGCCCGACATCTCCTTTACCAGCGGAATGGCCGCAGGCATCGAATACTATCTCCACGTCGCCCGCCAATAGTCTTGTTAAAATTACGTTAAGGGGGTCTGTCCCCGTTAACAGTTAACATTAGGAGGAGTACAGAATGGACACGGCTCAAGCCATAGCAGACAGACGAAGTATTAGACGATTCAAGAACGACCCAGTGAAACGGGACGTGATCGAACAGCTCTTGGAGCTAACGATTCAAGCCCCTAGTGCGAAAAATGATCAGCCCTGGAAGTTTGTCGTCACAACGCATGAAGCAAAAACGAGACTGGTCAAGACGCTACAGGCGGCCCTGGAAGAAGCCGACGCGCAGGGACAATCGACAGGTAGCTTGCGCAGCAGCATTCGAGCCATGGACGAAGCACCTGTGATCATCTTGGTGTTCAACCGGATTCGCCGCGACGACTTCCCTGAACCTCACAATTACGCCAAGCTCTTAGTGGATACGCAATCGATTGGAGCGGCGATTCAGACGTTCTTGCTGGCGGCACACGACATGGGCTTGGGAACGCTTTGGATCTGTGATGTACTCTATGCTACGGATCGTATCCAGGAGTTTGCCTCGTGCAGCGACGAACTGGTGGCAGCCATTGCCCTTGGTGTCCCGGCTGAGTCGCCCCAGAAGAGGCCGCGACAGGAATGGCAAAGCCTTACCACCTGGATGGATTAGGCGACGAATGATACAGTGATTTGGGAATGCAAAACACCGGAGGCACTTCACATACGGCTTCCGGTGTTGCTTTTTGATCGTCTCGATTTTGGAAATACACACGGCTCGCTCACAGGCCACTCCTAAGTCACTTGTGGACTTCATATGGATCGCCTTCCACGTAGCTTCGATAGTCCTCACTACTTAGGTCTGGGAAAAGTCCCAAAATCCGCTCGGGCGCAACGGAAGGATCGAACCGTTCCCCCATATACTCTCGATAACTACTCCATGGATACTCCAAAGGGGTCTTTACGAGTCCCGCTACGACAGGGTTCAAATGAATGTATCTGCTGGTCTTGACATTGTATGCCAGACTGTCAATCAACTCGGCCTTATATCTACCTTGAAAGAGATGTCCCACGACATCGTACTTAGCATTGAAATAAATCACGTATCGCATGTTCAACTGCTTCATCATTCTCCACAGCTCTACATCCGCTGTCTCCACCTGGAGGTGCACGTGGTTAGTCATCAAACAATAGGAAAGAACCGTGCATCTGTGCTCCTTTGTGGCCTGGCGCAGATGCTTCATATAAATCAGACGATCCTGGTCGTCGAGGAAGATGTCGCGACGGTGGTTTCCCCTGCAGGTTATGTGATAGATTGCTCCCGGAAACCATCGCCGTGGTTTGCGTGCCATAGCATTCCCCCTCTTTAGCAAACGTAGATTTAGACAGTTCGACAGCACTCCCGTCTTTCCTCTATTAATTCCGACTTTTCTGATTTTTTATCAGCCATTGCCTCGCCGAATCCCGCACGATCAAATAAAACCCCCGCTACACAACTTGCAGCGAGGGTCCGTTGTTGCTATTGATTATGAGGATTTGTTAAGGGGGCCAGACCCCCTTAACCTTGACCTAACGACACCTTAACAAATCTACCGATACTTGGGTAGCCAGTCGCCATGTGCTTCGATGAGGTCGTCGCACAAAGCGATGATCTCGTCAATGGAAAGTTCCGATGAGGTATGCGGATCTAAAAGGGCCGCATGGTAGATGTGTTCTTTCTTGAGTGTCACAGCTGCTTCGATGGTAAGCAGCTGAACATTGATTTGGGTCATGTTCAAACCCGCCAGTTGCGGTGGTAGCGCCCCCACATACGTCGGACTCACGCCCTGGCTATCCACCAGACATGGTACTTCCACAACCGCTTCCCGAGGCAAGTTTGTAATCGAACCATGATTAAGCACATTCCCGCCGATCTTGTAAGGCACATTCGTTTCCATCGCTTCCATAATATAAGCACCATACTCCTGAGTACGCTCATGCGTCAGATCGGGATTCTTCACCAGCTTATCACGCCACAAATTCCATTGCTCGATCTGCCATTCACAACGTCGAATATATTCATCCAGAGGAATGTTGAACCGTTCGATCAGCTCCGGATACTTACTCTTGATGAAGTAAGGAAGATACTCGGACAGATGCTCACTAGATTCCGTCACATAATAGCCAAACTGTTTCATCAGTTCATAGCGAACCATGTCATCGTGAGGCGCAGGACGCTTCGCTGCCCTCTCTTTAATCTCCGGATAAAGGTCAACGCCATTGCGGGTAATCTCCAAGAGCCATGCCATGTGGTTGATCCCAGCAATATGGTAGCGCACATTATCCCGAGGCATATCCAAATCTCGCAACAGATGGTCAGCACAAATTTGCACACTGTGACACAAACCCACCGTCTTGATTCCGGTATAGCGCAGCATAGCCCCAGTCAAGATGGGCATAGGGTTGGCGTAATTCAAGAACCAAGTATCGGGGCAAACCTCTTCCATATCCTTGGCAAAATCAAACATCACCGGTATCGTCCGCAGGGCTCGGAATATTCCACCGATTCCTAGAGTATCTGCAATCGTCTGCCTCAGCCCATACTTCTTTGGAACCTCAAAATCAATGACAGTGGCAGGCTTATAGCCCCCAACCTGAACCGCGTTAATCACATAGTCCGCGCCGGCCAGAGCCTTCTTGCGATCCGTGTAGGCCACAATCTTCCCATGATCTCCATACTTCTTGTTCAAAATGTTCAGCATCGCCTCGGATTCACGCAAGCGCCCCTCATCAATGTCAAAAAGAGCGAACTCCGAATCACGCAAAGCAGGACTTAATATGCTGTCGCCCAACACGTTTTTTGCAAAAACGGTGCTTCCGGCACCTAAAAATGTAATTTTTGCCATCTCTGTCCCTCCATATTATCGATTCAGACCTGAAAACTGAATCCCCTGAATAAAGAAACGCTGAGCCAGGAAAAGAATGATGATCATAGGTAACGTAGCCATCACGACAGCGGCCATCATCGTGTTCCATTGAATCGTTCTAAACAAACGGAATGCGGCCAAGCCAACACTCAAGACCTTCCATTTATCCGCCTGGGTCACAATCAAAGGCCATACCAGACTGTTCCACTGCGAAACCAGCGTCATCACGGCCAGCGTTGCCAGGGCTGGTTTGGCCATGGGAATCATAATCCGAGACCAAATCACAAAATACCCTGCCCCATCAATTTCTGCAGCTTCCTCCAAATCCCTTGGAACACCCTGCAAAAACTGGCGAATCAGGAAGGTACCGAAGGCGTTGCCAAAGACAAAGGGCACAATCAAACCCTGCAAAGAATCAATCCATCCCAGCTCCAGGATAATAACATAGCTGGGAATCAAGGTCACCGTCGCCGGAATCATCATGGTTCCTAAATAAAGGAAGAAGATGAAATCACGTCCCGGAAATCTCAACTTGGCAAAAGCGTAACCCGCCATGGAACAAGAGATCACTTGGCCCAGAGTGATTAAACCCGCCACAAGGATCGTGTTCAACAGGAAACGGCCCACATTAAAGTCCCTCAAAGCAGTCGTGTAGTTTTCCCACAATGGAGTCTTGGGAATCAGAGAGAAGCCTCGAAACACTTCGTCCATCGTCTTCAGGGAAGTAGACAGCTGCCAGAGCAACGGGAAGAGATACACAAAGAGAATCGCAAAAATGACCAGGTAAAAGCAAATTTCACCTACCAAGCGCAGTGGCTTTTTCACAGTATCATCTCCCTCCTAGGTAAGGTCATAATTGACACGGCGCCCCACAACCCGGAAGAAAAAGGCCGTGGTGATCCCGATGATGATGAACAGCATAACCGCCATAGCACTTGCCTCACCCATACGCAAGAATTGAAAACCCTTCTGATAGAGGTAGAGATTATAGACTCTGGTGGCGCTTCCAGGTCCACCGCCTGTCATCGCGTAGGGCAAATCAAACGCCTGGAAGGTTCCGATGACATTCACAATCAGGTCGTAAAACAGCACCGGACTAATGAGCGGTAATGTGACCTTGAAAAACCTCGTGAGGGGAGTTGCACCATCGACAATGGCGGCCTCTTCCACTTCTCGGGGAATCATCTGCAAACCAGCCAAGAAGACGATGATGTGGAAGCCAAGGAACTGCCAAATATTAACGACGATCACCGAAATCAATGCCCAGTCAGGATGGGCCAACCAGGGGATCTTATCAAGTCCTACCCTTGTGAGGATTTCATTCAAGAGGCCAAACTGCGAGTTATAAATCCAGGTCCAGGTTAAGCCCACAGCCACCGCCATGGACACCCAGGGAACAATAAACAACGTTCGAATCAGGTTTTGAAAGCGGATGGAACGGTTCAGGAGGATGGCAATAAGTAGGGCCAACATGGACTGAACCGGTACATTGATCACCACAAAGTACAAGGTCTTCTTCACCGAAAGGTGAAATACAGGCTCCTTAAGTAGGTTTCGGTAATTGGCGAAACCAACCCAAATGGGATCATTGATCAGGTCCCACTCGGTAAAGGCCAGAAGGATGGCCACCACAATGGGAACGAGCTGGAAGATTAAAAATCCCAGGAGATTCGGTGTTATAAAAAGATAGCCAGCCACCGCCTCACGTTTTCGTTTGGGACTCATTTTACGCGCCACGATAACACCCCCTAGAATTACTGGGGGCACCTAGGTGCCCCCGTAATTGTCCTATCTTACTGCAGCAAGTGGGACACTTGCATTTCAATGTTGGCGACAGCCGTCTGGGCATCCACGAAGCCCTGCAACATCATATCCAGTTCACGTTGGATGATGTCAAAGATCTCGTTCCAGTTTACGTGCATGGGCCAAATACCCGTGTTTTCTGCCATTTCGGTGTAGACTGCAACGTTCTCGGGGTCGCGGCCAGCATAGGCATCCAAGAAGACATCGACGAGACTCTCTATGGCTGGGAATACGCAGCCATATTGGGCAACAATCTTCTGCGACTCATAGCCTTCGAGCCACTTCAAGAGGCGCCAAGCTTCTTCTTTATGTGGAGTGTGGGCATAGATATTGTGGGCTAGACCGTTAAAGGCGCTGTAGCGTCCCTTGGGTCCCCAGGGCATTCCCACTACGTCCCAGGAGAAGCCTTCGATAGAGCGACCAGCCGTAAGCATCCAGGAACCTTGGGGAACCACAGCAAACTTTTCAGCCGTGAAGAGATCCCAGGGGCTTCCACCGGCTACTGTAGCTTCTGGAGGTGGAGCAACATGGTATTTGTTCACAAGGTCAGACCAGAACTGCAGTACTTCGATGCACTCAGGTTCATTCATGACCAGCTTCGATCCATATGGTTTATCCAATACACCAGTTCCGCCGTTCATCCAAACGAAGTTGAGCCATCCAGCCTGCATGTTCGATCCGGCTAGATCGCCCAAACCGTACTGAACAATTCGCTTCTCATCAAAGTCGGGGTGCAAAGCGTTGCGACCTTGATCGTCAAAGGTGAGTTGCTGTAAAATGCGCACAAACTCCCCACCGTCCTGTGGGTTCCAGCTCCAGTCATCGGTTGGATAAGGAACGCCGGCTTCATCGAAGAGGTCCTTGTTATAGAAGAAGGCAATCGTATCCCAGTCTTTGGCTAGACCGTACTGGGCACCTTCGTAGCTCCAAAAATCAAGCAGACTTTGATAGTAGATGGATGTGTCAATATTGTCACGTTCAATGAGCGGTTTCAGATCCAGCAGAGCACCACGAGCTACAAAGGCCGAGAAATACGCTGCGTGACCCCAAAAGACATCAGGCAGGTTACGCGCAGCCATTCCTGTGGTCAACTTCGTCCAATAGTCTCCCCACTCAGCCAGTTCCATGACAACTTCGATGTCTGGATTTTGCTTCATAAACTCATCAATGGAAGCTGCATAGGCCTCTTGTTGATTCTGATCCCAGAACATGTAACGGAGTGTTACTTTTTCTGCTCCGGCCGTGCCACTTACGAAAACCAACGCCAACAGAACAAATAAGACGACACTTTTCTTACTCACTTGTCTTCCTCCTCTACTATTATTAGCTGACAAACGAACACGTTCTCACGATCTCACGGTCGAAAAGTCTCACGATCTGAAAGCTAGTTCCACGTCACCCCTCTCCTTCGTTACTTTGCTAGACCAAGAGTTTTTGGTCTACCCGTGGTACCTCGGACACTTAACACTACATCCATTACGACTTTAGCTACCTCACTCGATCCGGATTCCAGCATACCGATGAGCATTTCGCAGGCATTAACCCCAACCATAAAGGGGTTTGTCTGAACAGTAGTCAAGGGTACGTGGCTAACCTGACCGAGATTATGGCCGTCAAATCCAATAACCGACAAGTCACCCGGCACGCTGAGTCCTAGTTCCGAGATGGTTTTCAGTGCGCCCATGGCCATTTCATCGGATGCCGCGAAAATGGCCGTCATGTCGGGATTACGATCGAGTAGAATTTCTGCTCCCAGAAGTCCTCCAAAGTGGGTGAACGACGCGTTGTACTCGAGTTTGGGATCGCACGCGATACCATGTTTCTCTAATGCTGCCCTATAGCCGCGTTCCCGGTAAACGGCTGAACTCCAAGGATGCTCGCCACCTAAGAAACCGATCCTCCGGTGACCGAGCTGAATCAGATAATCCACCGCCGCAAAGGCTCCCTGGAAGTTGTCAAGATGCACCGTATTGTACTTGCTTTCATCGTCGTAGCTATCAATCATTACATAGGGAATGCGGAAGGTCCTTAGAAGGTCTGTGACGGGATGGTTCATCGTAGTAATTAACAGGGCTCCACAGAAATCCAGGTTGGAAAAGACAAAGCGGAAGTAGTCCGGGTCCCAGACGGGAAAAAGCACTTGCGATAAGATGTAGTTGCGCTTCCTACAGGTCTCCGCAATGCCATTCAGATTGCCCAGGAACCATTCGTTGGAATGCTCGGACATGACGATAAAGGCAATGTTTCGTCTTTCCAGAGCCCTCCTGCGATCACGGTTCTCGATGTGACGGATGCCATGCTCTTCCACCGCATCCCACACGCGCTTTTTCGTGGCTTCACTTACCCTGTCGTACCGACCATTGAGCACATTCGAAATGGTTGACGGTGATAGATTCAGCAGCTCAGCAAGTTGCTTTCCGGTTAGTCTTTTCATATTGAGCTCGACCCCATTTTATGTTATTGAAGTTGTCTAATTGTAAACTTCAAAGGCGTTAGGTAAATATCCTGCACTAAAAATGGTAAATTTACTAAATAACCACCGATTTCTGACAAAATAAGGCAAAACCGGAGAATGTTAAGGATGTTAAGGGGGTCTGTCCCCGTTAACAAACGTTAACGGGGACAGACCCCTCATCGACCCTTCTTCTCCTCCCACCTTCCACCAATCAAAGACGAAATCGAACATCTTGTTAAGGGGGACTGGCCCCCTTAACAACCTCCACAAACCCCCTTTTCCGCAATCGTTACCAGATCACTCCTGGGGAATCCCTACCCCAATCCACCCCTTTATGCCAAATAAATTGTTAAATTGACCCTTCTTTTGAAGGAATTGTTATATTAACGCTGAATAATTTATTGGCATTGCAAACGTTACCAGAAAATCCGTTGCCAGAGAAGGTGAACTGATGAGCACGCTCAAGGACGTAGCTGAGCACGCAGGAGTGTCAATATCAACAGCCTCACGGGTCATTAACGGCAAGGAATATGTCTCGGAAGAGACTCGCCAAAAAGTGGCCCAAGCCATTCGCGAACTCGATTATCAACCGAATCTGATTGCCCAAAGCCTCGTCAAAGGACGCGAAACCAGGCAGCTTGGGCTTTTGGTGTACGACATTTCCAACTCCTACTTTGCCGAAATCACCATGGCCTTCGAAGCCATAGCCTACCAACATGATTACACGGTAATCTTATGCAACACAGCGGAAGGCACCAGAACATTAAAATATCTGGACATGTTTATCCAGAGGCAAATTGATGGTGTAGCCCTCATTGGCTCACCCTTGGGTCAAGAAGAGATCCGTCGCCTGCAGATACTGCTCCAGCGCGGCGTTCCCGTTGTGATGGCCAGAGAAAAGGGATGGTTTGCCAACCCCTTAGCCGACATTCTCGGCAATCAGTCAGGAATTGTGGAGTTCGACACTGTGGAAGGGTGTCGCATGGCCATCGACTACCTCGTCTCTCGTGGCCACAGACGCATTGGTGGGCTATTCACTGTAGAACGAAATTGCCTCTGGGATGACCCGAGAGCCCGGGGATTCCGACAGGCCCTCGAAGACAACGGCATCGAAATCGATGACAATCTCATTATCTCCGACTTGAAGACAAGCCAAGCAGGAGGATTCTTGGGAATGGGCCAGCTTTTGCAGCAAAGCAGGGACTGCACAGCCGTCTTTGCTTACAACGACGTGATCGCCATCGGTGCTTTAGCTCAATGCCGAGAACAGGGCATTCGCGTACCCGACGATCTTTCCATTGTGAGCATGGACGATACCGAAGACAGCCTATACACGAACCCTCCCCTCACCTCGGTCAGGATTCCCAGGCGAGAACAGGGCGAGTTCATGGCTGAATACTTGCTGGCAAGAATTCGAGGGAAAACTCCCCCATCATGCTACTCACTTCCGGTATATCTAGCCTTACGCCAGAGTGTCGGGAACGTTCCCAGCAAAAACGTTCTAACCAAAAACGTTCCATAACCATAACCACAATCAAAGGAGGGTTTACATTGCGCCAAGTCACGAAACTAAGTCATGGGTGGTTGTTCAAGGAAGACTTCTCCGACAAGTACCTAACCATGCGGAAAAGTGAAGACTTCCGAGGGGATTCCTTCAAAGAAGTCAGTCTCCCCCACATGACCCGGGAGATCCCCTACAACTACTTTGACGAAAAAATGTACCAATTTATCTCCACCTACGCGCATCAACTCGACATTACCGAACACCATCGTGGAAAGAGAGTGTTTGTAGACTTCGAAGGTGTCATGGGCTACGCCGAAGTTTTCCTCAATGGCGAACTGCTCCATACACACAAGGGTGGCTACACTCCCTTTGCCGTTGAACTAACCACCTACCTCAACTTCGCAGGAGAAAATCTCCTCGTCGTCAAGGCCGATTCCACAGAGCGAGACGACATACCGCCCTTTGGCAATGTCATCGACTATCTCTGTTATGGGGGAATCTACCGTGACGTCCACCTGCGCGTTGTAGAACCTACCTACATCGACAATCTCTTCGCGCGGCCAAAGGTCAACCTCAATGGTCCCTCAAGCCTTGAGACCACGGTTTTTGTGAATAACGCAGCGCCTCAAAGCGTGAATGCACAGGTCAAACTGAAGCTGTCCTACCAGGGTGAAACCGTTGCTACCAAAGAAACCACCGCGACCATCGACGCGGCCCAAGAAACCAAGGTGGAAGTCGCCATCCATGAACTCAAGAACATCAAACTCTGGGATATCGATGTTCCTAACCTCTATCAACTCGAAGCTACCCTGAAGATCAACGGCGAAGTACAAGACATCTACCACACCAGGATCGGCTTTCGAGAAGCCATTTTCAAGCCCGAAGGTTTCTTCCTCAATGGACGGAAACTGCACATCCGTGGCTTAAACCGACATCAATCCTATCCCTACGTGGGTTATGCCATGCCAGAGCGGGTACAAAAACGAGATGCCGACATCTTGAAATATGAGCTGCGCCTCAACCTCGTCCGCACCTCACACTACCCGCAGTCGATTCACTTTTTGGATCGCTGCGACGAAATCGGCCTTTTAGTCTTTGAAGAGATTCCCGGATGGCAGCACATTGGAGGTGCTGAGTGGAAAGAAGTCTCCTACAACGATGTAAGGGCCATGATTACACGCGACTGGAACCACCCCTCCATCATCCTTTGGGGTGTGCGCATCAACGAATCGCCCGACGATCATGATTTCTTCCTAGAGACAAATCGGATTGCCAGGGAACTCGACCCAACAAGACAGACCGGAGGCGTGCGCTGCCACAGACTCAGTGAGTTCTTAGAAGACGTCTTCACCGTCAACGACTTTAGCCATAGTGGCGGCGAGATCATCTTAGATACCCAAAAGAGCTGGACTGGACTTGATCATCAAGTGCCATACATGGTAACCGAATTCAACGGCCACATGTTCCCCACCAAGCGTTTTGATCAGGAAGAGCGCCTCATGGAACATGCTCTCCGTCATGTAAGAGTGCAGGACAAAGCAGCCAAGACCGATGAAATCCACGGTTCTATTGGCTGGTGCGCCTTCGACTACAACACGCACTTCGAGTTTGGAGCCGGCGATCGCATCTGCTACCACGGAGTCATGGACATGTTCAGGATTCCCAAATTTGCCGCCTATGTGTATAGCAGTCAGGTCAGTCCTAAAGAAGACCCCGTCCTCGAACCAGTCACCTTGTGGGCTCGAGGAGAGCGCAGTATTGGCGGTGTCTTGCCACTTGTGATCCTCACCAACTGTGACCATGTTGATATTCGCCTCGCAGGACAGGACTTCGGTCGTTTCTACCCTGCCCGCGAGAAATTCCCCGGGCTGGAGTATCCCCCGATTGTCATCGATCACATTCCCGAGACGGGCGAATGGGGTTCCACCTGGTTTGACGGCGAATTCATTGGTTACCACGAGGGGAAAGAAGTTGTCCGCAAACGCTTCATCAAGAACCCCGTCGCTGCAGAGCTCACGATCAAAGCGGATGACACCCAGATCTACGCCGATGGTCAAGATGCCACCCGAGTCGTCTTTCAAGCGGTGGATCAGGTGGGAAATCCCCTGCCGTACCTGGCCGACTTCATTAAGATTGAGCTCACGGGTCCAGGCGAAATCATCGGACCAAGCGAGGTTGCCCTCATCGGTGGCTGCGTAGCGACTTGGGTCAAGTCCACAAGAGAGCCCGGAACAATTACAATACGTGCCAACTCAACCAGACTGACCAGCGAAACCATCCGGATTGAGTCAACAAGGCATGTCTAATTGTGCAAAACGATACGATTTAGGAGGGGGGTATCCCTACAAGGAACGTCGGAAGAACGCAAGATAGGCTTGTCAACATTATGAAAGAGGAGGATTTTGTACGATGAGAAAGAGACTGTCACTTTTGCTTGTGTGTGTTCTTGCTTTTGGTTTACTAGGTAGCAGTGTAGCTCTGGCCAACAAGACGGTCACCGTTTGGGCCTGGGATCCTGCATTCAACCTGTACGCTATGGAAGAAGCAGCAAAGATCTACAACAGAACTGCCCCAGACGTCACAATCGAGATCATTGAGACCCCCTGGGATGACATCCAAACAAGGTTGACCACCGCCGTGATGGCCGGTCAGACCAATTCGCTTCCTGACATCATGCTCATCCAGGACAACGCTCTCATGAAGAACGTTATTGACTTTCCTGGAACCTTCGCCGATCTCACCAACAGTGGCATTGATTTCAATCTCTTTGCCGACTTTAAGGTGGGCCTAACCTCGGTTGACGGAAAGAACTACGCTGTTCCATTTGACAACGGTGCTGCCATTTCCGCACTGCGCGTCGACGTTCTCGAACAGGCCGGCTTCACCCTGGCCGACTTCACCGACATTACCTGGTCTGATTTCATTGCCAAAGGTAAAGTCGTCCTCGAGAAGACCGGTAAACCCTTGCTCTCCATCGTTGCAGAGAGTCCTGACCTTGTGATGATGTGCCTGCAAAGTGCCGGAACCTGGCTATTTGACGAAGACGGAGAGGTCTTCCTAGCCAACAACGAAGCACTCAAAGAAGTCATCCGCATCTATGTAGAACTCGCCAAGAGTGGCGTCATGGTACAAGTTAACGATTGGGAACAGTATATTAGTTCCTTTACCCGTGGTACAGTTGCCGGAACCATGAATGGTTGCTGGATTATTGGTTCCATCGTACAGCCTGAGGACCAAAAGGGCCTCTGGGGTGTCACGAACATTCCTCGTCTAGAAACCGTTCCTAACGCAACAAACTACAGTAACCAAGGTGGTTCGAGCTGGGTTGTGCGGGCTGACTCCCCCAACCGTGACCTCGCCATCGATTTCTTGGCCAAGACATTTGCCGGTAGCGTTGAGTTGTATGAGACCATTCTACCGAGCTCCGGTGCTCTAGCCACGTACCTGCCAGCCGGTGACAGCCAGGCCTATGGTGTTCCCCACGAATACTTCGGCGGCCAGGCTATCTACGCTGACATTACCCAATATGCAGCGCTGGTTCCTCAGGTAAAATACGGAGTATACAACTATGAAGCAAGAGACGCTGTTGGTGTCGCCATTGCTAAGGTCTTAGCCGGTCTTGACATCGACTCCGCCCTGCGTGAAGCAGAAGAAACAGTGAAGTTCCTCATGGACTTCTAGGTGAAAGACAAGGTGCTGTGGAATGGGCCTTCCGTTCCACAGCATCTCTCAAATCAAGTATTCTACTGAGCCTAAGAAGGAGGGGCTGTCGTGGCCAAACCCACATCTCTTAAGCTTCACACAAAGCAGAACATTGTAGGCTGGGCCTTTGTCATTCCTGCATCAATTTTGATCTTTACCTTTTTCTTTTATCCCATTGGCAAGGCATTTCTTCTGTCGTTTCAAACCGGATTTGGGGCGAATGCGCAGTATGCTGGTTTGGTCAATTACAAACGACTCTTGTCGGATAATACCTTCAAGACTTCGTTGGTCAATGTCCTCACCTTTTTAGTACTGCAAGTACCGGTGATGTTGCTTCTGGCCTTGGCACTCGCCTATACGCTCAATGATCACAAATTGAAGTTTCGGGCACTGTTTCGCACAGCCCTCTTCTTACCCTGTGCGACCTCTCTTGTGTCCTATTCCATTGTCTTTCGGTCGCTTTTTGCCCTTGACGGTTTCATGAATGCCCTGTTACTCAATTTGAACGTAATCCAAAGCCCCATCAACTGGTTAGCCAATCCTTGGACGGCCAAGCTCGTGATCATGTTGGCCCTGACCTGGCGCTGGACCGGGTATAATATGATCTTCTTCCTCTCTGCTTTGCAGAACATCGACCGTTCCATTTTCGAAGCAGCCATCATTGACGGAGCCAATGGTTTCAACCGTTTCTTCAAGATCACAATTCCCATGCTCAAACCCATCATCTTGCTCACAGCGATTATGTCGACGAACGGAACACTCCAGCTCTTTGACGAGACGGTGAATATCACCAATGGTGGACCAACCAATGCAACGCTGTCGATTTCCCAGTACATTTACCGCCTATCGTTCCAATACTCGCCCCGCTTCCCCTATGCGGCGGCCATGTCCTTTGTGGTGTTTGTCCTGGTTGGCATCTTATCGGCGATGCAAATGAGGGTAGGTGACAAGCGATGACCAGATACAAGATCGGTACGTTCCTAAAGTACCTCTTCCTGACCATAGCGGCTTTTGTTTCGGTGTTTCCACTGCTCTGGATGTTTATCTCCGCGACAAACTCCAGTATCGATGTGTTAGGCGGCCGGCTACTTCCCGGATCGCATTTGGTAACCAACTTTCAAAACCTCACAGCGCGGGCCAATATCCCCCAAGCGATGTGGAACTCCTTCCGCAATGCCGCAGTATCGACAATTGCGAGCTTGATTGTCTGTTCGGTTGCTGGCTACGGTTTTGAGATCTACCACGATCGAGGGAAGGATCTACTGATGCGGATTCTACTCTTGTCGATGATGATTCCCTTCGCGGCGATCATGATTCCATTGTTCATGATGGTGGGGAACTTCAATCTGCTCAGCACTACGACGGCCTTTGTCCTTCCTTCTGTGGCCACGGGATTCTTGATTTTCCTGTTTAGGCAGAGTGCCCGTTACTTCCCCTATGAGCTGATTGAGGCCTCACGCCTGGATGGTCTCAGTGAGCTGGGCATCTTTATCCGGATGTATGTACCGGTTATGCGCTCGACCTATGCCACGGCAGCCATTATCACCTTTATGGCGGGCTGGAACAGTTACCTCTGGCCTTTGATCATCATGCAGAATGCGGACAGCCGCACGATGCCCCTGGTACTCTCTAACCTGATCGCTGGCTACGTCACAGATTACGGTCTCTTGATGCTGGCTGTTTCCATCAGTGTTCTGCCCACGATCGCGATCTTTCTCCTGCTCCAAAAGAGCTTTGCGGAAGGTATTATCGCTTCGGCACGCTAAGGAAACAAGAATCACGAATAGAGGCTTGAAAACACGAACACACCTTCTTTGGTCCTTTGGGATCGAAAAAGGTGTGTTTTGCCACGTTAAGCTTGTTGTTCCAGTTGTATTATCTTCTTTTTTAGGTTGGTACCGCGGAGTGGGTTGTGTACCGTAAGATACTTTAGACTCTCGGTAACGTTCTTCCGCATCATGCTTCTAGCGCGTCTGCCGATCCTGTATGCTGGGCTCCTTGCCGGCTGACTGTTCATAACGCCCAGCATTAAAGCTTAGAAGTGAAACCATATACTGGTTGAGACTTACCCCTTCGAGCTCTGCTTGTTCTGAAAGGATGCGATGGAGGTGTTTGGGCATACGGATTACCGTCCTGCCACTATACTGTGTCTCTTGGTACATGGCTGGTTCCGGGATGGCCTTCCCCTCTTCCCTAGCTACCTGCAACCAAAATTCTAGCACTTCTTTAAGCTCCGCATAGGCTTCATCGGGTGTTTTTCCATCGGCCAAGCAGCCCCGCAACTCAGGAACACTAGCTAGCCAACCGCCTCCGTCTTCTTCCGACAATTGACGTAACTGTACCGAGTAGCCAAAGAACTGGTCTTTATCAAAAGTCACGTTCATTCCTCCGTTTCTCGAAGAGGTCATGCTGGCGTGTACTTCACCATCAACCGCCTGACCTGTCGCCACATAGAATCCTGATCCGGGGCCAAGCACCCAAAAGCGCCTCTTCCCGAGGATTCGCTCGGACAAGACGCCACAAGTGGCAATGATCAGCAGGTTCACCGAAAGATGTACCAGAGTAGGCAACCCTGTTGGAAACGGATGACCATGCTCAAGATTATGTGTAAACAGTTGCCACAGGTATGTGTAGTCTTTTGTTCCACCAAAGATCGTGTACCATAAAGATGGCGGAAAGAATCGGAAAACTCCGCCTCTCACGGTAATAGACGGCAGAAATCACTTGGCTCTCCCCTAAAATCTCGATTTTTCATAGGTAAATGGAATGCTCGTGCCGGCCACCACATCCTCAATCTTTTCGATGATCAGCCAGTCATCCATGTTTCCCTGGCGTTCAAAGGATAGCGCCGGCTCAACTCTTTCCACATCTCCAAACTCCACCAAACACAGGCATTTCTTCTGCCATCGTTTCCTTTGCTTGTCCGTCAGGTTCAACTTGTCCTGATTTTCGTTGAGAATCCTGTTTATTTCGTCGCCTGTGAGTTTGACATAATTTTGGACAGCTCGTACCGTTGCTCGTGCCGATATTTGGGCTGTCCCCTTTTCCATAAAATACAGTGTTTCCCCTTCGAAGACCCTGCTATGCGGTATTTTTCGTCCGGAAGCGCCTCGCACCACCATCGTTTTGCTTCCATTTAGGATTTTGTCCAAAACCCGTTCGCCGCTTTTTTCAGCGTTGTCACAATAAACCACATGTACCATCTTAATGCCTCCCATTCTGGTTAGTTTGTATTATCACCCAGGGCCTTCGCTATCGCCTGTTGCGGCGAAATCATCGCTAAACCTCCCCTGTTGTATATGGTACTGTCTGCAATAATCTCCACAACTTGTTTGTTTGAAAGCGCAGGGTTGACTTGGAGAATAAGAGCTGCTACACCAGCCACATACGGTGTAGCCCAACTGTCGCCCCCCGTGGAAAACCTCTCGTACTTCTTGGGTCCTTGTGGTGACGCTAAGAGACGTGGTTCAATGGGTACCCACACAGGCTTATAGATCATTTGGCCCGTTCCTAGCTCGTGCCTAAGGCGGACAATTTCCTCCGCTGGTTGCCCTCTGTGCAAGACAACATCCGGCGGCACGATATAGTCGTCGACTTTATCCCGAGCACCCCCTCTTTTGAGGGCAGCTCCAAACACGGCAATGACCGGGTCGGTAAAGTAGGGGAACGAGGAAGTGAAAACGGCTATCCCAGAATCCCAGGCTTCTCTGATAGCAGCTTCAAACTCATCCGCTCCTTCTTCCTTTGAAAAGCCGGTTGATATGGAAAGAACCCGGATTCGCCTTTCTTCAGGAAGGGATTCATTGAGCTCGATGACTTCTCGTATGGCCTGGCTATAGAGTACCCCGCTCGGTCTGTCTCCGCGAACGGGAACGGCCCAGTAGTACAAATCCGCACCGGGGGCTACACCGCAGCTTTTTCCCACAAGGATACTTGAAACCGCAGGACCGTGCATAGAAAAGGGCTCGGTATCCAACCCTTGAAGTTCCTTATAGTAAACAAGGTTAGCAGCATATTCCTTGTGGTTGATCAGGAGTTTCTGATCAATAATGGCAACACTAATCCATCGGCCATCGATGTTGGAAGCATGTAGGCTGTCGATTCCAAGACCAGGATATTTGTCGTCCTCACCTTTGTAGAGCAACCAGGTAAGTCCAAGGAGAAGGGTTAAAACGATAACAACAGCCAAGACCAAGTACTTGCTCACGTGTTTTTTCATAGTAAACATCACCTCGCATCCTACCATCCTAATACATTACTCAAGGCGTGTATGATCATCCAAGGCCAAACCAGGCCGGTTCGGTGTACTCCATAGCCCATAAGGATTCCAAACAACGCCACGCTTGCCACACTGCTCAAGGCCAATGGAACTGAGGGATAGACTCGGAATACAAAATCAGGAATGTGTAAAAGTGCGAAGATTAGTGCACTGATGATGATGCCCCAAATGGAGTTCCTAAAGCGGGCTATAAGAAGCGGCTGCATAACCCCTCGAAAGAAGAACTCTTCCTGAACACCCGCGTAAAGAAAGGCGTACACCAAGAACCATAAACGCTCCAGGTTAAGCCCTGTTGCCACAAATGCAGTTGCATAAAGTAGCAGGAAGGGTATGGCCGGTCGGATGTTTTTGCTGCTCCGAAGAAGGCTGTCACGTTGTATCCCCAAAGCGTGGAGCAACACCCAGGGGAGGATGATATACAAGGGTAAACCCCAAAGAATGTTGGAGACTCGATAACCACCGGGTACTGTCGTTAAGAATGTGTACAGCTTCGCATATCCAGGCACTATGTTGAGTAGAGGAGTGCCTAAGAGATAGGAACCACGTTGAAGATTATCAATGATTCGAAGTAGGGTTAATACGTAACAGGCCCCTACGGAGATAAGAGCCCCACGCAGCTTGGCTGGTTCAATCTTGGCAACTTCCGCCTCCCCACTGGGTTTAGAGAGGATCGTTATCACGCCGAGGGCAAAGACATACATGATGAGCCCCATCACTCCCGAACGTAAACCGGTGACAAACGAACCGCCGTAGGAGACGTTACCCCAGACTTTGGCACCCATAAACAAGAGTGCAATCAGTAAGGGTGCAGGATGAAACAGTCTTTCCCGATAAAACTCTTTGAGGTTTGCTGTAATGCTCACAAAAATCCTTCTTTCCCGTGATTTCATTGGACTCTAACGAGTAGTCAGGAAACCAAATTGAGTACTACTTTATTTCTCCGCGAGCTTTTTGTTTCCTTTTAATGGAATAGTATCTTTTGGTAAACTTGTCGCGCATGAGCTGGGGTTTGTCCTGCTCTTTGGCAGGGAAATTGTTCCCCAGCTCTTGACATGTACCGCATTCTGACCTATACTAATGATAACCACTATCATTTAAGGAGTTGGTACTTAGGTGCTTATCGGTAAAGAAGTAATGGACTTCACAGTGGATGCATTTGTTGATGGAGAGTTTAAGAAGGTCAGCAAAGCGGACTTACTGGGAAAATGGTCGGTCTTTGTGTTCTACCCTGCTGACTTTACCTTTGTATGTCCCACAGAACTCGAGGACCTAGCCGATCTCTACGATACGTTTAAGAGTAACGGTGTAGAAGTTTACTCGGTATCAACAGATACACACTTTACACATAAGGCTTGGCATGATTCATCGGATACCATCAAGAAGATTAAGTATCCCATGCTCGCCGACCCAACGGGACGACTTTGCAGAGACTTTCAGGTGTACATAGAAGACGAGGGTCTGGCCCTCAGGGGAAGCTTCGTTGTAAACCCCGCAGGTAAGATCGTATCGTATGAGGTGAACGAAAACAGCATTGGTCGAGACGCTTCGGAGCTTCTGCGTAAAGTGCAGGCAGCCCAGTTTGTGGCCAAGCATGGTGACCAGGTTTGCCCCGCTAAGTGGCGTCCAGGTGCCAACACCCTAAAGCCTGGTATTGA
>DUQE01000133.1 GCA_012837925.1 Bacillota bacterium
CCCGCCTCTTGGGCCTGGGGAGTATTGCTGCGCGCGGTGCAAAGTTCCAGTTGAAGTTCTTGGAAGGTCTCGCCATCGACGCCAATACCTATGCCCAACTGCATACCAAGTACCGGGGCAGGATCTCCTATCGCCATGGGCGGGTAGGCCAGTTATTGGTTGAAAAGGATAAACAGGATGACAAGGCGTTAGCTTTTCTAGCTGAGGTATTGTCTGCTTGCGTAAGTGAATAAAAGAAGTAACCGGCGCTAATACTAACCCCAAGCTAACTCTAGAGAAGGGGTGTGACAATGAAAGCAACTGGAATAGTTCGACGCATAGACGATCTGGGACGTGTAGTCATCCCCAAAGAAATTCGCCGCACGTTGCGTATCCGCGAAGGAGACCCCCTGGAGATTTTCGTTGATCGAGATGGGGAAGTCATATTAAAGAAGTATTCGCCCATTGGTGAGTTGGGGGATTTCGCCCAGGAGTATTCTGATTCTTTGTATGAGACCACAGGTCATGTTGCCATAATTACAGATCGGGACGCGGTGGTGGCCATTTCCGGAGCGCCTAAGAAGCAATGGATAGATAGACCTGTTGTGGCAGTAGTAGAAGAAGCGATGGAATCTCGGCGCAGCATCGTGCTACGCAAGGGAGAACGACCCGAAGAGGAAGAGTGGGACTTTGCCATGCAGGTAATTGCCCCGATTATCTCAGAAGGTGATCCCATCGGATCTGTCATTTTGGGTACCAGTGAATCAAAGCGCCAGTTAGGTGAACTGGAAACCAAGCTGTGCGAAACTGCCGCCGGTTTCTTAGCCAAACAAATGGAACAATAACAATAAGCGAAAAACTTGAGGACTCCTCATAACCTGCACCTTCCCTGCGTAAGCATGATTAGGCAGAGAAAGAAGGCGTGAGATATGACAAAGGAGTCTTTTTTGCGTGGTGCAGTCATACTGACGTTGGCCAGCGTGGCCAGCAGGGTGATCGGTCTTTTATACATGATGATTTTGCCCCGACTTATTTATGACGATGGAATGGGATTGTACCAGCTGGTCAAGCCTATCCATTACTTTGCCGCGGTGGTGGCCATCGCAGGTATGCCGGTAGCTATTGCTAAGCTGACGTCAGAACGGGCTGCTCTGGGCTCTAGGCAGGATGTGAAGAGGGTGTTTCGGGTGGGGGCCGCGATCATGCTTTGCACCGGGGCCCTTGTGGCACTGGCCCTCATGTTGGGCGCGGACTGGTTCGCGATCAATTTCGCCAAGGATGCAGGGGTAGCCAGAACTCTGTTTCTTTTGGGGCCTGCCAGTTTCTTCCTGGCCCTAAGCGCAGCTTTTCGAGGATTCTTCCAGGGTATGCAGTGCATGACGCCGACGGCTCTTTCGCAGGTGGCTGATCAAGTTGTACGGGTCGTTGTTACGGTCCTGGCTGTAACCTGGCTACAACCAGGCGGGGTCGAGAGGGCAGTAACTGGTGTTGCCTGGGGGTTTATTGCCGGAGAGCTTACAGGCTGGCTTGTCTTAGTCGCCTATTACGGAGCCAAGGGTCAAGGGCTGCTCGCTGCGATTCCCCAAAGTAGGCAAAATCATGGGCTCGAACCATTTATGAAGATACTGCAGCGACTCGTAGCTTTAGCCTTTCCCGCTGTTGTGGCTACAATTTTGTGGCCCATTATGCAGCTTGCAGACAGTTTACTCATACCCCTACGCATGCAGATGGCTGGTTTTTCTGCTGCCGCTATCAGGGAAGGATTGGGTCATTTGGGGATGGCACTTACCTTGTCCCAGTTTCCTAACGTTGTTACCGTGGCCTTGGCCACAAGCCTGGTTCCAGCCATTTCGGAGGCCTGGGCTTTGCAGAGCAAGAGGCTGGTTCGGTATCGGGCCCAAGAAGCGCTGCGCATTGCACTTATCTTTGGAATTCCTTCTTGTGCCGCCTTATTTGTTTTGGCTGAGCCTTTAAGCCAGATGCTCTTTGGCTATAGTCAGGTGGGTGAACCACTGCGTATTCTATCTTGCGGTGCTATCACCCTAGGGCTCATTCAAGCCAGTACGGGTATCCTGCAGGGCCTAGGTGATATGCTTGTTCCCGTGCGAAACCTGGCCATCGGCGTGCTCGTTAAGTTCGCTCTCAACTATGTGCTGCTGGCCAATCCCGAACTGGGTATGCTGGGGGCTGCCTGGGGAACAACGATCGGCTGGGCGGTTGTCGCCTTTTTAAACATGTGCTCGGTCTTCAGGAGAGTGGGCCGCGCCGTCAGTTTGCGTCATAGCCTTTTCTATCCTACGGTCATCACGGTGTTTGCCTCGTTTTGGATGTATCTTTGCCAGGACACCCTAGCGTACTTCGTGCCGAACAGTGCTGCGAGTCTCCTGGCCCTCCTCAGTGGTTTTGTACTGTACTTCTTCTTCCTCATGGTTACCGGAAGCATTAACGAGCGCGATCTGCATCTGCTTCCAGTCTTGGGTAAACCCTTAGCACGATCGCTTCACACTTGGGGCTTTTTGCGCAGCTGATCCTTGGCGCGATCCCAAAGTAGATTGAGTTCATCGAGATTGAGGTCGTTCATGTCGACTCCCTCTTCCTTCGCGTAGGATTCCACGAGGTGAAAACGCTCGACAAACTTGGCCGTGGCCTTTTGCAGGGCGAATTCGGGATCAACATCGACAAAGCGCGAGAGGTTCACTGTGGCAAACAAGAGATCGCCAAGCTCATCCTCGACATCCTCTTGAAGACCGCTCTGCATCGCTTGTTCTAACTCGGTCAACTCCTCGTGGATCTTTTCCACAACATCCGGCGTGTCATCCCAATCAAAGCCCACCTTCGCCGCCTTCTTCTGGATCTTCTCCGCGCGCATTAGGGCCGGAAAGACGCTGGGAACCCCATCGAGGGCGGAAACTCTCTCCGACAGATTCTGCTCCGTCTTCTTCACTGCTTCCCAGTTCTTGAGCACTTGTTCTGGAGTGTCGGCTGTGACGTCCCCAAAGACATGGGGATGGCGCCTGACGATCTTCTCTGCCAAGTTCGAAATCACATCATCGATGGAAAACGCACCTTTTTCACGACCGATTTCTGCATGGAGGAGAACCTGCAGGAGTACGTCACCGAGTTCATCTTTAATGGCTTCGGGATCCTCTTGATCAATGGCTTCAAAAAGCTCATAGGATTCTTCGAGCAAGAAGCGCTTGAGGCTGTCGTGGGTCTGCTTTCTATCCCAGGGACAACCCTCGGGAGAGCGCAGCTTATGTATGATTTGCACGAGATTGGACCAGTTCATGGCGAACTCCTTTCCACGTCAAAAGTAGAAAAGCCCCCTAGCGAGGGGGCATCCCCAACTCTAGGGGGACTCTTAATAATACAATCTTACTTAGGAGCTACAACTTCGCGGAGGGACTTGCCGGGTTTAAAGGCAGGAACCTTCGTCGCGGGAATTGTAATGGGTTTTCCGGTGGAAGGATTGATGCCTTGGCGCTCTTGGCGAGGTCTTACTTCAAATGTACCGAATCCAACGATGGTAACCTTTTCCTCTTTAGCCAACGAGTCGGAAATAGCTGCGAATACTGCTTCTACAGCTTCTCCGGCCGCCTTCTTGGTCATACCTGCCTTGTCAGCAACACTAGCAATCAACTCTGCTTTGTTCACAAATAAACCTCCTTTAAGGTGGAAATATACCCAGTAATTCTAGGATTATTCGAGTTCTCCTGCTAACTGTGGTAATATTTTCCCCTAAAACTTTGATAATACCCGCCTTTTCAGCGATTTTTGATCACTTTATTGGTGACACTACTACAAAAAGAGGAGGTTTCTGTATGGGCTTCAGGAAAAACCACGCTATTGTGCTGGGCCTAGTGCTCATCGTCATTGCCAGTGTTACCTTGCTGATTAGTTGGTCCGGTAATGATCAAAATATTGTCAGAGAGCTGCAAGAGGAACCAAAGCTCACTGTTTATGTTAACGAAACAGGGCAGATTCAAGAAATGATGCTTGAGGAATATATTGCTGCGGTGGTGGCCGGCGAAATGTTCCCCGATTGGCCCGTAGAAGCCTACGCAGCGCAAGCCATCTTTGCCCGGAGCTTTACTATGGACTTTATCTCCGCAGGAGGCGTCAAGGACAAATATGGGGCCGATGTGTCGACTTCGATTCAAGAAACGCAGGCCTTTAATCCCGACGCTGTTACCGAAGACATCAAAAAAGGCGTAGAGATGACCCGTGGAGAGGTCATGACCTATGATAATCGTTATGTGCGAGGTTGGTTTCATGCCTATTCAGGCGGTATCACCGCTCGGGCGAAGGAGGGCTTGGATTACCAGGAAGAAGAGCCTCCCTTCACAGCCAGTGTCAAGCTTGCCGAAAATGAGTACGTCCCCGACGATGTCAAGTCATGGACAGCGGAATATAGTGCGGCAGAACTGAAAAATCTGCTGGCTTCCACAGGTCTTAATGTGGGAGATATTCAAGGAATCGAAATTACCGAACGAGGACCCACAGAGCGCGTGACGCAGATCACGGTCACAGGCACCAATGGGGAGCAAACCATAACAGGTCCCGAGTTTCGTCTGGCTGTTGATTCCACAAAGATGAAGTCAACCTTGGTTAAGGAGTTCAGCTTCGCCGATGGAGTTCTCACCATTACAGGAACGGGCTATGGTCATGGAGTGGGTCTGAGCCAGTGGGACGCCTTTATGCTTGCCAAGCAAGGAAAGAGTCCTGAGGAGATTGTGGAAACCTTCTTTCAGGGCATCAAGATGCGTAAGATCTACGACTAGTCTAACTTGGCGACTCCCTGCATACAATGTTCCATAGATGCAAGAAACATGGAATTTGGCAGGGAGGTCGTTACGGTGGATGATAAGAGGCTGAGTAATGTTCGTCATCAGCTGGTACTGGCGGAACGTGAGCGCCTGACCCTTGATGGGGTTGTGCATGTAGAGAGTTTTGATGACCGCGAGATCGTCCTGGAGACAGAACTGGGCGGTCTTGTGGTGCAGGGGGAAGAGCTGCACATTAAGGAACTCAATCTAGAGAAGGGAAATCTCCTCGTCAGCGGGTATGTGGCTTCGGTGGAATATCTAGGAGACTCACTGGCGAAGCGCAGTAAAGGTTTACTGGCAAGATTATTTAAATAGGGCTGAAGAGAGGTGTCTATATGGAATCCCTGGGCACTCAACTCTATGCCTTTGGAATTGTCCTATTGGCGGGAATCACCTTAGGACTTTTCTTTGATCTCTTTCGAGTGATCCGCGGGCTTCTACGCCCGGGCTTAATTAGTACGCCCATCCTGGACCTGCTCTTCTGGGCTTTGATCACTCCCATTCTTGTGCTCTATCTGGTCTTGGCCAACTGGGGTGAGTTGCGTGGCTATGTCATCATTGGTCTGGTTCTCGGTCTCTTTTTTTATCGCCTGCTCCTCTCCGGCATGGTGATTTCCTTATTGTTATGGCTCGTGCATGGCATCGGGGGTCTTTTGAATATTGTGGTTTCCTTTGTGCTTTGGCTCGCGTCGTTTCCGGTTTTGCTAGTTCAAGAGGCACGCTTTAGCTGGGCGCATCGCGCGAAACCCTCTGCAAGCACAAAAAGATTGTGGCGCTGGAAGCCAAGACTGCGCTGGAGAAAGTGAAAGCAAAGTCTGAATCTTGCAGGAAATCTTCCTCCGAGGGTGAATGAATCAGCCAGGAGGGAATGTTCGATGGCTAAGAAACGCGTACGAATACAGCCCTGGCGGGTCATTTTACTCATTTTAGTCTTGTGGGTCGGATTTAGCTTTGTGAGGGGCGGTCTGCAAAACCTCAAGCTGCGACAAGAAATCGAGGCTTTGGAGAAGCGCCTGGTCGTTTTAGAAATGCGCCGCCAAGATTTGGAGCGGGAGATTGAGGAGTGGAAGTCCCCAGAAAATGTGGAGCGAGTAGCCCGGGAACAGCTGGGACTGGTGAAACCTGGTGAAGTGGTGTACCGAGTATCAGAATCCTTCTCTGGCGATATTGAGCACGATGTAGAGAAAAGATAGGCTGATTGACACAAAAATGCTGATAATATATAATGTGAAGTAGTCGCGTGCCCTGCACGGCAAAATCCAAGAGGAGGAATTTTCTAACGTATGTCAATTGATGTCGGCAGTATTGTCGAAGGGAAAGTTACCGGAATTACCAACTTTGGTGCTTTCGTCGAACTCTCCAATGGAAAAACCGGTTTGGTCCACATTTCTGAGGTAGCGGATGCTTATGTCAAAGATATTAAGGACTTTCTAAACGAGAACGACGTAGTCAAAGTGAAGGTCATTAATATGAGTGAGGGTAAGATTGGTCTGTCCATTAAACAGGTGAATCCTACCAAGCCATCGCGCGATCGTCGTGGTCCCCGCAGGAAGGCAAGTCCTGTGGATTTTGAGGAACGCTTATCCCGTTTCTTGAAAGACAGTGACGAAAGGCAAGTTGCTCTGAAGAAAAGTCAAGACTCAAAACGGGGAGGCAGGGGCGCAAGGTAGATTTACTCGAAACAAAGCCTTTCTCCGAAACGTTGACACCCCTGCGGGGGTGTTTTTTCTATCTTAAGGAAGTGATGATCTGAAGTACGAAAAGCCGAGTAAAGAAACTCTAGCCGTGATTCGGGCGCAAATTGGTCGCGAACCCCGAGGAGTATTAGGCGTACACGCGTGCTGTGGCCATGGTTATCCTAGGGTTATTGTTACCAGGCCTGTTTCAGCCACCCTTTCAAGTATTGAGATCTTTCCCACTCTGTACTGGCTTACCTGTCCTTATTTGCACAAGGAGCTTGCCGTGTTGGAGGGCGAAGGTCTCGTTGCACATTTTGAACAGCGTATTCAAGAGGATCCAGAGTTTGCCGCTCTTGTGGAGAAGAATCACGAAAACTATGCCCAGCACCGCTTGGCCTTGATTCCCACTGTTGTTCGGGAGAATCTCAAGGAGGAGTACCCTGACCGTTATCGGGTGCTGGCCGAAACCGGTGTGGGAGGAATCCGCAGCCTAGAGGGTGTTAAGTGTTTGCACACCCATGTGGCAGACTATCTGGCCCGGGGTGAAAATCCTATCGGGGCTGAGGTCATGGCCAAGTTTGATAAACCCATCGACTGTCCCACGAAACAATGCGAGGACTATGCCAAGTGAGGGCCGTCATTGATATAGGAACGAATTCTGTGCGTCTTTTGGTGGCGGAGATCCTTCCTGATCGAGTCAAACCGCTGGTCAAAGAGGTCAGAGTCACGCGTCTGGGCCAGGGAGTGGACGAAAACGGCCTGCTCTTGCAGGAGGCCATGGAGCGCACGTTAGATGCGTTGCAAGACTTGACGGCTCTGGTTCCCCAAGGTGTCCCCATATCTATCTTGGCCACGAGCGCTGTGCGGGATGCTCGAAATCGAGACGAGTTTGCCGTGCTGGTCAAGGAAACCGTGGGTGTTGACCTGCAAGTCTTGTCTGGATCCCAAGAGGCGGAGCTGTCCTTTCGAGGGGCCGCTTTTGCGCTGCGGGGTATGGACATGGCGGACCCTATCGCGGTTGTAGATATAGGTGGAGGAAGTACGGAGGTTTACACCGGTACGAAACAGGGGCAGCTCCTGGGAGGAAGCAGCGCCCAAATGGGTGCGGTACGCCTTTTAGAGCGCTGCGGCGGAGTTCGTTTGCCTGACTCGGAGGAGATGGCCTCAGCCCTTGGCTTAGCGGCCAAGGAGAGCCTGAAGCATGAGCCCAAGACCCTGGTTGCTGTAGGGGGCACGGCTTCGAGCCTGGCTGCCATCATTCAGGATCTGCAGGTCTACAGTGATGCCAAGGTCGACGGTTTCTCTTTTTCCAGGGAAGAGTTGGAGGAATGCTACGGTAAGTTGGGTAGACTAACTGTAGAAGAACGGCGACAGATTCCGTCACTGCAAGCGGGGCGGGAGGATGTCATTGTCTACGGCGCCGCTATCTTGCTTGAGGTAATGAGGTTGATGGGGTTTTCGAGACTTACCGTCAGTGTAGGCGATCTGCTTTATGGCTCGCTGCTTATGACAGATGAACAGCAGTTGACGATGGGGTTTAAATAGTCTATAATACTTTTTGTGGACGCCGGGGTGGCGGAATGGCAGACGCTACGGACTTAAAATCCGTTGGGCTAAGCGCCCGTGAGGGTTCGAGTCCCTCCCCCGGCACCATATAGTAAGACTACACCTTCATGGTGTGTTTTTTTATCTGGAGGGATGCCAGATGCGAGGCTCTAAGCGATCCAATGAACTCGAAAAGGCGGTACATGTTGGAATTCACGGTACACCGCAGTTAAGGCCCGATGAAAAGCGGAGGTATTTGGGTTTCTTCCGGGAGCGGGTGATTCAAGCTGTAACCTTTGAGCAGATTCAAACTGCGGAAGGTATGAAGGTGATGGAAGAAGCCCTGGGGGATTCTCGCGGGGTGGAGCTCGTCATCCACAAGAGAGCCAGAACCCGGGCAATGCCCCTGGTTGTGCAGGCTCGCAAGCAAGGTCTGGATTTTACCATCGTGTCGAATCCCAACCTGCAAGGCGATGTGGCTGTGCTCTTAGTGGCCAGAGACGCCGTAGATGTTCCTGTTCTGTACTCCGAGCAGGCTTGAAACCGATGATGAAAAAGTAAATGGTGCGGGATGAACCGCACCATTTTTGTTAGATAACTTCCTGTTCTTCCTCTTCTTCCGCTTCAAAGGTTTCTGCGACTTCTTCTTCGATTACTTCTTCGGTTGCCACGTCCGTTTTCTGTTCTACCTCATCGGCTTTTTGCTTCTTCGGTTTGGGCGGAGCCAGGACAAAACTCACCAAGATCAGGGCCAGACCCAGGAATAGAGGCAGTAGTCCCCAGAGAAGGAAGGGGCCAATACCCAAGGTGATCAGGCCAATTGTGAGGGCCAGGCCGCCTAGGGCGAGGACCAGGCCGGCTGCCAGGATGACCTTATAGTCCTTTCTGGTTCGCTGCTTGTCTTCCGGGTTTACACCCTGGGCAATGAGGCCCATGCGTTCTTTGTGGGTGAACCAGCGTAGGGCGATGATGAGAATCACCACCAGAGCCGTGAGAATAATGGGCGTAAAGTAGGCCAAGTAACTTACAGTATAATTCACATTAATCTCTCCCTTTTTCTAGTTTTTGAGTTCCAACGACCCAAGGGACAGGTCTACATTGATCGACCCGCGTTGCTTCCCTTCACCGATAACCCCTTGGATACGTTCTCTGCTTTGTTGTCCTTTGAAGGGAACCATGATGTTGATGCTGCCGAGACTAAGCTTTCCTTCTAATACATATGATTCGTCCGGTGAAAGAAGTAGTGTTAAGTCACCTAGACTGCTTTCTAGTATGTTACTCTGTGCAAGACTGGCTTGGATATGGATGTCTCCAAGATGTGTGAGGGCAACCAGTTCCTTTTCAAAGACAGAGTTGGAGATTTCAATGTTCCCCAGAGCTGTTTCAAGGTACGCATCGCCTTCTACATCCTCCAATTTAATGGCCCCAAGTTGACTGAGGGCCCTTACAGAACCCTGGACATTTGTCACTTCCACCTGACCTAAGCCTGTCTTCAGATCTAACTCGGTTTCGACTGGTACCGAAATAGTAAGATCCGCTCTGGCCATTTCGTTGTTGTGCGTACGAGGCGCCTGGACCTCTAGTACAGTCGTGTCAGCCGTGGTTCGAATGTCAAGGGAGACTCCATTCATGAGCTCCTGTGCCCTTAAGGCTGTGGTTGCTTTGGTCTGAACATGCATGTGAACCTCGATTTGATCAACGTTGGCCCCTTTAACTATGATTTGCCCATGTTGTGTATGTACAGTGAGTTTAGGTCTATGTTCTGCGACATGGTCTGTCTCGTTTTCCAGTGACGTACTAAAGGGCAGGTTTACCTGCGGAATCGAACTCGTCTCGCCTGCTTTTAGGAATGGAACTGGCAGTAATCCTGCACTCGCCATCATTAGAGCAAGCACCGCAATTAAAAGCAAGATGGTAATGATGATACCGGACTTTCTCATGTGCTGATTCATCCTTTCTGGTGGAGAGTCCCTAAGGTTTGAGTTCCATAAAAATCCACATTGTCCTGTCTGGGAGGGGGTCAAATCTCCCTCAAATTTTCCAACATATGGAGGGATAAATGAACACATGTAGAATCACAGAAGGGCAGAAACTTACTCAGGGAGGCGAGGTTATGAGAAACAAGTTTAGAAATACCTGGTTTGTACTGGTCTTAGTCCTGGTTACACTGTTTTCTGTCAACTTGTCGGCATTGGCAGCGGAGATCATCATTTTACACACGAATGATGTTCATTCCCGCTTAGAATCGCACACCCCGCAAGGGCTTCAAGTGGAGCAAGGCGGCCGTGTTCGCCTGGCGACGCTCGTTGAGAACGTTCGTGCCCAGTACGGCAAAGAGAAGATCTTGCTTCTTGATGCTGGCGACTCGATCCACGGCATGAACATCGACAACCTGTTTGGCGGTATGCCATCCATTGAAGTGATGGAAGCCATGGGTTACGATGCTTTTGTTCCTGGAAACCATGAGTTCAATTACGGGCAAGAGGTTCTTGAACAGCGCATGCTCGACGCCAAGTTCCCAACTCTGGCTGCGAACATAACAAAGGCGGATGGTTCTCTGTTCGCCCCTTACAGCGCTTTGATTAAAGAGGTGGATGGCGTTCGAGTCG
Source organism: Bacillota bacterium (assembly GCA_012837925.1). GTDB lineage: Bacteria > Bacillota > Limnochordia > Darwinibacteriales > Darwinibacteriaceae > UBA5420. Next base: position 10,639 of record DUQE01000133.1, read on the forward strand.
GGGTTATTGGTCTGGTTACAGAAGAGACCCCCATTGTGACGCATCCTAAAAATGTGGTCGGGCTTACATTCCATGATCCAATCGCCATCGCGAAGCAAACGGTGGAGGCTATCCGCTCTGACGTGGATATCTTGGTTGTGTTGAGCCATCTTGGCTATGCCAAGGATGTGGAATTGGCCGAGGCTGTTCCTGAAATTGATGTGATTGTAGGTGGCCACAGCCACACTAAACTTTCGGCCGCTCAAGAGGTCAATGGCGTGCTGCTTGTGCAGACCCATGAGTATGCTAATTACCTGGGCTTCCTCCGCCTTGAAGTAGAAGGCAAGAAGATTGTAGCGCATGATGCCCGTCTGCTTCCTGTGACGGCTTTGGTAGAGAAGAATGCACGAGTACAGAACATTATTGACCATTGGAATGAGCAGCTGCAAGCACGCCTCGGTAGCGTGATCGGCTCCAGCAACATTGACTGGGATGGCGAACGTGCCTCTGTACGGACCCAAGAGACCAATCTCGGTAATCTGGTTGCCGATGTGATTCGCAATGCTGCAGGCAGTGACATTGCTGTAACCAACGGTGGCGGAATTCGAGCCAGCATTCCGGCAGGTGATATACGTGTTGCCGACGTTTACAACACACTACCTTTCGATAATAGTCTGGTTGTCGTTGAGATGATGGGAATGGACATTCTGGAGGCTTTGGAGCACAGCGTAAGACTTCTGCCGGAGCAAAACGGCGCATTCCTCCAGGTTTCTGGTATTACGTTTGAGGTGGATCCCAAGGCCTTGCCAGGCGGTCGGGTCATTAACGCAAAAATCGGCGAGAACAGATTGTCCGCCAGTGCGTACTACACAGTAGCCACCAATGACTTTATTGCAGCAGGCGGCGATGGCTATGACACCTTCATGAATGCTACGCTTGTGGCCGAAACCGGCATCATGCTCAGGGATGTCATGGTTGACTACATTGTCGAACAAGGTAATGTAGAGGCTCCTGAGGGCGGACGTGTTGTGATTCTGAAGTAGTACGAAGAGTGAGTGAATTTCCTAAAGGACTGCCGCGTGGCAGTCCTTTTTTCCTTGACACAACCTGTGGGTAGGAATATAATATCCATGTGGCGCGGGCCATTAGCTCAGTTGGTAGAGCACCTGACTCTTAATCAGGGTGTCCTGGGTTCGAATCCCTGATGGCCCACCATC
>DUQE01000134.1 GCA_012837925.1 Bacillota bacterium
AGTCACAACTATTGAAAGCAAGAGGGTGTTGATGCAAAATGGCTATCATTGATAGGATTAAGTTTGATGGCATGAGAAATGGTAGTGAGTGGCTCGTCTATCGCTATCCAGGTGAATCCTTTGTGGCCGGGACGCAATTAATTGTAGGTGAGGGACAAGTTGCAGTGTTTGTCAAGGGTGGCCAAACCCTCGATTATTTCACGGCGGGAACATACACGCTATCAACTGCGAATATTCCCTTGCTTCAGGGGGTCATTAACCTTCCTTTTGGAGGCAAGACACCCTATACGGCTGAGATTTACTTCATCAATACGACTACAAAACTGAACATGAACTGGGGTACATCCGATCCGATCCAGCTTGTTGACCCTAAGTATCACATCAAACTCCGGATCCGAGCCTTTGGGCAATTTGGTATGAAAGTTGACGATTTCCGGGTCTTCCTGACTGAGTTGATTGGAACTGTGAGTCCACAAGAAGTTGTGAACTATCGGAAGATGCTGGAGTACTTCCGCGGCGTGTTGGTGATGAAGGTCAAATCCCTGATCGCCCAGGCCATTATTAACAACAAGATTTCTGCCTTGGAGATCGTAGCCTCTATTGACGATATTGCTCAGTATTGCCAGGAGGCCGTAGCCAAAGAGTTTCAGCGCTTTGGCTTGCGGGTTGTGAACTTCCACATTCAGTCGATCAACTTCCCTGACGAGGACTTCGAGGAGATCAACAAGATTCTTCGCGACAAGGCTTCCTTTGAAATTATTGGTGATCAGCGTTATGTGACGAAGCGAAGCTTCGATACGCTAGAAAGTGCTGCAGGTAATCAAGGCGGCGCGGCCGGAGTTTTCGCCGGTGCAGGTGTAGGTTTAGGTGCAGGTCTTGGCATGGGTGGTGCCATGTCAGGTGTGGCCCAGCACATGGATCCACGGCCAGCGTCTAGTGGAGAGAAGATCTGTCCGAGCTGTGGCAAAGGAAATGCAAAAAGTGCAGTATTCTGTGCCGATTGTGGTACGAGAGTTGAGCCAGAAAAGATCAAGTGTCCGAGCTGTGGTGGAGAAAATGTGCACACGGCTAAGTTCTGTACCATTTGTGGCAGTTCCATGGTGAAGAAGAAGATCTGTAGCAAGTGTAAGGCAGAAAACGACTCAGACGCAAAGTTCTGCAATGACTGCGGACAACAACTGGAGGTGTAATCCATGGGACAGACTGACTCGACGTTACGCACGGTGAAACTGATTGCGCTGTTGATCCTGGACATCATTACCTATTCGTTCGTCTTTTCCATTTGGGCGCTGGTGAATCTGCGGGTCTTTCCCTGGGCTCTTGCTGCGATTACGTTGTCACTAGTATTTCTTCACATTGTAGTACTGCAATTCGGGCAGTATGAAAAACGCTATGGTGATGCAGCGGTTAAGTCAGCTGCAGCCGTCACGATCTTGTTTTACCTGTTTGTAATGGTCTTTACCGGGATAACGTACATTACAATCAGTCCTAAAGCCTACATAGTGTCGATTCTGATAGCCACCTTAGTCTATATTAGTACCATCACCGGTCTGTATCTTTCGGGAACGAAGAAGGCCGCTGACGTGGAAGCACAGCAAGTGGAACGAAGCAAGTCGCTGGATATTACGCTGCAGATGATGGAGCTTGAACGAGGCCTGAAGGGAACCAGCGGACTTGTGGAAGACACAGCGCATCAAGCGATGCTTGAGGCGTTTAGTAGTCTAAATGAACGTCTCAAGGCGTCGACTCCCTTTGGGAGGTCAGCCAAGAACGCGGTGCTGAACATGGAGGATCAGATTAAAGACAAACTTTCAAGGATTTCCGAAGATGCCGGCTTACTTACGGAAGCCGAGGAAAGGGAGAAGACGACAAAGACGATTGTGAACTCCCTCAAGGAAACTAAGGATTTGATTATGCAGCGTGAGAAATTGATGCTGCACTAAATACAAGTCGATATTTGATCTAAGAAAACGGAGGGGAAACAAATGTCAACCGTCGAACAAAGAACGTGTACTCAATGTGGTGCGCCTGCAGAAGGGAATCTCGTGTCCTGTAAGTTCTGTGGTGCCGAACTTCCGCGAGTTGCACCGCCACAACAGCCGCAGCAACAGCAGACTGCGTATGCATACCAGCAACCGGCCCAACCACAGTATGCTCCGCAGGCAAATCCTTCCGGCAAGAGCAAGACCACAGCAGGATTGCTCGGGATTCTCCTAGGTGGTGTGGGAGCACACAAATTCTACCTAGGTCGCCCCGGTATGGGAATCTTGTATCTGATCTTTGTATGGACCTATATTCCGACCATCTTGGGGCTCATTGAAGGAATCATCTATTTGACAGCAAGCGATGAAGATTTCTATCGCAAGTATGTTGTAAAATAATGGGGGGACAGGCCCCGTTAACAATATTTTTACACAAAGAGGGTCAAGACTCATAAGGTCTTGACCCTCCCTCGTGGATAAGGATTGCCGCATTCCAACGCTCCGTGCTTGCATTATTTGTTGCCTTGAACAATCACCGCAGAGTTGCCAGTGCCGATCTGGGTGATTTGTGCGGAGTAGTTTTCCCCGCTTTGCTGAATCCGGGCTGTATTGGCGTCGCCAACCTGGTAGATTCCTCCCCAAAGACCCATGCCGACTTGCTGGATTACCGCTACATTGCGATTTCCATCTTGATAGGTCCCCGCCCAGTTTCCTACGCCATTTTGTGACTGTTCCGCGACGTTTGCATCTCCATTCTGGTAGACATAGGCCCGGTTATCCTCACCTTGTTGGGTTTGGTCCGAGCTATTGTCGTCTCCTTCCTGGTACGCATACGCCAAGTTGACGAAGGGTTCTGCTTCCTCTTCAGGAGAATGGAAAAAGTCATTGAACCAATCCCCCAAATCAATGGGAAGCCCAAATCCGGTTTCGTGGGCCAACGCACTCGCGTTGCTGAAAAGACCTACCATTAGGAACACCAACACAACAAACATCATTTTCTGTTTCACTATATTTCCTCCTCGGGTAACCCGGCTATCTAGTCTCCTAGACCCGTGGCTTTGTGTCCCCACCTCACAGTGGGTTTACCTTTTTCTGAGGGAAAGAAGAACCAAAGTTCAACTATCTCTCATCTCGTTGGCACGGTCTTTAGGCGTGCAACGAGCTGTAACGAGCTCATCACGGTTTGCGAAACGGACAATCCTTTCCGCCTCGAGGCGTTGTTTGGTTGTAAACCTAGTTTTCTAGTCTACCAGCACCTGCGATTGAACCAGTTTAAAGACGGCCTCTTCAAGCAAAGTGCGAACTACAAGGTTGATGACTTGCTGTTTGCCTTGACCGGTTTCAAACTCCACGATGTTCTTGCCTAGGAAGGAGAAAAGCTGAACGCCAATCTTTTCCCCAATGATCTCTCCTTTGAGACTCTCTGCCCATACTACCTCTCCCGTGGTAAGGTTGGTGACGCGTATGTCTAGCGCCACGGAAGCCTTGGCATACTCGGCTGAACCACCTTTGCCGGCGATCACGAGCCCAATGCCTCCCGTCTCTTTGCTCACCTGATACTCCGTGATGGAACCCGTGATCATGTAGTTGGCTCCTGACAGGGCTCCTAGCTCCGGACCTTGTCCGGGGGCAACCCGGCTACTTGAGATGAGGTTTTGCTCGTTCATCAGATCGCCAAAGCGCACTCGATCGAGAACGGCAAATTGCCTAGACCTTTGTAGGGCTGTGATCAGCATTTCTGTTGCTCCCTGTGTGACGACAGAGGAAACAGCACCACCATCTGCTTTAAACTGACCAGTGCTATCGGTTATCGCGTAAATGACGATGGGGATACGCTGATCTGGTTCGGGCAGAGCGGCTAACAGTTGGCTGGCGGTAGTCACATTGTTGACGGATAAGAGTACATCTTCTGGCGATGCAAGCACCGACTCCATCTCAGCCGCCACGACTTCGGTGGTGGGAGGTGGGGGAGTCTCAACACCAGCAACTCCTCCTATGAGCAATCCAAGGGCCAGTAATCCAATCATTACGATTTCCATAGTCTCACTCCTTTAGTTATGCCTGGTTTTCGGTGACTACCAAACAGGAGGGCTTGGCTGCTGTGCGGTGTCGATACTGATGTCTGTCCAGGTTCCATTGGAGAAATACCAGATGCTCATAGAACCTGAAACGGGATCCCATGCGTAATAGATCCATCCATCGTCTACGGGCACAAAACCTTGGGGGGGTTCTTCTTCGGAACCCGGTTCGAAGTATACAATGTCCCGAATCGCCTTGCTCATCGCCATTCTATCTAGACTCTCTTTGAACCTATCAAGACCACTTTGTTCTTCCGTGGTCTTAAGCAATTCCTGCTGGGCATTGGCGATGTTCAAGGCTACCTGGCGGGCGTTGAAGTTGTTGATGAGTTGAAAGTTCCAACTCATTGTGTGCTGAGCCTGAGCAAGTCTTCCACCTACTGTAAGGACAAGAAGCAGCACGAGGGCAAATAGAAAGGCTCTTTTCACAGTCTCTCCTCCTTAATAAGTAAACTGAACGCCGGTTGCCAGATGCAAACGTGTATTGCCAATGCCACCTAGGTGATTGACATACCTTGTTTCAGCAAAGAAGTTCTTTGTAAAGTCCACTCCAGCAAAAACCTGGAATTTGAACCCGTTTGCATAACCCGCTCCCGCACCCACATACATCGCGAGTTTGTCTCGCGAGAATGGTGTAAACTTGAGTGATAAGAAACCGGCTAACGTTTGCTCTCCTTTGAGATAGCTTGTCTCTGTAATGATGTGGACCTTGTTCTCTTTGTCGATTCTGGATTCCACCCTTGCGCCAAGACTTACTTCACTGTCGGTTCCTAAGGTACTAAGAACCATACCAACCTTCATTTTCGGGGGTGTTTGTTCTTCTCTTAGGAGTCTCTGGGAAGACAAGAAAAGATCGATTCTCTCCTGATCGATTTCGTTGGCGAGTATGGTGGGGGTGCCAAGCAGAATGACCAGGAGCAGCGCAAAGGCAAGGTGTCTTTTCTTCATAATTGTTCTCCTTTCGGCTGAGCTAGCCCTGATTAATTGTTACTGCATTGCTGTTTCCGGTTTGTACCACCGATGCGGTGTTGTCCAATCCATCCTGGTTGACTAGGGCGCTGTTGGTGTCTCCAAATTGTCGACATCTCGCGACATGGTGAGTGCCATCTTGCTGACTGACCACCCAGTTTCCGATTCCGGACTGCACTATAAAGGTGGCTTGTGCTCCAGTACCGGAGGTATGTTGGCTTTGAACTACTAAGGCCTCGTTGTTGTTATTCATTTGGGAGACAGAGGCAGTATTGTCATCACCCGTTTGCAGGAGCTCCAATCTGTTGTTAAGTCCGGACTGGTATGAAAAGGCGTCATTATCGGAAATGTTCCGATATGACGAGCTACCAGCTATGGAGTGCATCTGGGTGATGCTTGCATAGTTCTCATTGCCAGACTGGATGGAAAACGCGAGGTCCTTTTGCCCCAATTGGAGAAGTATACACTCGTTTTCATCGCCGACCTGTCCTACTCCCCCTAAATGCCCAGGGCCCTCCTGTTCGACTGAGGCTGAGTTTGTGTTCCCAAGCTGCATGATGATGGCTTCACTTGTGGCTTCTTGGTACATATAAGCATAGTTGTCAAGGCCGATTTGGGTCACTGTACCCGTGCCTTCAGCTGAGGCAAGTGTTGACGCTCCAAGGACCAGGGTTGTAGCCAGCATAAGGACGAATAAACCCGGGCGTCGTTTCATAATAATCTCCTTCCCACGCGGGCGGTTCCACTAAAAAGTAGCTCTGAACACATTTATTGTTTTATTGTTGCCGCCAACGCTAATCTCTTCATTCCATGCGAAATCACCTGTTTGTAAGTGGTTGACAGTGTTGTTGTTCCCGAAAATATTGACCTTCGAGTAGTGATTTAGCCCACTTTGTGTCTGGAAGACCGTGTTTCTACTACCTGTTACGTTGGCCTCGGCTTCGTTTCCGGTGCCGAGCTGAATCTGGAAGAAAGAGTTAGAACTTCCGTCAAGCGAAATTGAGAGTTTGTTATCCCATCCGGTCTGGCTCTGGAAGCTGAAGTTGTTGTCTCCAACAAGCGTCGTGGAGGCTTGGTTTGACGAACCCAACTGGGTTAAGGTGCTATTGTTTCCCTGACCTTGGTGGCGCAAATATCCAATGTTGCTGTTACCCAATTGCGTCAGGGATGCCCAGTTGTCTGGTCCATCTTGTTCGATCGTACCGTTGTTGCCATTACCTTGTTGGTAAATGTACGCTTCGGTTACACCTTGGGCTGATGTCGGTTGCTGCATTAAGCCAAAAATGATGAGCGCTAACAAAACCACTTTCGCAAAGGTCCGGTTGTGCTTTGTGCTGCTCATAATGATCCTCCTAAAGGATTGTAGGGAGGCGAAGAGAGTACATCTCTTCGCCTTTATGCCCCTTGTCTCTAAATTGACTATTGGTTGATCGTGGCGTTGTTATTGTTCCCGTTTTGGTCGATAGTCCCAATGCTGTTGGCGCCGGCTTGGGTGATTGTACCTTCGTTGTAATGGCCGTTTTGAGTTACAAGCGCACTAACGACCTGGCCAGTTTGGGCAATCTTAGCGTAGTTCCAATTACCATTTTGATCGATTGTAGCCCAATTCCACACACCAAAATTCTGCGACGCATTCTCCTGATCCTGATACGCCCGGTTATAGTTGCCATCTTGATAGATGTAAGCCTTCAGCCCTCCACCAGAGATCTGCTTTTGCTCTGCGCGGTTGACGCTACCGCTTTGTTGGATCTCAAGTTCAGAGTTATTCCGCAAGTTCTTTCCATGGTGATCCTGGAAGGCTAAGTTCAGGGTACCATTCTGTTGTATCGTTGCGTAGGAATGACCTTGGCCCTGCTTGACTGACGCGTAGTTTCCGGAACCCACTTGGAGGATGCTAGACTCTCTTTCTCCACCCTCGTTTCTCTGCTCTACTTTAGCTATGTTGCCAATGCCATTTTGGAAAATGTCGACAAGCGCAGGATATTGGGTGCCCTTTTGAGTGACCACGGCGCTGTTTACTTCTCCGTTCTGGGTCACTTCTGTATTATTTCCCTTGCCCTCTTGCTCTACGTCAGTAGAATTGAGAAGGCCATCTTGGGAGACAAGCGCACGGAGGTTTACCCCGTCTTGACGTACTACTGCACTATTGGCTCCTAGCAGAGCACTAAGACCTGTCTGCTGAATCTCAGCGTTGTTGTCCGTACCGAGCTGAGTGATGGTTGCCTTGTTGAGGCCGGTGAGGAGGCCATAGGTCTTTTGCAGAATGCTTGCAGCGTTTCTGTCACCTGTCTGTGCTATTGAAGAAGTATTTGGACTACTAAAAAGACCAAATCCTGTCTGGGTTACACTTGCGATGTTTTCGTCTCCCGTTTGCGATACCGTAGCTCTGTCTGCTCTACCAGTCTGAAGTATATCTGTCTTATTGCCTTCGCCTGCTTGCCCAACAGTGGCCCTGACATCATCGCCGTCTTGTACTGTTGTAGCTTCGTTGGTTGTGCCGTCTTGGGTAACGGAGGCTGTATTGTCGTGACCGGTTTGGAATGTGTCTGCCGCGTTATCATCACCAAACTGAGAAAGAGCGGAGGAGTTGCCGCGACCACTTTGAATCACGCTTGCGTTGTTTTCACTACCGGTCTGAGAAAGTGCGGATTCATTGTCCCGGTCGGTTTGGGTTACGTCCGCCTCGTTTTCATTACCAGTTTGACTAACTGTGGCAGAGTTGTCTTTGGCGCTTTGGAAGACGTCCGCATCGTTTTCGTCACTAGTCTGCGTCACCAAAGCTACTTGATTACTGCCTTCTTGCGTGACGATAGCCTTGTTGAAGTTACCGTCTTGAAGAACGTCTGCATTGTTTGCAGCCTGGACTAGACCCGTCAGTCCCAGCAATACAACCAAGGTCAATACCAAAATCTTTTTCATTTCTTACTTCCTCCTCTTTGGTTATGGATTGCTTTCCTTGGCCGGTTTCACCCTAGCTCGCTACAACTCCATTGGTGACCAGTTAAAGAGTTGCAGGTCATCGCGTCCAAAGAGTAAGGCATTGTGAAGCTTCTTGCTACTGACTCATGACACCCCAGTCTTCCAACCACCCCCTGAGTAAGATGTACTCGGATGCATTTCGAAAGCGTTAAATGTGTCTTAACCGTGTTTTCCTTAATTGTAAAAGGGTCACTCTAGGAGAAATCTAATTTCACTCAAAAAAGACTCAAAGGACGTTTTGCGCGAAAAAAATCCCGAAATGACGTAAAGTCGTCTCGGGATTCGCCTAAATCTAGTGTTTTCGTTATTCGGCAAAAATACGTGCGAGTTCCTTCTTCATGTCATCCCATTCTTCGTTAGAGAGCAGGGTAAGGGACAAGGAGGAGGTGTCAATGTTTCGTACTTCAAGGGTGTCTGCCAATCGGCCCCAGAGTACTTCGGACGCAGCACGGGTCGTATCGGGTAGAAATACGACAATGAGGTTCTCGGAGAACAGACAAATGAGATCAGAGTTCCTCAAGGAGCGTTGAAGGATATGGAACGTCGTCTTCATTTGTCGATTCGCGCGAGTGCCGTCCTGGGATGCGATAAGGAGAAGGGAGAAGCTGGTTCCGGTTCTTTGGGATCTACGCAACTCGGTGTCTAAATGAAACTGCAACATGGCCCGGTCGCAGATGTATGCACCGTAATCAGGCGCCAAGGTAGTAGCTTCTTCCCCTGTCTTGTCACAAAGATGCGCGACCAACGCTTGTGTGGCTGGGCTGGGTTCAAGTTGAAACTCATCCATGAGCATTTTGCTGTACTTCTTATACAAGTTCATTGCGTCCACATATCGTTCGGCTAGAATGTAGGCCTTGATGCCCAGTTGGTAATACTCCTCTCGAAATGGGTCCTTTTTGACTCCCAAGCGACAGACTCGAATGGCGTCCTCGAGATTGTCTCGGTGCTCCATCATCAGCTCCGCAGAGCGCTTGATGGTCTCAAAGTAGAGTTCTTTGTAATCATCGCGGAAGGATATGGTCCATTCTTCATAGACCTCTTCGCAGAGAAAGTCGTCCCTATAGAGTTCGAGAGCGGATTCGCAGTGAAAGAGTGCCATTTCCGGATCGCGAGTGGCAAGTTCCCGTGATTTCATCACATGGCGTCTAAACTGCTCGGCATCAACGCATCCGCGGTCAATATCGAGCCAATACGACCCATTTTCATAACGCAGTGGTGCTTCTGCGTCTGAATTGGCCTGAGAAGTTAGGATACGCCGCACGAACCACACAGCGGTGTGTAAATTGCTGGTTCTGTCAGTGTCTTTGTCATCTGGCCAGAGTAAGTCGATCAGCACATCAGTAGGTACCCTTTTCCCAGGCCTAGCCGCGAGATATTTTAACAGCATAAAGGCCTTTTTGGAGCTCCACACATCTGAACTGACTCTTGCTCCATCCACAACCAGATTGAAAGAACCCAAGAGGCCAATCTGCAATTGGCAATAACGGCGGCTGGTCATTCGTAATCCCTCCATGTTAAGGGGGTCTGTCCCCCTTTACGAATATAGACCCTTTGTTAAGGGGGACAGACCCCCTTAACAAGCCCCATAAAATGGTTAGAAACGGGCATCGCTGAGGAGCCAGAACTCTTCCGTATCTTTGAGGGATGGATTGTCCTTGGCATAGTCAAATGCAGTCTTGCCTTCGTTGGACCGTAGTGTTCCGTCGGCCCCGGCACCAAGAAGTAGTCGAACCACTTCGGGATAACCACTTATCTCAGCGGCTTTCATCAAGGCCGTATAGCCGGAACTGTCTTGCTCGTTGACGCTGGCTCCGGCAGCTAGTAGCACTTCAACGGGAGGGGCTCCCCAACCTAAACTAGCAGCATACATCAAGGGTGTAGCGTTATCGACATCTTTACTATTCACATCAGCTCCTGCCTCAATCAAAGTCTGAAGGACCTCTGGATTCGGGTTACTCATGGCAGCTACCATGAGCGCATTGCTTCCAAAGGCAGTGGTTTGATTTACATTTGCCCCGGCCTCCAGGAGCATGGCAATCACTTCAGGGTTTTCGTTACCCATGGAACCCCAGATCAAGGGGGTGAAGCCAAACTCATCAGCCGCATCTACCACCGAACCTGCCTCAAGCAGGAGCTTGATTACCTCAGGGTCCGAAGTGTAGGCCGCCTCGTAGAGTGGGGTGACACCCGACAAATCCTCTGCAAGAACATTCGCCCCAGCTCCAAGTAGCATGGCGATTATTTCTGCCGAGGCACCGGTTCTGGTAGCCCAGAGAAGTGCGCTTGCATCGGTACTGTCTCTTGCGTTAACGGGTACTCCCGTCTCTAAGAGGAGCGAGACCACCTCAAGAGTGGTTCCTTCGGAAAGGATCGACATTAGGACGGTAGAACCAAAGTGATCACGGGCGGATACATCTGCGCCTGCGTCGACAAGAATACGGAAGATCTCAGCCGACGCCTGTCCCCAACTGGCCCAAAACAAGGGCGAGGCCCCGCTATTGCTCCTTGCGCGTACCTTTGAACCAGCATCCACCAGCATTTTTATGATCTCTGGATGAGGTTCCTCGCGCAGAGCCCACATAAGGGCAGTGGCACCATTTTCGTCATCGGTGATGTGGACGTCAGCTCCGGCGTCCAACAAAACTTCGATCACTCTGGGATTCTTGTTGGCCCAAGCTGCCCAGATCAGAGCGGTATTGTTCCCGTTATCTACTGCATTGACATTGGCTCCAGCATCCAGGAGCATTTGAACAATCGCCTCGTCTGTTGATGCGACAACCGCTCCCATCAATGGAGTGTGACCTGTGTGGTTCTTCCAGTTCGGGTCTTCTCCTCTTTCTAGTAGAGAACGTACCAGATCCTGATCGGGTATGCGATCCAAGATCTGCATCAAGACCGAGTTCCCTTCATCATCCACTAGGTTCAGGTCGCTGCCCGCGTCCACAATCATGCGAATCACATCGGCATCATGCTCAAACAGCAGGGCATGTCTGAGGGGGGTGAAACCCGCATCATCCTCATGATTCAGGTCCGCTCCACCCTCGATCAAGAGCTTCACTACTTGAGGATCTAGCACATCAGCCAGGAAGACCAGGGCCATGGGTGTTTCGCCATACATGTTGGTTGCATTCACATCGGCCCCGGCCTCGAGGAGTAGACGGACCACCTCGGCATTGGGACGAGGAGTTCCACAGGCTAACAAGAGCGCCGTATCTCCGTA
>DUQE01000135.1 GCA_012837925.1 Bacillota bacterium
AGATCGTATCATTGAAACCAACTACGGCAACTTCACTTCCTACCTTTATGCCTTGTTCCTGCAAGGCCCGCATGGCACCGATTGCCACCAGGTCATCAACGGCAAACAGAGCAGAAAATTGCTGCTTACGCTCTAAGAGTCTGCGCGCAGCCAGATATCCACCCTCGACCGAAAACTCCGAATGCTCGATGAGTCCCTCAGGCACGGGAAGTTTGTGTTCCAAAAATGCCTGTTTGTAGCCTATAACTCGGTCCGAACTCACCACATACCTAGGATCTCCGTCCAAGCAGGCGATTTGTGTATGACCTTTGTTCAATAAGTACCGTACAGCATTCTTCGCATCTTCCACATTGTTATTGTTCACCCAGTTGATTTCCTCTGGTCCCTCGTACCGTCCAATCAAGACAAAGGGAAAGGCATCACTGGTCAAACGTGGTATAAGTTGGTCGTTGCGATGAGAAGCTAAGAGTATCACGCCGTCAACTCGGCGCTGTCTGAGCAAATCTAAGCACTCTTCATCTTCCTGTTGAAACGTCTTACTCGTGGAGAGAACAAGACTCAATCTGTGTTTATAAGCTACAGAGGAGATGCCCTGAATAACCGCGGGAAAAAAGGGATTGGCGAAGTTCTCCTCGGTCAAACGAGAACGAATAAGTCCAATGCTGTTGCTCGTCTGGTTTACCAGACTCCGCGCTATCGCATTGGGATAATAACCCAACTCGCTCATAATCGCCCGCACCTTTTCTTTGGTATCGGGACTAATCCGTGGATGATCCGCAATCACGCGGCTCACCGTAGATGGAGACACTCCCGCGTGCTTGGCTACATCCTTTATAGTAACATTTGTGCTTGCCACAAAACCACACCCATCTAGAGCACCATTCTCGCTAACGTATTACTACAAGACTGGTTGATTCCCTCCCTAGCATATCACTCTAATCTGGAGGTGTTCTTCTGTCCAAGCTCTCATCAAGACTATTCGTGGGAACATTGGGTCTTTTGGGCGGAATTTGGGGATTACGCGTTTTCACTACCCAGGCGAGCCGTCTCGCTTTCAAAATCATGATGACCGATCCCTATCTGGCCAATCTTTCGGAACTCGTCACGGCCACAAAACGCACTAACATACAGACGATTCTTGAAACGAACCTGCGAGCCCAGAGAGCCGAAGTCCTGCAGCGACCTCTAGGCAGCCCCCGAGATTTCGTTGGTTTCGAGGGCCTGATGTTCGTATCGTCACACCTCGACCGTGAACCACTCCCGCATACGATTCCGATCCACATGGGTGTCGTTATTGGCCCCAAGGCCCGCAAGCCGCTGAAGATCGAAATGCCCCTCATCATATCGGGAATGGCCTATAAAACGGCGTTAACAGACCGAATGAAGTATGCCTTTGCCCTTGGAAGCAGCCGCGCGAAGACGGCGACAAATACGGGAGAAGGCCCCTTTCTAGCAGGCGAACGCAGCCTTGCGGACTATCTCATTGTTCAGTATCCCAGAACTCCCCTTTATCGTACGATGGACATGCTACAGCAAGCAGATGCTCTAGAGATCCAGTTAGGCCAAGGAGCAAGTGCAGGTGTGGCCCAGGCTCCCTACCCCCATCTCATCCGTACCGAGCTACCCATGCTTCGTCGAGCTCAGGATCTTCCTAAGCTGGTGCGTTTCTTAAAGGAGGCTGGCCAAGGGGTACCTGTCGGTGTAAAGTTCTCCTTCACCAACAATCTAGAACGAGAAATTGACCTTTGTCTTCAAGCGGATGTAGACTACCTGGCTTTAGAGGGAGCTCAGGCCGCCTCGGTGAAGTCCGCCCCCATTTTGCAGGACGACTTCGGACTCCCCACCATCCTTGGTTTGCCAAGGGCCGTGAAGCATCTCAAA
>DUQE01000136.1 GCA_012837925.1 Bacillota bacterium
ACGCAGGATAAACGTCTACAGAGCTAATCTCTACCGTTGCCGGCAAGCCTGTCACCAAGTCGCGGCCACGAATGGACATTCTCTTGTTAGCATCGGGATAAGCGCTGGCGATCGTTGTCTTGATATCTTCTGCCGTGCGGTCACCGATGGCTAGGTTGTACACTCTCTTAACATGGCGCACAATGGCCTCTTCGATGTGGGACCCACCGATTCGAAGCGACTCCGACGTCACTTCACCACCGAGGGATATGACGGCAATGTCCGTCGTTCCTCCCCCAATATCTACAACCATGTTGCCGCTCGGCGCTGCAATATCCAAACCACAGCCCACTGCCGCGGCGATGGGTTCGGTCACCAGGTACACTTCCTTGGCCCCGGCTAGGGTTGCTGCTTCCAAAACAGCCCTTTTCTCAACAGTGGTAATCCCGGAGGGAACACAAACCATAACCCGCGGTCTGAACCCGCGACCAGCCACTTTTCGAATAAAGTACTTCAGAATTTCCTCGGTAATCTGGAAGTCCGCAATGACTCCTTCGTTAAGGGGCCTGATGGCGCGAATATTGCCCGGTGTACGACCAATCATCTCCCGGGCTTCCTCGCCAATAGCACATATTTTTTGGGTATTTACATCAATGGCCACGACCGACGGTTCATGAATGACGATCCCCTTACCGCGTACATGGACCAATATATTTGCTGTACCTAAGTCAATTCCAATATCCTTACTGAACATTCAATTGCCCCCTCCAAACACTTCCGCATCTTCCATTTATGTTACAATGGAATACTGTTCGCCATAGAGGAGGCAAATCCTTTTTTCCATTATTCATTCTAAGAGGCTCGGCTGGCTCCCTTTACTCCATATTTCCGTTTCGTAGCCTCTCCGCCCCGAATATGTCTTTCAGACTTGTTTACCTCAAGTACTTGTTTCACTTGATCGGCCAGTTCTCGATTAATGCGTGGCAAGCGCTCGGTTACGTCCTTATGGACGGTACTTTTACTCACACCAAACACAATAGCCGCTTGTCGCACAGTGGCACTTGTCTTCACGATATATAAACTTACATCCACCACCCGCTTGCGGATATAGTCTCTCATCTGCGCTTCCCCCTAGCACTTTTTATACATTTATATGCTGCGGGGCTTCGAATATGCTTAGCATTAGTGGAGAAACGCCTGAGGATTCACAGGCTCTCCATTATGGGTTAGTCCGAAAAAGACCAGCCCCGTGCTCTCGGGAAACGCAATGTTTTGATTCTGTTTTACCTTTTCGCCCGGGCCAACCTGGATTCCTTTGATAGAACGATAGGTCGAGACCCACCCGCTTCCATGGTCAATCACAAGTTCCGTCTCTAGCCCGTTGGAGTTGACTGCTACGACCTCACCAGGGAGCACTGTCCGAATTACTGTGTCTGTGACGCGGAACTCCAAACCTGCATTAAAGCGCCAATCCCCATACACCGGATGGCGATGCCATCCAAAGGGTGTGGCGATCTCTCCCTGCACAGGCCAAATCAGGTGTTCAAAAGAGAGTTCGGGTTCCGGTTCTGGCGCTGTCACCGGCTTTGGTTCCGTCGGTTCAGGCAAGACACTGGCCGGCGGCTCTACCGTAACGAGCTGGATGGGTCCTTCTAAGACCCAAGGATAAAAGTCTGCGATCACGCTTTGGACACGTTCTTGGACAACGGCCTCAAGCTCGTCCAGGCTCACTTGTGGAGTCACCGATACCGGCTCTTCAGGTGTCCAATTGCGATAAATACCGACACCGATACCTGCAATAAGGGAAAACCCTATCACAATCATGAGCAGTAGTGTCTGGTGTTCACGCCTGTTCAAAGCTTGTCTGATCTTTCTAATTACGCTCTTCCATCGTTGCATACTATCACCGCCCTTGCTGATAGTATGCTCCCTAATATTACCGCTTATACGCGAAATCCCCCCGATTTCGGGGGGATTGTCTAGTCTTCGTCAGCTACTTTCAAGCGAAGTAGCGCTTTTTGCAGAGCAATTTGTGCTCGGGCGATATCCAGGTCTGCTTGCCGTTCCGCAAGCCTTTCCTCAGCCCGCTTCTGAGCCTGTCGGGCTCTTAGGACATCGATCTCTTCCGCAAGCTCCGCGGTATGCGCCATCACAGTGAGCTTGTTGTCATGCATCTCAGCAAATCCGCCGCTCAACGCTATTTTGCGACGCTTGCCGTGCCGTGGACCAAACTCCAGAACACCGAGGTCTAGGGATGCCATCAGGGGTTGATGTCGAGCTAGAACACCAAAACTGCCTTCGATCCCCGGCAAGAGCACATACTCCACATCGGTCAAAACCACGGTGCGTTCTTGCGTCACCACTTCAAACGTGAGAGTAGCCATTAAGCATTCTCCTCTGCCAAGGCCTGCCCTTTAGCCACCGCCTCATCAATGGTACCGACCATAAAGAAGGCGTTTTCAGGCAAGTCATCATGTTTCCCTTCGAGAATTTCCTTGAAACCACGCACGGTCTCTTTGACGGGCACAAATCTGCCCGGAATTCCTGTGAAGGTCTCGGCCACAAACATGGGCTGCGACATGAACCGTTCAAGTCTTCTTGCCCTGGCTACCGTGATTTGGTCTTCCTCTGATAGTTCGTCCATACCCAAAATGGCGATGATATCCTGGAGTTCGCTGTAACGCTGGAGCACTTGCTGCACTCCCCGTGCCACCGTGTAATGCTCGTTACCGACAATGTCCGGAGATAGAATTCTCGAAGTCGAAGCTAACGGGTCGACAGCTGGGTAGATACCCTTTTCTGAAATGCGACGCTCCAGGTTCGTGGTTGCATCTAAGTGTGCAAACGTAGTGGCTGGAGCCGGGTCCGTATAGTCATCGGCCGGTACATAAATAGCTTGAATTGAGGTAATCGAACCTTGTTTTGTGGTTGTAATCCTCTCCTGCAGTTGACCCATTTCCGTGGCCAAGGTTGGTTGATAACCTGCAGCCGAAGGCATACGGCCTAGGAGGGCGGAAACCTCAGAGCCAGCCTGTGTAAAGCGGAAAATATTATCGATAAACAAGAGTACGTCTTGCCGTGCTTCATCTCTGAAGTACTCGGCAATCGTGAGCCCCGTCAAGCCCACACGCAAGCGAGCTCCGGGAGGTTCATTCATCTGTCCAAATACCATCGCTGTCTTATCGATAACGCCAGATTCCTGCATCTCAAAATAGAGGTCATTCCCTTCGCGGGTACGCTCCCCTACACCGGCAAAGACCGAGTAACCTCCGTGCTCCTGCGCAATATTGCGGATGAGTTCCATGATCAGAATGGTTTTCCCTACACCTGCGCCTCCAAAGAGACCGATCTTACCACCCCTGGCATAGGGTGCCAAAAGGTCAACGACCTTAATACCCGTCTCCAACATGGTGCTGGAGGGTTCTACTTCATCAACCGTGGGAGCAGGCCTATGAATGGGCCATCGTTCTTTGGTCTGCACAGGCTCCTTGCCATCAATCGGTTCTCCTAGTACATTGAACAGACGGCCAAGTGTCTCGGGCCCAACAGGAACCGAAATGGGTCCACCAAGGTCAACGGCTTCCATGCCGCGTTGAAGACCGTCAGTTGAGGCCATTGCGATACAGCGCACCATATTGTTTCCTAGGTGTTGGGCAGCCTCTAAGGTTAAGTCGATATGTTTGCCCTCCACCTCGCCCTCAATGTGAATGGCCGTGAGCAAATCGGGCAGCTGCTCGGGCGCGAATTCGATGTCAACCACAGGTCCAATGACTTGGACTACTTTTCCTTTATTCATCGCATTACTCATCAATAAACCCCCTCACAATTCTACGACTGCAATGCATCTGCACCGCCCACGATCTCTGCAATTTCCTTCGTTATCTGAGCTTGACGTGCTCTGTTATAACTAATGGTTAGCTCTCTAATCAGCTCGCCAGCATTATCAGTAGCATTGCGCATTGCATTCATTCGCGCCCCTAATTCGCTGGCCTTCGCTTCGGTTAACGCCTGATAAACTGCGGCATTGACATACAAAGGAACCAAGGTTTCAAGAACCGCATGAATTGACGGCTCATAGACATACAAGGCTTCTGGACCCTCGCTCTCGGTCTCTTTAATCTGCTCCGGAAGGGGTAGAACACCCCGCAGCTTTACCCTATGCGTTACGGTATTGATGTACTCCGTGTATAGAATCGTCACGTTATCAAAGAGTCTGTGTTGGAAAAAGTCAAATATCACATGCCCGATATCCTGGGCTATTCTGAGGTTGGCTACATCGCCAATCCCTACGAACTCCGCCAGTGACGTCACGTTACGTCTCCGGAAGTGATCGCGAACCTTGCGGCCCACCATCACCATTTCGGTTTGGGGATGTTCCTTCAGAAAGGCTTCTGCTTGCCTTATGATGGCAGCATTATAGCCACCAGCCAAACCCCGGTCTCCGGCCAGGACAAGCAGACAATGCGTGTCTCCGCCCCTATTGCGAGCAACCTCCGGGAGTTCTTCGCCAGCTTGTTCCACCGCCCTTAGAGCGGTACCTAGAGAACTCGTTAGGCGTTCATAGTAAGGGCGAGTACTGACCACCGTTTCTTGAGCGCTACGCAGTTTCGAAGCGGCTATCATCTCCATGGCTTTCGTAATCTGTTGGGTCTTTGAGATGCTAGAAATCCGCCGTTTAATGTCCCGGCTTGATTGTGCCATCTTCAGCCCCCCTAACTAACGAAGTCTTTCTTGAACTCCACAATAAGCTTCTTCAATTTGCTCTCAATCTCTTCCGTAATGGCCTTAGTGCTTCGTAGCTCAGCTAGAAGTTCGCCATGCTCCTTACGGAGAGAATCTAGGAACTCCCGCTCAAAGCGCACCACATCCGATGTTGGAATGCTGTCTATATAGCCATTAACCGCTATGTAGAGAGAAACAGCCTGTTCTTCTACAGGTAATGGCTTGTACTGCTCTTGTTTGAGTACTTCATACATGCGCTCGCCTCGACCTAAGCGGGCTTGCGTCTGCCTATCCAAGTCTGCACCGAATTGAGCAAACGCCGCGAGTTCCCTATACTGCGACAGATCAAGACGCAGGGAACCTGCCACTTGACGCATCATCTTCACTTGAGCTGCACCGCCCACACGTGAGACGGAACGACCTACACTAATAGCGGGACGAATTCCAGCATGGAACAGATCCGACTCCAAGAAGATCTGACCGTCCGTAATCGAGATAACGTTCGTGGGAATATAGGCCGAAATGTCACCAGCTTGGGTTTCAATGATAGGTAGCGCAGTGATGGAACCACCGCCGAGCTTGTCATTGAGCTTCGCCGCCCGCTCAAGTAGACGGGAATGAATGTAAAACACGTCGCCTGGAAACGCCTCGCGACCTGGTGGGCGCCTCAAAAGTAAGGACATTTCTCGATAGGCTGTAGCGTGTTTGGAAAGGTCATCATAGACGATAAGGACGTCCTTGCCGGCGTACATGAACTCTTCGGCCATCGCCACTCCTGCATAAGGGGCAATATAAAGCAGTGGAGAAGGTTCACTTGCTGTTGCGGACACCACAATTGTGTAATCCAAGGCTCCATGCTGAGCAAGAGTCTCAACCACACCTGCAACAGTGGATGCCTTTTGGCCGATGGCCACATAAATGCAGATGACATCTTCATTCTTCTGATTTAAGATCGTGTCCACCGCGATGGCTGTCTTACCCGTTTGTCTATCACCAATAATCAACTCCCGTTGACCACGGCCAATGGGAACAAGCGAGTCAATGGACTTAAGCCCTGTTTGCAGAGGCTGATGCACACTAACCCTATCGACCACACCAGGAGCTTGTGCTTCGATAGGTCGACGTTTCTCGGTTTTGATTGGCCCTTTACCGTCAATGGGCTGCCCCAGGGGGTTTACAATCCTTCCAATGAGGGCGTCACCAACAGGCACCTGCACAACCGTACCTGTTCGTCTGACTGGATCGCCTTCCTTGATATGTTCATAAGGACCTAAGATGACAACCCCGATATTGTCTTGTTCAAGGTTTAGGACCATACCAAAGACGCCTTCCGGGAACTCCAGGAGCTCTCCGGCGAGCGCCTTTTCTAAACCGTAGACTCGGGCAATTCCGTCACCAACCATAAGGACAGAACCGAGGTCTTCCACTTCTATTGTGGACTCAAACTCTTCAATCTGCCGTCTCAAAACCGCTACGATCTCGTCTGGCCTCATTGCCATATTGATACCCCCATTACTCATATTTCTCTTGTAGTATCTTGCATATTCTCTGTGCTGCTTGCCCATCTCCATAAGGGTTAGGGGCACTTGACATCTGCTTATATAGCTCAGGATCTGTCAACAAGTTGTTCACTGCATCTACGATATCCTGTCTGGCTGATCCGACTAACCTCACTGTTCCGGCTTCGAGCGCTTCCGGCCGTTCTGTCACTTCGCGCATCACCAAAACCGGTTTATGTAAGGCGGGAGCTTCTTCTTGAAGCCCGCCGGAGTCTGTCAAAAGAACGGTACATCTGGCCAAAAGATTGGCGAACTCGAGGTAGTCAGGAGCGTCGAGCAAAAGAATATTCGGACGATCGCCCAGAATCTCCTTCATCACACGC
>DUQE01000137.1 GCA_012837925.1 Bacillota bacterium
AAGCGAAAACCATCCCCCACCTCAAAGAAGTCGCAAACAACGGCAGGGCCCTCCCGATACGTATCAAGGGACGGGATCACGATCTTAGTTGGGCGTAACAACCAGCAAAACGATCAGTTGACCTTCCGCTTGACACAACCGAATCATCTTTGGCTACACGCCAGAAACATTCCAGGGAGCCACGTTGCCATACTTCACGAAGGAGACGTTCCTCCTGAAACCTTGCTCCAAGCCGCGAGCTTAGCTGCGTACTTCTCCCAGAGCAGAAAGTCACCGAAGGTACCAGTGGACTATACCCTTCGTAAACATGTGCGCAAACCTAAGGGAGCTTCCCCTGGCTTTGTGAATTACGATGGAGCCAAGACCATATTAGTGAATCCCACCGATTTTTCCATGCCTAAACAACAGCTATAAAACAAGGAACAGGCGAGTTCTCTCTGCGCCTGCTCCCTGTTTTCAGGTGGAAAAGAAGGCCCGTGCGCGGACCTGCATTTTCCATTGAATTTGTATGTTCTGCAAGTTTATAGATAATCCTCCTTAGTATAAAATGCTCAACTTTGGTCATAGTATTAGGTAGCAGATACCTAAAGGAGGATTACCTATGATGGGTGATGAAAACCAAGGTGCCACGGCCACGAAGACAACTGCACCCGTGCGCAATTGGACGGATGAAGAAAAGGATGTCGTCTGGGATCAGGCCTTGAGGGCCAAGATGGAGGGTTTACCATTAACTGAAGCCTTTAGGCGCTGCGCTCGGCTTCTTCCCCATCGCTCAGAAGCGGCTATTGGCATGCTTTATTACAATGTACTCCGTAAAGAACGGGAAGAACCGATCAGTCCCCCCAAGAAAAGCCGCTCGGAGTTTACAGTGGACCCAGCGCTCCTGGAAGCCTTTCAGGGCTTACCCGAGTACATGCAAGAACTCAACCAGCGCCTCCGTACTCTGGAAGAGCGTGTGAACCAGCCCGATCCCTTAAGCATTATAAAGGCCCTGGGACAAGTTGCTGGCAGCATTGGAACAACCGATGACTACACGGCCCAACTCAGTAGCCTACAAGAAGAAGTTGAGACCTTGCGCGAAGAAAACGAGAAACTTCAAGAGGACTTAAGGAAACTCAGAGAGGCCTATGACGATGCCCTAGGCATCTATGACATGTTTACAAACATGGCGTCCATTTCACAGATTATGAGTCTAGGTGACTTTAAACAGCAGATGAAGACTACGCTCGACAAGTGGGGTAATGTCCTGGATATCACCTTTGCACGCAGCGTCTGAAAATGTGAAACCTAAAAAGGATGGGTTAGTCCCTTGGACCATACCCATCCTTTTTTCTTTATGCTTGTATTGAACTTATCCCAAATAGAGGAACCGCACGGCAAAAAGTACAGCCAAGACCCACATAATCCAATGAACTTCCTTAGCCTTGCCGCTTAGAGCTTTCATCAACGGGTACACGATGAATCCCAGCGCAATACCTGTTGCGATACTATACGTTAGGGGCATGGCAATCATGGCAATAAATGCTGGAAGGGCCTCATCCATGAAATCCCACTTAATGCTGAGGACACCTCTGGCCATCATGGCACCAACGACAATCAAAGCGGGAGCCGTAGCAGCATTAGGAATAGCGCTGAAGAGCGGACCGAAGAACAGGGCTAAGAAGAAACATCCTGCTGTCACCAGAGCGGTGAGACCTGTCCGACCACCGGCTGCCACCCCGGCTGCGGACTCAACGTAGGTTGTTACGGTTGAGGTACCCATAACTGCACCACCAACAGTACCAATAGAGTCGGCCAGGAGAGCTTTTTCGGCCCTTGGAAGCTTACCATCTTTGTCAAGAAATCCAGCTCGTTCGGATACACCAACCAAGGTCCCAATTGTATCGAACAAGTCAACGAACAAGAACGCAAAAACCACTTCAATCAAGCCTACACCAAGAGCACCCCTGATATCAAGCTTGCCGAAAACGGGTGCCCACGAGGAGAAGCGTGGAACACTAAAGATGCCGTCGGGAATAGGAGTAACTCCCAGCGGGATTCCCACCAAGGCTGTTGCGAAAATCCCTATTAAGATGGCTCCTCGCACATTTCGTGCTAACAAGATTCCTGTTAAGATGATCCCTACCATGGCCAAGATTACAGCTGGCTCACGAAGAGAACCTATGGCAACCATTGTAGCCTGGTCAGCCACAACAATACCTGCATTTTGGAGTCCAATAAAAGCAATAAACAAACCAATACCTGCGCTAATTCCACTCTTTAGGCCAGCCGGTATGGCATTGATAATTGCTTCTCGAACTCCAGAGAGCGATAACAGCACAAAAATGATCCCGGAGATGAAAACCGCACCTAAGGCTACTTGCCAGTCATAACCCATTTGAAAGACAACAGTGTAAGTAAAATACGCATTCAGTCCCATTCCTGGAGCTAATGCAAATGGATAGTTCGCAAAAAACGCCATTAATACTGTCGCGAAGATAGCAGACACAATCGTGGCAATCATAAACGCCATAAACATCGACTGATGCTCTGGAGTCCCTTCAAAGATCGTGGCAAGAATACCAGGATTCACCACGATGATGTAAGCCATGGTCATGAAGGTCGTAATGCCTGCCATAACCTCTGTGCGCACATTCGTTTTGTTCTCCCTGAGCTTAAACTGTTTCTCCAACCAACCTCCGCTTGGCTGGGCCATGCTGTTTTTTGTACTCATTCGCTGTAGCTCCTCCTTAAAGCATTAGTTTTTACAACTTACAGCATTATCATTCGCTACTATACCGAACATTCCTGCCGGGTTGAAGAAAAATGCCCGGATTTTTTCGCATCGAGATCAACTTACTCCCTCTGCATCACCGAAATCATCCTTGTATTGCAACAAGAAAAGGTTGTAATACAGACCCTTTTGAGCCAAGAGCTCCTGATGGGTACCCTGTTCCCTGATCTTACCTCTATGCAAAACGATGATAGTGTCGGCATCCTGGATAGTGGACAAACGGTGCGCTACGACAAGGCTCGTCCGTCCAGTGAGCAGTTTCGGCAAGGCATCCTGGATCAGTGCTTCGGTTTCGGTATCGATACTCGCCGTGGCCTCATCTAAGATCAAGATGGCTGGATCATATGCTAGAGCTCTGGCAAAGGCGATGAGCTGCCTCTGACCCGATGACAAGGTCGATCCTCTCTCAGTGACTGGATCCTCGTACTGTTTGGGTAACGCCTCAATAAAGTGGTGAGCGTTAACGTACCGGGCCACACTCTCGACCCGCTCCATACCGATCTCTGGATTGTTCAAGCGAATGTTCTCTCCAATTGTCCCCGAGAACATGAACACATCCTGCATCACAAGACCTACATTTCTCCTCAGCTCAGCGAGGCTCAACTCTTTGATATCCTGCCCATCAATTAGAATCTGCCCCTTTTGAATGTCATAAAAACGCGAAAGCAGATTCATGATGGTCGACTTTCCTGCTCCAGTTGCTCCAACAAAGGCCACAGTTTCACCTGGTTCCACGGTAAAGGAGACGTCGCGGAGGACCCAATCTTCACCCACATAGGCAAACCATACATTCCGAAACTCGATATGTCCCTTAACCTCACCCATGGGTTTTGGATTGTCAATCTCTTTAATGGCCGGCGGTTCGTCGAGGATTAGGAAGATCCGCTCCGCCGAGGCCATGGACGCCTGCATAATATTGTATTTCTCTGTGAGGTCATTAATCGGTCGGAAGAAGAGTTCCAGGTAGTTCACAAAGGCATACAGTACACCAAAGTCGACAATACCTCTGAGCAATTGTCCCCCACCAACCCAGATCAAAATGGCTACGGCTAAGGAGTATACCAGTTCAATGGAAGGTCTGAATATGGCAAATACTTTGAGTTCCTGCATACTCGCCCGGTAATGACTCCTATTGACATCATCAAATTCCTTGAACTTTCGCCTTTCCTGCCTAAAGATTTGAACAAGCCGCATACCTGCGATGTTCTCAGCAAACGTAGCGTTGATGCGTGCTAAACGCACCCTGGTCTCACGATAGGCGGCTCTAGCCTTGATCCGAAAAATGGCCGTAATGACAACGATCAAGGGCAACGTTGCCATGGAGACCCACGCCAGCCTGACATCGAGTCGGAACATCACGACAATGATACCTAGAATCATGAAGATATCTTTAAACAGATTCACCAGTACCGCCGTATACATCTCGTGAAGGTTCTGGGTATCGTTTGTAACCCTAGTGACTAGGCGCCCCACGGGATTGCGATCGAAAAAGGATAAGGCCATGCTCTCCAAGTGCTTGAAGACGGCCTGGCGTATATCAAACACAATGCGTTGTCCAGTAAACTGGAGAAGATAAGCCTGAATATAGTTTAGGGCAAAACCAACAGAAACCACGATAAGTAAGAGAACTCCCAGGCGCAAGATTGCTACACGATCCACTCGTCGAAGCTCTCTTATATCCTCAGGCGAAAGGGTCAAGACTACATCGCCCTCAGTACTCTGCAAGAACTGCTGCCCTTCTTTGCGGACAAGTTCAAAGCGCAATCTACCACTTTGATCAGGCTCGTCCACCACACCCTTTTCCCTGCGAAGGGAGTACCCTTGGATCGTGATCAACTCTTCATCATCCATCACTTCAGCGATGTGCACATAGGACATGTCAGAACCAAGAATATGATCATCAATGGCCACTTTCACCAAGTACGGCCGGGCCAAATCCGTCACAGCAATGACCAGCAATAACACGACACATAGAGTAATCAAAGCCCAATACGGCTTCGCATACTTCAAGAGACGTCGCATGAGCCGACCGTCATACGCTTTACCTAGTGTTTGTTCTTCTTGGAAATGGTCCATCTCTTTCACCTACCTTTGCCGGTTTAGCTCACACTTTCAATCTGTTCCTCTAAAAGCTGTTTCTGATACAGTTCTTTGTATAGACCTTCCTCAAGGACGAGTTCTTCATGCGTCCCTCTCTGGCTAATACGGCCCTCTTCTAACACGAAGATTTGATCGGACCCTTGTAGAGTGGAGATGCGGTGCGACACAATAATAACTGTCTTTCCAGGGAAAACCCGCCGGAGATTGTTTAAAATGGCCTCTTCCGTCTCCATATCAACCGCCGACAGACTGTCATCCATAATCAAGATCTGCGGCTCCTTGATCAAAGCTCTGGCAATGGCTATGCGCTGCTTCTGTCCGCCAGACAAGGTTACACCGCGTTCGCCCACCACCGTTTCGAACTGCTTGGGAAACTCCACGATATTATCGTAGACCTGGGCAATCTTAGCGTATTCCATGACTCGCTCCATGTCACTTCCGGTGTCAGCAAAGTCAATGTTCTCGCGAATCGTGGCGGAGAACAAGAAGCTATCTTGAGGAACATAGCCGATGTTGTCCCGCAAGACCTCGACAGAGATTTGATCGATGTTCACGTCATCGAGTCTGATCATCCCGGGTTCAACATTGTACAGACGAACCAAAAGATTGAGAAGTGTTGTCTTCCCGGAACCCGTCCTTCCTAGAATGCCCACAACCTGACCTGGAAGTATCTCGGCGGAAATACCCTGCAATACAGGTTTCGTAGACGTTGGGTAAGAAAAGGTCAGATCCTTCAACTCGATCTTCCCCTTTAACTCTGCCAATACCCCATCACTGCCCGGATCTTTGATCTCCGACTGCTCCGTGAAAATGGAGTTGAGGCGATCCATCGAGGCTTTACCGCGCTGAATCATGTTCATTACCCAGCCAATGGCCACCACTGGCCAGGTCAGCATGCCCAGATAGCTGTTAAAGGCTACAAAGTCGCCGATGGTGATGGAACCGTCCAGCACCAGTACTCCGCCGTAGCCAAGCACGATAATGAAACTTAATGCACCCAAGTAACCTACTAAGGGATGGAAAAGGGCGTGAACTCGAACGAGCTCCATGTTTCGTTTGACATTGTACTCGTTGACTTCGCGGAAGCGTTCTTCTTCACTCGCTTCTCTGGCAAATCCTTTGATGACACGAATCCCGGCAAAGTTCTCCTGAACGCGATCCGTGAGATCCGAAAAAGCTTCTTGAACGCGGCGGAATCGACCGTGGATAATTCGACCGAAGGCCGCCACCACGATGAGCATGATTGGTAGTGGTAACAAAGCCACAAGAGTCAACTCTAGACTAATGGTGCGTGCCATCATTAAGACAATGACCGAAGTAAGGAAAATGGCATCCACAGCGTTTACGACACCTGGTCCTAGGGCCATACGTACCGCTTGAATGTCGTTGGTGGCGTGCGCCATGAGATCGCCCGTCTTATGATAGTTAAAGAACTCCGTAGAAAGTCCCTGCAGATGTTCAAAAAGCATATTACGCAGAGTATACTCCATCTTGCGTGCCGTACCCATGATATTAACACGCCAGAAGTAACGAAAGACTGCGATGGCAATGGACAGCCCTACAAAGCCCGCTACAAAGCGCAACAGATCACCTCGGGAGAAGGTACCCGAGGCTACTAGGTTCGTCAGATTACCCATCATCTTGGGGATCACCAACTGGGCCAGATTGGTCAAAAGTAATGCACCAATGCCCAAGATATAGTAGCGTTTGTGTTCCGATAGAAAATCCTTCAATCGCAGAAAGCTCTTAATAGTATTCCCCCCCTTGCAGGCCCTGTCCCGACTTAAGCGTTTACGACAGTGTAACAGGTTTCTTTCTACGAGCAGACTCGTAGGCGGCCAAGGCGACTTCCATTGCCTTCAGGCCATCATAGCCACTAATACTCGGTTCACGGTCTTCGATGATCATATGGATAAAGTCTTCGATAAGTCCGAAGTCCATGTCTTCAGCAAAGGACCGCTCCGATACCTTGTTCTTAACATCGTCATATACCACAAAGTTTTGGGCAAAGGCATCGAGATTGATGACGCCTTTCGTACCCACGATACGAAGTGTCACGTCACCCCACGTGGGATTGGTTCTAGGTCTCGACCAACTCGGATCCTGTGTGACAATTACGCCACCTTCCATCTCCATGCTTAGCATGCCACAATCATCGATGTCGACATCCCACAGCATACTGTCGGCTTCGGCATAAACCGAAACAAACTCCTTGCCCAAGAACCAGCGGATGAGATCCACCACGTGAACTGTATGATCCATCACCGCTCCACCGCCTGCGAGGACGGGATCCACAAACCAGCCCCCTGGCATCTGCCCGTGATTGGTTCCTGAGATGGCTAGAACATCTCCGATCTGCCCTTGATCAAGCATTTCTTTAACTCTCATGACGGGCGTAGCGAAACGCACCGGAAAGGCAATCTGCAGCTTAGCGCCTGCTTTTTGACATGCCTCGATCATGGCCTGTCCATCTTCCATACTGGTCGCAATGGGCTTTTCGCACAGCACATGACGCCCATAACTTGCAGCTAATTCCGTAAACTCGCGGTGACGACTGTTTTCTGAGCAAATGATTACGGCGTCCACCTGCTCTAAGAGCTCTCTAGGATCAGCAAAGAACTCCGTGTTCATATC
>DUQE01000138.1 GCA_012837925.1 Bacillota bacterium
ATCTGGACACCCCCCTCTATTCTATCCTTGCTTCTGCTTATGCCTTGGATTCTCGCAGATTACCATAACACGGCCTTTGCGCTTGATAATCTTGCACTTTTCACACATCGGCTTCACGGAAGGTCTCACCTTCATCGTTTTGCGCCCCCTTTAGCCGTCTATTTTTTGCGATACGTGATTCTTCCCCTCGTCAAATCATAAGGAGATAGTTCTACAGTAACTTTATCGCCAGGTAGGATCCGAATAAAGTTCATTCTCATCTTACCCGATATGTGGGCCAGAACCTTGTGCCCATTCTCTAATTCTACACGAAACATGGCATTTGGCAACGGTTCAATTACCGTACCTTCAACTTCAATGGCATCATCCTTGGCCATGGTCTTTTGAACCCTCCTCCCCTTCGTTCTCCACATTACTATGCCGCTCTATGAAATCCCGAATTGCTTTGTCATCCATTTGTGTCCCAAGTTTTATCCCGTGAACCACTAGATGCTTCACGTTCTTTCGCTTGGGGCGATCCATTTTCCGAACAAAGCCATCGGCCACCGTGACATGATTGTCAGGCAAGGACTCGATTACGACATACTTCTTACCAGAGTCCCTTCCCATCTTTGACGTCACCAATTGTCCTACTTCCAAGAGTCCCATTTCATCTCTCCTACAGAATCGTAAGAATCACGGGCCCTTCATCAGTGATCGCAATAGTGTGTTCGAAATGAGCTGACCATTTGTTGTCCCGTGTTACAACCGTCCAGTTATCATTCAATATCTGCACATGATAACTACCCATATTCACCATCGGCTCAATGGCCAAGGTCATGCCAGTCTTCAAACGCGGGCCCCTCCCCGGGGGTCCGAAATTCGGAATTTGTGGCGCTTCGTGCATCTTGCGACCAATTCCATGTCCGACAAAATCTCGGACCACGGAAAACCCTCGTTCTTCAGCACGTTGTTGCACAGCATGGGAGATATCAGAAAGGCGGTTACCGACCTTAGCTTGGGCGATGCCCTCAAAGAGGGCTTCTTCTGTAGTTTGGAGCAAGCTCTGAACCTCGGGGTCTACCTCACCCACTGGATAGGTCCAGGCGCTATCACCACAAAAGCCATCGACAAACGCCCCAATATCCACACTAATAATCGATCCTTCTTGCAGGATCACATCTTTACTCGGGATCCCGTGAACAACAACCTCATTGACAGAGGCACAGATTGAAGCAGGATACCCTTGATAACCTTTGAATGCCGGAATTGCGTTTTGCTTGAGTAGAAATTCATCCACAGCTCGATCGAGATCAAGGGTCGTCAGTCCGGGTCTGATTAACTCTCGAACCAACGCATGAGCCTGGGCTACCACCCGTCCTGCTTCGCGCATGAGCTGAATTTCGTCAGCAGACTTTAGTACAATCATTGCGCCTCACCAACACTATCCTCATCCACCAACATGTTCAGGTAGTGGTCTACATCGGCAAAAACCTGATCAATAGGTCTTACTCCATCGATACTAAACAGTCGACCGTCCTGCGCGTAATAGTGCACAACGGGGTGGGTCTGCCTCATATAGACGGCGAGTCGTCTCCGGGCAGTCTCTTCTGTATCATCACTACGGCGATAAAGCTCACCGCCGCAAGCATCACAGACTCCCTTGCCCTTGGCTCGATAATGTTCTAGGTGATAAACGGCACCGCATCTACTGCACATCCGTCTTTTGGCAATTCTCTCAATGGCTTCCGCTTGTGTTACGCGAATGTCAAAGGCCTTTTGAACCCTCAACCCGCTTTGGGCCAAACGTTGATCGAGCGCCCGTGCCTGCAGTACAGTTCGGGGAAATCCGTCGAGGATCCACCCTTTACTGCAATCCGGCTGGACAATACGCTCGTAGACAACCTGAAGGGCTAGCTCATCGGGGATCAACTCTCCCTTACTGATATAGCCGTTAGCCTCTTGGCCTAAGTCAGCCCCTGCAGCTATTGCCTCGCGAATAATGCTACCTGTAGAGATGTGAGGGATTCCGTATTTCTCGGAAATCTGATCTCCTTGGGTACCCTTACCCGCTCCGGGCAAGCCCAGCAACACCAATCGCATCTGCCTTTCCTCCTTTTTACTTCAGGAAACCTTCGTAATGCCTCATCAGCAAGTGGGCTTCGATTTGTTGCATTGTATCAAGTGCCACACCTACAATAATCAGCATCCCGGTACCGCCGAAAGTAAGAATGTTGGAAGGAATTCTTGTCACTGCCCCTACAACAAAGGGTAGAACGGCGATGCCTGCCAGGAAGAATGCTCCTGGCAACGTGATTCTCGAGAGAATCCGATCCAGATAATCCGAAGTAGGTCTACCAGGTCTCAGGCCTGGGATGTAACCTCCATTTTTCTTCATGTTCGTAGCAACTTCAATGGGATTGAAGGTTACTGCGGTATAGAAGTAGGTGAAGAAAAACACAAGAACCACATAAAGTAAATTGTAACCAAAAGTACCATAGTCTAGCCAGCGGTCCACAAACAGCTTCAGCCCTGGAATGAACTGGGCTAGCGTTAGGGGAAACGTCAGTACTGATGATGCAAAAATGACTGGAATTACCCCTGCTTGGTTTACCTTCAAAGGAATGTGAGTGGATTGACCACCATAGACCTTGCGGCCTACCACACGCTTAGCATACTGAACAGGCACTCTGCGCTCGCCCTTGGTGATCATGACAACTGCACCAATCACAAGAATCGTGATCACGAGATACAGAATCAGGCTCACAACGTGCAACCCGCCTTCGCCGACGGCTCTAAATGCGTTAACATACTGCGTTGGCATTGCTGCTACAATGTTGACGAAGATGAGTAGAGAAATACCGTTGCCGATTCCCTTTTCGGAGATCTTCTCGCCGAGCCAAACCGTGAACATGGTACCAGCCGTGAGCGTCATTGTAATCAGACTCAGACTGAAGAAGTTTGGGTTCTCGACAACACCCCAAGCACGTGCCATAACCGCGGTACCTACGGCTTGAACGAGACCCAAGACAACTGTCGCATAGCGAGTGTACTGGGCAATCACTTTCCGGCCTTCAGGACCTTCCTTAGACAGTTTCTCAAGGCTCGGGATAACAATTGACAACAGGTTCATGACAATTGACGCCGTGATATACGGGCTGACACCCTGTGCAAATACAGTAAATCTTTCTAACGCGCCCCCGGTAAAGAGGTTCAAAAACCCAAACAGGTTTCCTCCGTCAACCCCTAATTGCTGGGCTAATCCTACTGCGTCTACACCTGGAACTGGCACAAACGAACCAATCCTGTAAACTGCAAGCAAGGTAACGGTATAGAGGATCTTCCTCCTTAAATCGGGGATCTTCATAGCATTTTTCAATGCAGCTAGCAACTAGATCACCTCTACTGTTCCGCCAGCCTTTTCAATTTTGGCTGCTGCCGATTTTGTGAAACTGTGAGCCTGCACCGTTAACGCATGGTTGATCTCGCCATTGCCGAGAATCTTGATCCCATCGTTCACTTTCTTCACAAGCCCAGATTCAATCAAGAGCTCGGGAGTGATCACTGTACCCGGTGCGAACCGATTCAGGTCATTCAACTTGACTTCAGCATATACTTTTTGAAACACGTTCGTGAATCCGCGTTTGGGAAGACGCCTTACGAGCGGAGTTTGGCCTCCTTCGAAGTATGGACCCTTGCCACCGCCAGAACGCTGGCCTTGACCCTTGTGACCTCTGCCCGAGGTTTTACCCCAACCAGAGCCCGTTCCACGCCCTACTCTCTTCTTTTTGTGCGTGCTACCTTCTGCGGGTTTAAGTTCATGAATCCGCACACTTACACCCCCTCTGACTAGTCTAATTCTTCCACTTCAAGTAGATGTCTAACTTTGTGGATCATACCCCGAATCACAGGGTTATCGTCATGGACAACAGACGTTCCGAGTTTTTTCAAACCAAGGGCTGTCACTGTGTCCTTTTGATCTTGCGCATAACCGATGACGCTCTTCTTGTACGTAATCTTCAACTTTGCCACAACATTCGCCCCCTAACCTAAGATCTCTCCGGGAGTTTTCCCGCGAAGCCGGGCCACTTCATCCACGGTTCTTAGGCTGCTAAGCCCTTTGAGTGTCGCCCTTACAACGTTAATGGGGTTGGAAGAGCCCAGAGACTTGGTCAAGACATCCCTTACACCGGCGGATTCTAAGACAGCACGTACCGGTCCGCCAGCAATAACTCCTGTACCTTCGGAAGCTGGTTTCAATAGTACACGAGCTCCACCGTAGGTTTCAGTTACCGCGTGAGGGATGGTGGTCCCAACCATTGGTACTTCGATCATGTTCTTTTTGGCCTCTTCAGTGGCCTTGCGGATTGCTTCGGGCACCTCTTTGGCTTTCCCGAGTCCCATGCCTACCATACCGTTACCGTCTCCTACCACAACCAAGGCACTGAAGGAACGGGTCCGCCCACCTTTAACGGTCTTGGAGACTGGGTTAATATTTACTAAGCGCTCTTGTAGCTCAACGCCACTAGTTTCAGTTCGTTTCGACAAGTTCGTTTCCCTCCCTTGCACCTAGAATTCCAAGCCACCTTCACGGGCACCGTCTGCTAGAGCAGCGATTCTTCCGTGATAAATGTAGCCTCCACGATCAAAAACAACTTGTGTAATGCCGGCCTCTTTAGCCCGTTCGGCTAAGACTAGGCCAATTTCTTTGGCTGCATCTTTGTTCCCTGTCGATCCCAACTTCGCACGTAGTTCAGGCTCTACAGAGGAGGCAGAAACCAAAGTGTGTCCAATGCTATCATCAATGATTTGGGCGTGAATGTGATGCAAGCTGCGATACACATTGAGCCTAGGGCGCGCTGCGGTTCCAACCACACGCTGCCTTAAGCGTCTATGTCTCCGCTCCCTTGCTTCACGCCGACTGTATTTGGCCATCATTTACCCTCCTTTAAGCACTAAGCTTTACCAGCTTTACCTGCTTTTCTACGCACTTTTTCGCCTTCATAGCGCACACCTTTACCCAGGTAAGGCTCAGGTCTTCTGAAGTCGCGAATGTTAGCAGCCGTTTGACCTACCAGTTCCTTGTCAATACCTTTGACAGAAATCTTGGTTGGTGTTGGTACTTCAATCTCGATTCCAGGTGCTGGGTCTACTTCGATCGGATGCGAGTAGCCTAGTGACAAGACAAGCTTATTACCTTGCTTCGCTGCCCGGTATCCTACACCAACAATCTCTAGATTACGAGTGAACCCTTCCGTTACCCCATGAACCATGTTCGCAATCAATGTACGAGTCAGTCCGTGGAGGGAACGATGTTCTTTATTATCACTGGGACGTGTCACAGTAATGACGCCATCGCTCAGTTCAACCTGCATCTCAGGATGGAATTCTCTGCTGAGTTTCCCTTTTGGTCCTTTGACGTCGATAGCGTTGCCGCTAATTGTGACCTCAACACCGGCAGGAACCTCAATTGGAGTTCTTCCTATTCTGGACATTATTTTCCCTCCCTTACCAAACGTAGCAAATTACTTCGCCGCCTACGCCCTCTTTACGAGCTGTGCGGTCAGTCATGATTCCTTGTGAAGTTGATAAGATAGCCACACCAAGGCCACCTAGTACCCTAGGCACTTCATCCTTGTTTGTGTAGACACGCAAGCCAGGCTTACTAATACGCTTGATTCCCTTAATAATCTGGCCTTTGTTAGAGTCATACTTCAAGTACACTCGAATCGTGCCCTGCTTATCATCTTCTAG
>DUQE01000139.1 GCA_012837925.1 Bacillota bacterium
ACTTCCGCACCGACATATTCTCCCTCAAAGGAAAAATGAGGAACAATCTCCCGTAAGCGCTTCATCCTTATTCCCCCAAACTAGTTGCAGCAGCTTCGTCTTGGAGCAGCTCCATCTTTTCTTCTAAGGCAATGTCATCGGCGTTTGGTACTCTGACAAAGCCCGGCAGGAAGCTCTGGATAAACTGCGTCGTTGTCGATTGGTTCGTAGGCAGAGCTACTTGTGGAGCCTGCTGGAAGGCCTTGATCGTATTGTCAAGCAAAACCGTATCTAGAGTCGAAGGTTTAGCGACAAAGATGCGTTCATGGGTGGTAGCATTCACGCCTTCCTCATCTGTGAGCAACTCTTCAAACAGCTTTTCTCCCGGTCTCATGCCAGTAATCTTGATATCAATGTCGGTGTAGGGCTGGAATCCAGAGAGACGAATCAGTGTCGTGGCCAAGTCCATAATCGACACTGGTTCACCCATATCCAAAACGAAGATCTCGCCCCTTGATGCGAGGGCTCCCGCCTGCAAGATCAACTGCACTGCCTCGGGTATGGTCATAAAGTAGCGAATCATCTTCTCATGGGTCACAGTTACTGGCCCACCGGCCAAAATCTGCTTCCGGAAAAGCGGAATCACACTGCCCCTGCTCCCTAGGACATTACCAAATCGCACCGCCACATAGGTAGTGGAACTGATCGTGTCGAGGTATTGAATGATCATCTCCGCGATGCGTTTCGATGCGCCCATAACACTTGTTGGGTTCACCGCTTTATCGGTGGAGACTAAGACGAAACGCTGTGCACCATGGTTGTGGGCGGCCCATGCCACCTGATATGTACCATATACATTGTTCTTTATGGACTCTTCAGCATTCTGTTCCATGAGCGGAACATGTTTATGGGCGGCCGCATGAAAGACAACTTGCGGCTTATACTTTGAGAAGACGGCCTCAATGGCGGCCCGATCACGAATGTCCTTCACCAAAGCCACCAAGGGTATCTCACTCTTGGTCTTCAGTTCCATTTCAATGTCGTACATATTATTCTCGCAGTTATCCAAAAGCAACAATGTCTTTGGTTTAAGGGCTACAATCTGGCGACACAGCTCGGATCCAATGGAACCGCCTGCCCCAGTCACCAAGACCACATGGTCTTTAATGTAGGCACTCATTCCCACAATATCTACTTTCACCGGATCACGACCGAGCAAGTCTTCAATCTGCACTTCTCGAATCTTGTTCACCGTCACATTGCCTTCAATAAGGTCAAAGACACCAGGAAGGATTTTAACCGTTTTCCCCGTTTCTTGGGCGATCCCCACGATTTCACGAATCACCTTACGAGGTACCGATGGCATCGAGATGATGATCTCATCAACACCGTACTGATCGACAATCCCAGGGACATGCTCTTTAGGTCCCAGCACGGGATAACCGAGGATCCGTTGGCCTTGTTTGACCGGATCGTCATCGACAAAGCCTACCAAACGCACACGAGCCCCATAATGATTACGCAACTCTCGTGCGACTAATACTCCCCCATCGCCTGCTCCGATAATCAGGACGTTCTTGAGCGATTGGTTTTTTTGTACAACCGGTTGCGATCCAAGACGCGATGTCAGAAGCCTCCAAGCAAAACGACTGCCTCCCAAGAGAGCGATGTTCAAAAACCAGTCCAAAACTACAATACTGCGGCCTGGTAGGGATCCAAACCAGAACAGGCAGAGCATCACTGCAAAGATGGAGCCAACGGACACAGCCCCAACAATAGCCAAGACTTCATCCATAGA
This sequence comes from Bacillota bacterium, assembly GCA_012837925.1. GTDB lineage: Bacteria > Bacillota > Limnochordia > Darwinibacteriales > Darwinibacteriaceae > UBA5420. The sequence goes on from DUQE01000139.1 coordinate 1,778, forward strand.
CGCATAGCGCCAGGCCCGATTATAAATTCCAAAGAAATAATTGCTAAATAGGCGAATCATTGTATACGGTACAAGAACAGAGAAATAGAACTGCCACTGCTGAGCCGGGACAGCCTCAAACCGAATCAAGAGTGCGCCTATGAATGCTAAATTAGCGAATACAATATCAAGTATGATTAAGTAACCAGCCCGCCTCCAGCGAACCATGGAACCATCCCCCAACTTTTAATCATCCAAGCTATGTTCGTGATGAAACGGCGAAATCCTGTCAAGTTTTGGTTGTTCCGTCACAGCGGCAAAATTTGGATGCAGGATCTTGCCACACGACCTGACGAAACCGCTCATCCTTCGTGAGTTCTTCGTACTGCTCCCGAGCTTCACCAGTGCAAACGGGGCAGGGCTTCCAGGGAAGCAGGACTACGCCAACGGGATCGCGGTTGCGCGTTGAACTTGTGTAGATAACCCTCCAACCCGCGCAGCTTGAACACAGACGAACATACTCTTGTTGACTTTCGTAGATGTTGTCTGTGTCGTAGTAAATCTGACGTCTGCGCTCGAAAAAGTCAGCTTCGCCAAATACCTCACCCAAATCCGCTTGTGAGCGGGTTTGCCACAAATCCATCACCTCGTCGCATACTTTCGCGACCTGTTCCGTAATGCTCTTCCCTTGCTCCCGATTCTTCCGTTCAATGGGTTCTTGGACTTTGGAGTAATCGAGACCCGCTAAAGCCAAGAGCAAGCCTACATTGATATAGGGCAGCGCACTCTCAATGGAGTACCCACCCTCAAGAACAACGATGTCAGGGCTCAAGAGCTCAGTCAGCTGGGCATAACCCTGCGCGGAGAAACTCATGTTGGTTATGGGATCTGAGAAGTGATTGTCCTGTCCTGCGGCGTTGATGATGTAATCAGGCTTCCACTCGCGCAAAATGGGCAAGACGACTCTTTCCATCACCATCAGCATTCCCTCATCTCCAGTGCCTGGAGGCAGAGGAATGTTCACCGTCTGGCCATAGGCTCCTGGACCGCCCCGCTCTGATGTGAAGCCCGTACCGGGATACAGGGTCCGTCCATCCTGGTGAAGTGAAATGTGCAGAACTCCCGGATCGTTGTAGAAAACGTCTTGGGTTCCATCAGCATGATGTGCATCGGTATCGACAATGGCGACTTTCAGATCAGCTCCGAGCCTGGCCCTGAGGTGATCGACCATAACGGCCTCATTGTTGAGCACACAGAAACCTCGAGCGCCGTGTACGACTCGATTGGCATGGTGCCCGGGGGGCCTGAGCAGAGCAAATGCCCGGTCAACCAGGCCGTCTACTACAAGATCAGCTGCAACAATGGTACCCCCTGCAGCAATGCGATGGGATTCGGTAATCCTTTGATCAAGACTCGGGATTACAACATGCGTCCGTAGGATCTCCTCATCGGTGGCTCGGCGTGGACGGTATTCATGGATCGAAGGGTGATCGAAAAGCCCTTCTTCCTGAATCTGATCTCTGGTGTACAGGAGTCGTTCTTGACGTTCGGGGTGATCGGGACTGATCGCCCAATCGAAGGCCGGGAAAAAAACCAATCCTACCTGTGTCACTTGATGTCCCCCCTCACTTTGCGCACCTCAGGACGAAGCTGTGTGCGCACCATGTGGGTTTGACCCACCGTTCGAAAACCCCTGACCATCTGGAAGCTCTCTTCTTCCACGATGTAAATCTCACCAGTAGCATCGTAGCCAAGTGAGCTAGCATACTCCCTGGTCTTGGCTTCCGCGAGTTCACGGGCTTTACCGATATCAAAAAAGAGTGGTCGATGTAGCTCTTCTTGATACCCCATCTCAGGAATCGTAACCCGGCCCAGTTCGGTATCTGCCTGGAGTGTAACCCCCACTGTAGTGCGTGCTGCCGCTGCACCAATTGCATTGGCCCCCGCACTGAAGGGCAACACTTCGCAGGGCAAGTCCAAGTGTGCGGCCAAAGGCGGGAGGTACACCCCCGCCGGCGCCCCCAGGCCCACAATGTACCTAGGTCTCAGCTCGGGCGGGTTTAGTACTTCATGCACCGTGTAGAGTGGCATATTCTCTAGTTCGCGATAAAAGTCGTCTACAGCTCGGGCGAGCTGCGCCGTAAAAGTATCAAGTACTTGTCTGGCTAAGTCTTCGCCACGTATACCGAACGTTTCAGCCCAAGTGTTCCACCCTTGGATGGCTGCCTCACGCTCGCCAATGCTCGCCAAACCCAGAGCTACAGCTGCATCGGTCGGTGTGAGATGTTTGCCCCCTAAACAAACGGGCATTCCGGCGCGCTGGGGACCAATTGTGATGCCCAGGCCCTCTTCATAGGTCACCTTACTGTCGCCGCCCAACCCGATGGAACGCGTCAAAACAGCAGGTACTAGTGTCTTGTATCCTGCAATAGTCGCACCATCTCGCTCATAGAGCACTTCGCCATCGACTACGGCCGCTAGATCTGTCGTGGTGCCCCCAATATCAACAATCAGATAGTTATTCTCCGGGCACTGGCTCAGGGCTTTAACCCCCATAATGCTGGCGGCTGGTCCTGACAAGATTGACTCGATAGCCCGCTCCCGCGAGTCATTGAGCGTCATGGTACCCCCATCAGCCTTTAGAATGGCGATTTCCGAAATATCGGTACCTTGTACATCCTCCCATACCTTAAGGAAGTCACCCTGGTGTTTGGCGATGCTGGCATTCAGATACGTTGTGACAATGCGCCTGGGAAAGTTGGCACGACCCGAGAGGCGGTGTCCTAGGCTAATAACTCCGCTATGCCATTTGGCCAGTTCCCTGGCGAGCTGTTGTTCGTGGATGGGATTGCGCTGGGAGAACTTTCCTACAACCGCCAAAGCCTCTCCATCGTCGCAGACATCTCGTAGCGCCAGAACCTGATCCATGTCAAGTGGGCTGACCTCGCGGCCGCGATGATCGATATAGCCTTCAAGCTCAATGATGGAAAAGGGGAAACTAAGGGAACGCAAGTTTACTCCTGGTCCTGGTACCGCCACAACCTTTGTCGGAGCTCCCCTTCCCTCCGCAATGACATTGGTGGAGAGCGTTGTCGACAAGTGGAGCTTCACGGGTTCTGCTCCCTTATAGTGATCGAGTATTGTCTGTAGGGCCTCCTTCGTACTAGACAAAAGATCCTGGTGATCCGTGGGTACCTTGATTAACGCCACTACCTCAGCATCACAAAGCAGGGCGGCATCGGTATTCGTGCCCCCCACATCAATTCCAATCGTATACGAATGATTCACCAAACACCCCTCCCCTGTCTAGAACTGCGGACGCGGACAAGCGAGACTCTGGAGGTTTGATACAACCGCGTAGGTCTTCTCATCCTGTACGTAGAGACTGACCCGCTTGATGAGGCCAATGTTCTTAGCGTAATACTCGTACATTACAAAATCATCCGCTTCGATGCTTCGGCTCTTCACCGTAACGACCTCGTAAAAGGTCCCCAGGGGTATGGTGACTATTTCGTCTGCTGCAATAATCTCTCGATCAAAACTAGCATCACGCCAGGTGTTGCCCTTCATAACCGGCGCCTTGAGTAGAAGCAGATCCCGAGGTCCACCACTACTTCGCCCTTCTCGCATAGTGTCATCAAGAAGGCTTTCTTTTGAGTAAAACTCCTCTTCGGACCAGATGATCCGTAATCCTTCTGGACTATACTCCACGACCTGCGCCAGATTTGTTCCGCTGCGATCTTCGACTTGCACAGCATCAGGAGTGGTGAAGGTGATCTGACGAGTAAACGAAGCGTACTCCATACCTTCACCGGCAAAGTAATAGGTCATTCCCTGGAGCGGCGGGAAAAAGACCCGAACATCTGTGACCGCCGAACCCGATAGTGATGGATCCACATCGAGGGACCCGTTCACTTCCGTAAGGGGTGCTCCAGAGGAACCGATCCATTTCATGATCAAAGCCCCCATCAAGAGGATAACCATCACCGAAAAACTAAGCCTCCAGCCCTTTGTGTTCATGGAACAACCCTCACTTTATCTTAATCTGCTTCCATTTTCCGGAATTATAACGTAAGAGCACCAAGCTGCTCCGCAGAACTTGGTCCGTTACCAAAGCAATCCAGGCACCATCTAGACCCCAGTGGAACCTGTTAATGAAGAGCAAGGCCAGACTGGGACGCACAAGCATCACGGTCAAAAAGGTAATCACCATCGTTGCTCTTGTGTCTCCCGCCCCGCGCAGCGCACCAGCCAGAATAAACTGCGACGACTGGAAGGGCTGCACCAAAGCGACCAATTTTAGAATCCGGGTTCCTTGTTCTATAATGGCGGGATCATTCGTATAGAGGCTGACAATTTGACGACCAAAGAAGAAGAACGTGGTAGCTAGTACCAGAGAAGTCGCCATCCCGACCCGGCGGGTATGATTGCTGTAACTCTGGGCCATATCAGGACGTTTCTTACCTAAGCTTTGACCCACCAACGACGTGGCCGACACAGCAAAGGCTTGTCCAGTCATAAATGACATGGCTTGAATGTTCATGGCGACTTGGTGGGTGGCGTAGACCACGGTGCCCAGTGACGCAACAGCCCTCGCATACACAATCATCCCGGCACGCATGGCAAGTTGCTCGATCATAGCCGGAATGCCGATGTTGACGATGTTACGCATGTGATGCAACTGAATCTTGAAGCCTTCTTTGAGCTGCAGGTGCAAATAGTGATCTCCCTTGAGGACTACCGACAAGGCTATGCCAAAAGCCACCAACTGTCCTATGATCGTGGCTAAAGACGCACCGGCCACTTCTAGACGCGGGAAACCAAAATGTCCGTTAATGAGTACATAGTTCATCATCACATTGACCGCATTGGCCACAAGATTGTACACCATGGCTATGCGGGTATGCCCTACGCCTCGCAACGTGGCGGTAAATGTTGAGGTCAGTGCCAATGGAACTAAACCGATCATCTGGATGCGCAGGTAGACGGTTCCACCGGCCAATGTTTCGGCATCGGCAGCTCCCATGAAGCGCACCATGTCTTCTGAAAAAATGAAACCAAAGATAGAAGATACCAAAGATAATGAAAAGGTCAAAATCAGAGCTTGCTTTAGTATTTCATTTGCTTTCTTGTGTTCACCTGCACCGCGATAGCGGGCCACCATGGCTGTGGCACCCACGTTCATAGCGACAAACATGGTCATAAGCAGAAATTTAGGCTGGGTCGTCAACCCAACCGCAGTAATCGCCCAAGCACCCAGTCCGCCCACCATCATCAGATCCACCATGGAGGTGAGCTGCGTTAGGGTCAGTTCCAGCAAGGAAGGCCAGGCCAAACGTACAATATCAGAGTAAAGCATGGATGAAGTAATTCCCTGAGGTAACTTCTTACTGACGCGTCCCTCAGACAAGCGATCATCACCGGTCTCCACAAAGTCCAGGGCTAAGCGCCGATGCATAGCTTCTCCACTGGATTGAACCTGTGTTTGTTCTAGTTTTGCCAATTATATCGATCCCTTATCATGAATTCGTTCTATGCATCTAATTCCCCAAACGGAAGCTTGTTCCTCCTCCCTCCCCGCATATTCAAGAGTGGTGGGGATAGACTATATGTGGGAGTGATGACCAGATGAAACGTCGACGGGGTGTCATGTCTGAGCGACTCAAGTATGAGCTCGCGGAAGAACTTGGCTTTTCCCACAAGGTCAAAGACGGGGATTGGGGTAACATCACCACCCGAGAGGCCGGTTCTCTGGTTAGAGCCGCCATCGAGCGGGCGGAGAAGCTCATGAGCAAACAGGGAACTGGGCCTGGTTAGGCAAAGGGGCCGCTGCATCATTGCAGCGGCCCCGCACTATCTAGCGAGACGAGGTTGTTATGTAGACACCATTATGCGGACCTACCCACCTGTGTTCTACCAACAGGGTGAGTCTACCATGGGGTACTCCTCGCATGTAGAAGTATCCATCGCGATCGGTGTATACGCTCATTCCAGTTCCCACTACCGTTACTTTAGCATCTCGGAGTGGCTCATAGTAACGACTTTCATTTCTTCCCACTGTGTAACGAATGTGATGATCACGAGGGTCATAAGAAAGGTACCCCCAAGCCTCGGCTTGATACCGTGGCGGCGCTGGTTCGATGACAATAGGAACATCGACATTAAACAGCACCCGACCTTGACATCCGACCAAGAGCGTTGCCATGGCCATCAAGACGATGAGCCGCAACACTTTCTTCATTTGAATCCCCCCACATCCTGACTCTTTTTTCCATTCTATCAGATTATTCGAGATTGGTCGCCCTTTTCTTACCGCCGGTGCAGTACTATTTTCTTCCAGGTGCTGGTCCAATCGTATTGGTCGCATTGATCAGTTTCACTGGAAGCGTGATCTGTATAGGTTCCTCGTTGTTCTCAATCTGTTCCAACAGAACCCGAGCGACTTCTTGACCCAGACGAAACACAGGTTGCTGTACTGTGGTCAGAGGCGGCGACAAATACTGTCCTACCTCGATTCCGTCAAACCCCATGATCGAGACTTGTGACGGGATCTGTAGCCCCGCCTCGGTTAGAGCTTGAATACCGCCAATGGCCATCAAGTCATTACAGGCAAAAATGGCTGTCACTACGCCCGTTTTGATG
>DUQE01000140.1 GCA_012837925.1 Bacillota bacterium
TCTTGCTGACGCAGAATACATCTATTCTGAAGACGAAAAGTTTTTCCTTGACCCCGGTTTCAAAGAAGGTATGGAACTATATGTAAAACTTTACAAAGAAGGTACCCCTCCTGATGGCGTTAACTGGGGCTTCAATGAGCAAATTAACGGTTTCGTCTCGGGAACAACTCCTTTCCTAATCCAAGACCCCGACGCTATTCCTCTGATTGACAGCTTGCTGGGTCCTGACAAATACGAGGTCATTCCCTTGCCAGTGGGTCCACACGGTTTTACAGTAATCGACTATGGTTTTACCGGAATGGGTATCCCAAGCTATTCCAATCATAAGGAAGAAGCATGGGACTTCATCCAATGGATTTCCAGCGTCGAGCAAAATGGATACTTTAATGAACACTGGGGACCACTACCAGTCCACAGCACGACCTTTGAACTCAATGAGCATTTCCAAGGCCGGCACTATGAAGCTTATAGCTACGAAATGGCCAACCCTGACGTCTTTTTGCTGAAGACGTATCCTCTAGCTTCAGAAAAATGGCCTGGTTGGGGTATGATCCACGAAACAGATATGCAAAGCCTGCTTTTGAACAGAATGGATCTCGATACCATGCTGCAAAAATGGGATAAATACTGGACGAAGTAATCGTAACACTAGGTGGCACGCAGTGTGTTAGCTGGGTGCCACCTAGCATCTTCTGGAGAAACGGTGGCTACGAAAGAGGTGATGATGTGCGTCAGCGAAGTGGGCGTTACTTTTTCTTAATCATGATTCCTGCCCTGGTTTTGCTAGCACTCTTTATTTACTACCCCATCATCGAGGGTACGTTGATAGGTTTTCAGCGCTATACGCTCTTTGATATGTCCAATACGCCATTTATTGGTTTTGATAACTTCAGAGCCATTTTTTCGGACATCAACTTTAGTTTTGCTCAGATCTTACTCAACACATTGGTTTGGGTTGCTGTGTCCCTGCTCTTTCAGTTTGTGCTCGGCTTTGTCTTAGCACTCCTCATGCAGAAACCCTTTCGAGGCAGAGGGATCTATTCATCTCTAGTGTTTTATCCGTGGGCCTTGTCAGGTTTTGCTATCGGGTTGGTCTGGGCGTGGATCTTTAATGGACAGTTTGGTTTGGCTAATGATGTGTTGCTGCGCTTGGGTTTAGCTAGTAGTCCTATTGGGTTTCTCTCTGATCCCAGATACGCTATGATCTCGGTGATAATAGCTAACATTTGGTATGGTATACCGTTTTTTGCAATTATGTTATTAGCTGCCCTTCAGTCTGTTCCATCACAGTTAATGGAAGCTGGGAAGATTGATGGAGCTGGCCCGGTTCGCAGACTATTTAGTATTACTATCCCGTATATCAAACCTACTATCGTTAGCACGCTCTTGTTGAGGACGATGTGGATTATGAATTTCCCAGACATTATCTATGCTATGACTGGGGGAGGACCAGCTAACAGTACCAATATTCTGGCCATGCAGATGATCAACAAAATCTTGAAGTTTTATGACTATGGCCAGGGTTCGGCATTTGGTATCGTGATCATGGTTCTACTGTTCACGTATGCAGTGGTTTTCTTGCGCTTGACCTCTGACAAGGAGGAGACTGTATGAAGGTAATCCAACGTGTGATAAGGGTAGTCTTATTGGCGCTATTCCTGGTGTTAAGCTTAGGGCCACTCTATTGGGTGATCGTAACATCACTCAAGGGCGGTCAGGAGATTTACACATTTCCGATTCGGTATTGGCCATCGCAAGTCACATTTGAAAACTATCAATATTTGTTTCGAATCAGTGATTTCTCAACCTATTTCCAGAACAGTCTTAAGGTTTCGCTAGCGGCTTCCGCCGGTGCACTTCTTATCTCCCTCTTCAGTGGTTATGCCCTGTCTAGGATCAGACGTAGAAAACCTAAGATGGTTTTGCTATTGGTCATGTATTTTACGCAGATCATCCCCACATACATGTTGATGAGTCCTCTCTTCATCTCGCTCGCGAAGATTGGTATGACCGATAGTCTTATGGCTATTACCGTTGTATACGTGTCTACGATGATTGCATTCTCAACAATTATGGCTAAGAGTTTCTTTGACCGAATCCCTGAGGCTCTGGAGGAAGCAGCCTTGATTGACGGATGCAACCGCACCCAGACGATTTTCAAAGTAATATTTCCTTTGTCTTTACCTGGGTTAGCAGCTATCTTTAGTTTCGCTTTCGTTAACATCTGGAATGAACTGTTTTTGGCCGTTATGCTCCTGAGTTCGAATCACAACATGACCGTACCTGTTGCACTTAACTCGTTTATCTCTAAGGCTGGGGTAAACTGGGGAGTACTGAGTGCCGGAATCGTGGTAGCTCTGCTACCGACCATGGTTGTGTTCGCTTTTGCGCAAAAATACATCATTTTGGGCCTCACCGAAGGCGGCGTAAAAGAATAGGCAGTCCTGCAAGGTAAGCGGAGCGTTGCGAACTGTGCTTCGCTCTGCTTTTTTGTGCCCACGACGCGCACCGTTTTACGTTGCAGAAAGGGGAGAGACACTCTAAGATGAAATAAAGACCGAATATACTAGTAATTGGAAGCTTCATGATGGACTTAGTAGTACGAACGCCGCGCGCTCCCAAAAAGGGTGAAACAGTGATTGGAACAAGCTTCCAACGATTTCCCGGTGGTAATGGAGCTAACCAGGCCGTTGCTGCAGCGCGGTTAGGGGCTAAGGTTACCATGGCCGGTAAGGTTGGGCAAGACGTATTTGGCGACCAAATGGTAGCTACTCTAAGAGAAGAGGGAGTCTGCACAGAACATGTGCTGCGTGATGCCAGTTCTCCCACGGGTATTGGTTCGATCACGCTCGATGACGAAGGCAACAACCGCATTGTCGTTGTACCTGGTGCCAACCTCAATTATAATCTCGACGACTTGTCGACATTGCGACCGCTCTTAGCATCCCAGGACTTGCTTATGTTGCAGTTGGAGATGAACATTGACACGATAAAAATGGCGGTAGAAATGGCTAGTCGGCATGAGGTGCCTATTGTCCTGAATCCTGCCCCTGCACAAAAAATAAGTGACGACCTTCTGAAGGCCATCACCTATTTGACGCCCAATGAAACTGAAGCGGAGCTCCTCACAGGAGTGCCTGTTACCGATGTTGAATCAGCGAAGCGGGCGGCAAGAGTTCTTTTAGACAGGGGACCCAAGTCTGTCATCATAACTCTCGGAGAAAAAGGCGCTCTCTTTGCTCATGGCGACTCTTTTATCCATGTCCCCGGCTGTTCTGTTAAACCAGTTGATACAGTCGCCGCAGGGGACGCCTTTAATGGAGCTTTGGCTGCTCGAGTTGCCGGCGGTTCGTCGTTGAAAGATGCGGTACGGTATGCCAATGCAGTGGGAGCCCTCACCGTAACTAGGCAAGGGGCAATTCCCTCTCTTCCTACTGCAAAGGAAGTGGAAGAGTTCCGCCGAGCGACTGAGATAGCTTGAGAGTTTAGTAATATGCTAGTATCGTCTTGATCTCGAAGGCCCTCATGGACACTTGAACGCGATTATCCCAAAGGTCCAACTCGTTGAGTGGTTCTTCAAGCATAGTGGCATTCACAACTCGTTTTGGCAAAAACCCAAAGCTCAAGGTCGTCTTGGTTGCCGAGCGCTCTGGTTCATATAGACGAATCACGTACGCTTGTTCATCTTCAGCATGTTTAATGGCTTCAACAATGACATTCGGAGCATCAACGGCAACAAGTGGTGGCAATGAGCGTGGAGGAGTACCGGGCACGGCCTGCATGGGACAGTTCAACTCGTACGCTGGTCGAATCACGCTCTCCGTCGTAAATCCGCTGTTATGCGGTAGCAAAGAGTACGTCATTTGATGAACACCTACATCGCCACGGGGGTCGGGACGACACCCCCCTTTGTGCAATGTCA
>DUQE01000141.1 GCA_012837925.1 Bacillota bacterium
CTTCTATTGGTGCTGAAATTTACTCTATTGCCATCCTCATGAATGAGGCCAAGTTCACACCAGGCCTGCTACTGGCTACGGACTTGGACGAGTCCGTACTTGAGAAGGCCCGAGCTGGCGTATACTTGCCTAATCAGATAGCAGGTACGAGCCAGGAGTATTTGGATAAATACTTTACCAAAAAGCCAAATGGCCACTGGGTTATCGATGAGAAAATCAAGAAACAAGTTGTCTTTAAGACGCACGACCTTTTGAGGAGTGCTTATGAACGCGACTTCGACCTGATTCTCTGCCGCAACGTTTTCATCTACTTTACCAGTGACACACAGCAAAGACTAATTACCAACTTCGTTCGGTCCTTGAAACCATCAGGGTACTTCATTGTTGGATCAGCAGAACAGATTATGGACCCTGGAAGTTATGGTTTACAGCGAGTTAGTTACTGCGTTTATAGGAAGACTCTGTAAGGGGGGTTATCGTTCTGGCACAAATCCAGGTAATAGGCGAAGGAAAGACTGTTGAGGAAGCGATTGAACATGGATTAGCTATTCTGCAAACCACCAAAGAGCGCGTTACCGTCGAGATCTTAGAGGAGCCCTCCAAGGGTTTTTTTGGTCTAAGAAGTAGCGGAGCCAAAGTCCGCCTGACTCTTAAGAAGGCCGAAGTGGTACAAGGTCAGCCCTCGCAAATTGGAGTGGTGGGTGTCAAGGATGGCAAATTCGAGTATATTCCTCCAGCTGCTCCAGGTGGTATTGTACCCACGATTCGCTTTGGTAGTGAACTGCATGTCGTGTATGATGGTCAACCAGTGGAGAACGAAGTCAAACTAACCCGTGGCGTAGAACCGCTGGATATACTTCTACCAGAAAGCCGCGAACCTGAGTTGAACTACGAAGTCAAAGTTGATGCCAAGCGAACAACAGCAACGCTCCTCTGGAAACGGATTCCAGGTGTAAGCTATAGTCTTGCAGATCAAGCGCCAACGAACCAATTGACGCTGTCAATCATGAAGAATCTCGTGGAACCCCCAGCCCTGACAATCAAGGACGTGGAAAATCTAGTCATAATCGAGGGCCTAAGATACGGGCTCAAAATCGAAGAGTTAACAGAGGAGATATTGAATACCGCGCAAGGTTCGTTTATCATAGCACTTGGTAAGGATCCTGGAACTGCAAGACAGCCTTCTATTAAGTACGTTTTTCAAGAAGACGCCGCAGCAGTAGATGACGATGCTATCCGGATCGATCACTATGCTGTGCACGGGACTGCAGGTGTTAGAGAAGGTGCGGTTCTAGCTATTAAGGACCCAGGTCACCCAGGTGAACCAGGCATGGATGTTTATGGACATCCCATACCCGGCGAACCACTTAAGACGATCGAACTCGTCGCCGGCGAGGGCGCGAAAATCAGCGATGACGGACTACAGATCATCGCTACTGCGTCTGGTCTTCCATCGCTGCAGAGTGGAGTTGTACGAGTGACCAATGTCTTTGAGTTACCTGGTGATGCTGATGTCTCCACGGGCAATATTACGATGGATGGCGATATCATTATCAAAGGTAATGTCATGGACAATGTCAAGGTTCAGAGCAACACAGGAGTCGTGGTCGTAAACGGCCTAGTCAGTGGTGGCATTGTACGTACTGGTGGATCGATCACGGTCCTCAAAAACGTTGTACGCTCCCAGTTGTATGCCGGTGGCATTTCTGTCATGCAGATTCGTCTCTTAAACTCATTGCGTAAGATTGCAAGCCAACTCGAGGCACTAGAGGTGGCCTACAATGCAATTGTCAGCCAAGCTGAGAATATACCATTTGAGAATCTCATCCGTCACCTAGTCGAGCTGAAGTTTAACGACTTGCCACGAGACATAAGGCAGTTGGCCAGTGAACTTGATGAGGCGAAAAAAGAAGCATCAAGCCATGTAGAAGACTATGAGGCATTGACACAAACCATAGAAAGATGCCTGATTATTCAAGGTCCAGGACCGTTTAAACTCAATGATCTTGCGCAACTCCAAGAATTGCGCAAAAACGTTGGTGAACGTATTGTTGAGTTTGAGAGTCAAACTGCTGTGGAGTCAGACATTAAGGTTGGCTATTTGCAGAACTCGAAGGTTGAGGCATCGGGAACGGTTGAAATCACTGGAAAAGGCTGCTTTTACTCAACTGTCTTGGCTGGGAATGGATTCAAGATTCCGGCC
>DUQE01000142.1 GCA_012837925.1 Bacillota bacterium
AGCAACCTGCGAAGTACCCAACAAAAATGGCCCTCTGGGATTTGTGATCCGCGGAGCCTCCTGGGAAAAGGATATTGATCACGATCGATATATTGAGGATTTTCGGGGCGACACCGCGGAGATCTGGTTGGTCGCCGGTGACCCTTCCATTTATTTAGCTCCACCAGCCCATCTGCGAGAAACGGTGCGAGTCTTTGATGAAATGGAAATCACCTTCCATTACCATCGTCATGATGGCGATTACGAGGGCTGGAATTTGTGGATCTGGGGTGACAACGAACCAGGTCGTACGCTCCCGTTCGTTGCTGGCGATACCTTCGGTCACGTGGCTCGTACGGTGCTCAAGCAGCAGACAGACGGAGGCGAGCTCGGTTTTGTACTCCGTAAGAACATCGGAGGAGACGAGTGGGCCGGAAAAGACGGCGAAGACCGCTTTATACCCCTCTACTGGACCAGCGACGATGGAGAGCTCGACGTCTGGTTGATGCAAGAGGACCATCATATCTATTACAGCGCAGAGGATGTGGATCGCACTCCGCGCTTGACTACGGCTTCTTTAGAAGACGTGCAGACGATCCGCGTAGAGACGTACTTGTCCGTTAAGGGTGGAGAGGACCCCGATTGGGGGTTTAAACTGAGCTTCCGGGATGAAGACGGGCAACACCAGGTGCCCTTGGCTGAGGTTGTGGTCAAGACCGAGTATGGCAAAAACCCTCGGGCTTTCATTCTTCGAACGGAACAACCTTTGAACCTGCACAAGAAGTACCAACTCACCCACGCGACCCATGGAACGATCGCAGTCACCTTTGGGGGCGTATTCTCCAGTGGGGCCTTCTTCCAAGAGTTTCACTACTCTGGCCAGGATCTGGGTGTGACCTATAGCAAGGAAGAGACAACCTTCAAAGTGTGGGCACCGACGGCCCACAAACTAGAAATCGTCATCTTCCGTACGCACGATGAGAAAAAGGGCCAGAGGATTCCCTTGCAACATGAGAATAAAGGTGTGTGGTCGTGCACGCTACGCGGCGATCTCGAAGGCTTTTACTATAACTACCTGGTAACGCATGGTGATGAAGTCTTTGAGGTCGTGGACCCCTATGCCAGAGCCACGGGTGTCAACGGAACCAGGGGGCAAGTTGTTGACTTAACCAGGACGAATCCAAAGGGGTGGGAGAGTCTCCCATGGTTACCCCTGGAAAGCCCCGTAGATGCAGTGATCTACGAGGCGCATGTTCGTGACATGTCGTCCTCCGCTGATTCTGGGATTAAGGCCAGGGGGCAATATCTGGGGATGATGGAGGAAGGGACCAAGACGCCTGAAGGAATCGCCACAGGTCTCGATCACCTTAAGGATCTGGGAATAACCCATGTACATCTGCTCCCGATCTTTGACTTTGCTACCGTAGATGAAAGCGATCCCCAGAGGCAGTATAACTGGGGTTATGATCCCTTAAACTACAATGTTCCCGAGGGTTCCTATTCCAGCGATGCAGCGGACGGACGGGTGCGTATACGAGAGTTAAAAACCATGATCCAGGGACTGAACCAAGCTGGGATCGGAGTGATCATGGATGTGGTTTACAATCATACCTTCCATTCCATAGCATCTAATCTGAACAGGCTTGTTCCCGGCCATTATTATCGTCACCATCAGGATGGCAGTTTTTCCAATGGCTCAGGGTGCGGCAATGAACTCGCGGACGAGCGTTCCATGGTGCGCAAGTTCATTGTGGATTCGGTCACCTATTGGGCCAGGGAGTATAAGGTCGCAGGTTTCCGCTTCGATCTTATGGGTCTCCATCATATCGAAACGATGCAGGCTGTACGCAGAGCTCTCGATGGCATTTCACCCGAAATTCTGATCTATGGGGAAGGTTGGGCGGCCACTGGAAGCACCTTGCCAGAGGGCGAGCGTGCGATGAAGGAGAACACGGTGCACATTCCCGGTGTTGCTTCATTTTGCAGTGATGTGCGCGACGGTATCAAAGGTCATGTCTTTCACACGGCTGAGGGGGGCTTTATCCAGGGGCAGGGTTTTGAGGAAACAGTGAAATTTGGGATTGTAGGTGCGGTCCAACATCCCCAAATTGACTATGGGCAGGTTCTTTATTCTAGGGGACCGTGGGCCATAGCACCGACGCAAAGTGTGGTCTATTGCGAAGCCCATGATAATCTCACTCTTTGGGATAAACTGCTGTGCACGACGGCTCCAGAGCACAAGCATGAGCGGTTGAAGATGATGAAACTCGCCCACGCTATTTTGCTGACGAGCCAAGGTATCCCCTTTCTCCACGCCGGGCAGGATTTTGCCCGCACCAAGGGAGGCGATCCCAATAGCTACCAGTCGCCTGATCATGTGAACCAACTGGAATGGGAGCGTAAGGGAGAGTTTCATGAGCTCTTTGAGTATACGAAGGCACTGATTCAGCTGCGTAAAGAACGACCCGCTTTTCGTCTGCGCAGCGGTCCTGATGTGAGGGCGAAGTTGAAGTTCTTGGATCTTCCCCAGAAGAATATGGTAGGGTATGTTCTTGGACCCCATGCCGGGGGCGATCCGCTGGAGAGTATCATTGTTGTCTTTAACAGTAACTGGACGCCGGTTGAGATTGCGATTCCCAGGGGAGAGTGGGACATTATCGTGAACGGCGAAGGAGTCGGCTACCTCGGTACGATTTCTGGTCCGAAGGTGTGGGTTGAGGCCATCAGTCCGTTAGTTCTAGGGGGAAGGGGGGTATCCCATGACGAGTTGGAAGGTGTCAGCGCCGAGTGAGTATGATCGCTACCTGTTTCATCAGGGAACCCACTATGCCAGTTATACGTTTCTGGGAGGGCACTTGTGCGAAGAAGGTGGACAAGTTGGTGCTCGTTTTTCGGTCTGGGCACCACGGGCCCAGCGAGTGTCCGTCGTGGGCGATTTCAACCAGTGGGACGGCCGCCGACATCCTTTAGAGAAGATGCCTGAGTCGGGCATTTGGACAACTTTTGTACCTGGCTTAAAAGAGGGTGACATCTATAAGTACGAGATTCTCACCAGCCAGGGAGCTTTGAGCCTGAAAGCCGATCCTTATGGTTTCTGGGCCGAGAAGAAGCCTAAGACTGCTTCGCGCCTCTGTGACCTGCAAAGCTATACGTGGCATGATGACGAGTGGGAAAAGAAGAAGGAAAAAGGGGATCACTTTAAAGAACCCATGCTGATCTATGAAGTGCATCTGGGTTCCTGGCGTCAGCACGGTTACGAAGAGTACTATACGTACCAGGAGTTAACGGAGGAATTGGTGGATTATGTGGTAGAAATGGGTTACACCCATATTGAACTTCTGCCTGTGATGGAACATCCCTTTGACGGGTCCTGGGGTTACCAGACCATGGGCTACTATGCCGCGACAAGTCGCCATGGGCATCCCCGGGATTTCATGGCCTTTATCGATCGTTGCCACCAGAGGGGGATTGGCGTCATTTTAGACTGGGTTCCGGGTCATTTCGTGAAGGATGATCCCGGCTTGCGCCTTTTTGATGGAACTCCCTGTTATGAGTATGAAGAAGCAAGGCGGGCTGAGAACAAGGGCTGGGGTACCAATAACTTTGATCTGGGTAAGACTGAGGTGCAGAGTTTTTTGATCTCCAATGCCCTGTTTTGGCTCGATGTCTTTCATATCGATGGTCTCCGAGTTGATGCGGTGGCCTCTATGCTTTACTTGGATTATGGGAGGGAGCCCGGGGAGTGGAACCCCAACTCCATGGGGGGTAGAGAGAACCTCGAAGGAGTCGCTTTCCTAAGAAAACTAAACGAAGAAGTCTTCGCGCGTTTTCCCAAAGCGTTGATGATGGCGGAAGAAAGCACGGCCTGGCCCCTGGTGACAATGCCGACCTACCTAGGGGGACTTGGCTTTAATTATAAGTGGAACATGGGATGGATGAACGATATGCTCTCGTTTATGAAGGAAGACCCCATCCACCGCAAGTATCATCATAATCTAGTGACGTTTTCGTTCATGTATGCTTTTAGCGAGAACTTTGTGCTACCCCTTTCCCATGATGAAGTAGTCCATGGCAAGCGTTCGCTCCTGGATAAAATGCCGGGGGATTATTGGCAGAAGTTTGCCAACCTCAGAGCTTTCTTGGCTTATATGATGGGGCATCCAGGCAAGAAACTGCTCTTTATGGGTTATGAGTTTGGTCAGTTCATCGAGTGGAAGTATGATGAGGATCTCGATTGGCATCTCCTGGACTATCCCATGCATCGCCAGATGTGGGAGTACAATAAAGCTTTGAACCAGTTTTATAGAGCAAACGCGTCTTTATGGGAGTTGGATCAGAGCTGGTCAGGGTTTTCCTGGATTGACGCCAATGATAGCGAACAGAGTGTGTTGTCCTTTATACGAAGGGCAGAAGACCCAGAGGATTTCTTGGTTGTTGTTGTCAACTTTACGCCCGTCGTGAGGGAACCCTATCGCATTGGCGTTCCTGAAGGGGGCACCTATGTTGAAGTGTTTAACAGTGATGATCCCCAGTGGGGAGGTTCGGGACAGAAGAATAGAGACAAAATCGAGGCAGAAGAGCTGGAATGGCACAACCAAATGTACTCTGTGGAGCTGAAGCTGCCGCCACTTGCCACGATCTTTTTGCGTAAGGAAAGATAAAGACTTGAACTGGGAGGGGTAGAAATGCAGAAAAAGGAAGTTGTAGCCATGCTCCTTGCAGGAGGCCAGGGCAGCCGCCTGGGTATTCTCACCAAGAAGCTGGCCAAACCGGCTGTGCCCTTTGGGGGAAAGTACCGGATTATCGATTTTACCTTGAGCAACTGCTCGAACTCGGGTATTGATTCTGTGGGCGTGTTAACGCAGTACCGGCCACTGACCCTCAATGCCTATATCGGGATCGGCAGTGCCTGGGATTTAGACCGCAGTGGCGGTGGTGTTTCTGTCTTACCCCCCTATGTCAGGGAGCAGGGTGGTGAGTGGTACAAAGGTACGGCCAATGCCGTGTACCAGAACATCGATTTTATCGCCCAGCAAAACCCTGAGTATGTCTTAATCCTCTCTGGCGATCACATCTACAAGATGGATTACAGCAAGATGCTCAGCTACCACAAGAGCAAGGGAGCAGTGGCGACCATTGCGGTGATTCCGGTTCCTTGGGAAGAAACGCACCGCTTTGGCGTGATGAAGGCTGACGAGAACGGCCGCATTGTGGAGTTTCAGGAAAAACCCAAGGTGGCTAAGAGTAATTTGGCGTCTATGGGTGTGTATATCTTTAATTGGAAAGAGCTTCGGTCGTATCTGGAGGCCGATGAAGCGGATCCAAACTCGAGTAATGACTTTGGCAAGAACATTATTCCAAACATGCTAGAGGCCAATGAACCGATGTATGCTTATGCCTTCAAAGAATACTGGAAAGATGTGGGGACGATCGATTCGCTCTGGGAGGCGAATATGGATCTGCTCAGGAAGGATCCCGAGCTCAAGCTCAATGATTCTAAATGGAAGATCTTTTCCCTCAACCAGACCCTTCCACCCCAGCTTGTTGGCCCAGGGGCCGATGTGCAAGGATCGCTTCTGAGCGACGGCTGCTTGGTTCTGGGTAAGGTGCACCATTCTGTGGTCTTTACAGGTGCCCAGATTGGTGAGGGGGCTGAAGTGATTGATTCGGTGATTATGCCGGGGGTGCAGATTGGTCGCGGTGCTACCGTGCACAAGGCCATTATTGGAGAGAACACCATTGTGGAACCGGGAGCGAAGATTGGTGTTCCGGCGAAACCTGGCGAGAACGTGGAGATAAGCAACGAGAATGGAATTACTGTGATCGAAGATAATGTGTGCGTGCCCCAGTCGATGCGGATCGTGCAGGGCACGGTGCTCAGTGTAGCTGCTTGGCCGGAATTTCCGGAAGAATGGATTTCTTAAAGGGGGGTAGGACGATGAGAGACTTGTTGGGCATTATTGACTTGGCGGAACCTACAGAAGGTTTGAGAGAACTCACGGTCCACCGCACCTTAGGTGCTGTACCCTTTGGGGGACGCTATCGAGTCATCGATTTTACCTTAAGTAACATGGTCAATGCCGGGATCCGTAATGTGGGGATTTTGCTGAATGATCGTTTTGGTCCCCTTCTGGATCATATTAAGGATGGAAAAGAGTGGGATCTGAACAGGCAGCGCGATGGTATGTTTCTTTTGCCTGCACCTCTTCGCGGCGATAGCGGAGAAGGTATAAGCAGCAACCTAATAAACCTGCAGCATAATCGCGGTTATCTGGAAAAGAGTAGGCAGGAGTATGCTGTTTTTTCGGGTTGCAGTATGATTACAAACTTGGATTATCGGGCGGCCTTCAACTATCATCTGGAGAAACAGGCTGATATTACGGTGATCTATAATCAAACCGCGAACCTTTCAGCTAATCCTCCTTATACGGCGGTGGTTACGGATGAAAAGGGAAGGGTGATGGATATTGCCCTCAATCCTGTACAGTGTACCAGTCGTAAGGTTTCGTTGAACATGTATATTATGCGCAAGGATCTTCTGATCAATCTGGTGGATCATTATAGTGCACGCCAGAAGCGCGATCTCTTTACGGATGCGATCATGCCTCGCCTTGATGAACTGAAGATCTATGGTTTTGAGCATACAGGCTATGTGGGAGCCATTAACTCGCTGAAGAGCTATTATCAACACAGTATGGATCTTCTCAAACCCGAGGTGTGGAAGGACCTCTTTTACACCCATGGCCAGATTAATACGAAGGTTAAGCATGAGGCTCCCGTGCGTTACCTTGAGGGTTCGAAGGTTTCGAACTCCTTGATTGCCACGGGTTGTACCATTGAAGGGACGGTTGAAAACAGCATTCTGTTCCGTGGCGTGGAGGTTGGACCTGGTGTTGTGATCAAGGATTCCATCGTGATGCAAAAGGCGAAGCTCGGGCCGGGTGTATCCCTTAGAAATGTGATCCTGGATAAGGATGTCACTATCTCCGAAGGAAAGAGTTTGGTTGGAGATCCCAGCTTCCCCCTGGTCATTAACAAGCTGGCCACGGTGTAGAAAAGGGGGCGAAGGCGTGAACGTTCTGTTTGTGGCTGCGGAAGGTGTGCCCTTTTCTAAGACCGGTGGACTAGCCGATGTGATTGGGGCTTTGCCGAAGGAACTGCAAAAACTCGGGGTGAATGTACGGGTTGTTTTGCCGAAATATGGTGATACTCCACCGCAGTATGAGAAAGAGATGGAACTTGTACACCGTTTTTCGGTGCAGTTGGGTTGGCGTAACCAGTATTGCGGTGTGTTGAAGCTCGTCCATGAAGGTGTGGTTTTTTACTTCATCGATAATGAGTCACATTTCAAACGGCCAGGAACCTACGGTTTCTTTGATGATGGTGAACGTTTCGCCTTCTTTAACCGCGCCGTGTTGGAGGCTTTGCCCTTCCTGGATTTTCAGCCTGACGTCATCCATTGCCATGATTGGCATGCAGGGATGATACCGGTGATGTTGACCCAGTATCGTAACCAGGAGTTCTTCCGTTCGATCAAGACGGTCTTTACGATTCACAACCTGCAATACCAAGGGGTGTTTCCCAAAAGTATCTTAGGTGACCTTTTAGGACTGGGTTGGGAACATTTTAATGTGAATGGGGTGGAGTACCACGATCAGGTGAGCTTTATGAAGGGTGGCCTCAATTATTCCAATGCCTTGACGACGGTGAGTCCGACCTATGCCCAGGAGATTCAGACTCCTTTTTATGGGGCGGATCTCGAGGGTGTCTTGGCGAGGCGACAGTCTTTTCTGAGCGGTATTATTAACGGTATCGACACGGAGGAGTGGAACCCTCAGACGGATCCATACATCGTGAGAAACTACACTTGGCGATCGCTGAAGAGAAAGGAAGAGAACAAGGTTGCTCTGCAAGAGGAGCTGGGTCTGACGCAAGACCCTGGCATTCCTATGCTGGGTATGGTGACACGTCTGGCGAGACAAAAGGGGCTAGACCTTGTAGCCCATGTGATTCAGGAGATCTTGGAACTGAATTTACAGATCGTGGTTCTGGGCACAGGCGAGGAGCAGTTTGAACAGATGTTCAAGCACTTCGCCGCCTCACACCCTGACCAGGTGAGTGCCAATATACGATTTGAAAACGTCTTAGCTCACAAGATTTATGCCGCTTCGGATATGTTTTTAATGCCAAGTCTTTTTGAACCTTGCGGACTAGGACAACTAATCGCTATGCGTTATGGGTCACTGCCGATTGTGA
>DUQE01000143.1 GCA_012837925.1 Bacillota bacterium
CAAGACCATGTCATAGTCCTCCAAACTGCGACCTGTATCCTTCAAATGCTGTTTGATGGTGGAAAAGGCAGCTGGAGCCATGGCACTACCCATGTCCTGTGCGTCCTTCAGCCCCATATCTACAATTCTTCCAAAGGTTGCGTGTGTCACTTGGGGTCCTTGATCTGAAAATCCAAGTAAGGCGGCCCCCGCACCCGTCACTGTATGTTGATTACTGGAAATGTGTTGAACGTTTAGTTCAATGGGATAGCGGTATTGTCGTTCTGCGGTCTGATAATGACTGGCGGTTCCGATAAGAACTTGTTCCGCAAATTCTCCTTGCAGCAAGGTCGCCGCCAGACCCATGGCCTCAGCAAAGGTGGAGCACGCTCCGTATACGCCCAAGAATGGAGCCGCAAATGTGCTGGAAGCCAATGTAGAAGTCGTTATCTGGTTCAACAAGTCACCAGCGATGATGAATTGAACTTCATTGATCTTGGTGTTCTGTTTCTGGAGGGTCTTTTCTAGAACGATCTCCAACATGAGTCTTTCGGTCTTTTCCGGGGTTTTCTGGCCTAACTCATCGTCAGGAAGAATCTCGTCAAAGTCTAAAGCATAGGGACCTTTGCCTTCTAATGGGCCCACAACGGTATGTGAACTGAGGATTCTCGGACCCTTGCCGAAGGTCACGGTATGCTCTCCCACACGATTGCTCATAAGACCGACACCTCCACTAGAACAGCCCCAAGATCAAGGCCTTCGTCAATGCCACCAGAAAGCCTGAGAGTATTCCAAAGACAATGACTGGACCTGCAATAATAAACATTTTGGCTCCCATACCCAACAGTAGTCCCTCACGGCGAAATTCCATGGCAGCGGAGGTTACTGTGTTGGCAAAACCAGTAATGGGAACTGCAGCCCCTGCACCTCCAAACTCTGCGAGTTCATCATAGACACCAAAGGCGGTCAAGATCGTACCCACGAGAATCATGACGGCCAACGTTACCGCTGCGGCTTCTGCTTTTGTACTTTCTGCCTGCATGGCAAAGTTCAGGACCAGTTGCCCGAGGGTACAAATGAGTCCTCCCACAAAAAAAGCCCACAACATGTTCCTCAAAAGGGGACGAGGCGGACTGTTCTCCTGTACGAGCTTTTGATACTCTTGTGGCTTCACACACAGTCACTCCTTACGTTCATCCCTCTTAGTATGTTAAGACGAACGTAAACTATACAAAAGCGGAGCACCCCTTTCGGAGTGCTCCGCCATATGTTCTTTGCAGAATCAATCTAATTTCCCATCATCGCTATAGCACCAATTATGGCACCGATCGCACCTAGGGCGATACCTATGGTCGCAAAGGTTTTTGCCGATTTCAGATCTTTCTCAGCGTTCACCTTGTATGCCTCGAAATCTTCTTCGAGCGTCTTAATTTGCCGCTCGAGACGCTGTTCCCGAATAAGAGCTGCGTTGATTTGTGCGTTTACATCGGTCGCCAGTTCGTTCTTAACACTCTCTAGACCAGAGGTGTCCTGGCGAAGGGTAATAATGTCGGCCTTAACCTGTTCTAGGTCATTTGCCAAGGTTGAACGGTTTTGCGTTTCGCGCTGGAGCATTACGGCCAGGTTTTGAATGTCCTTTTCCAGCTGCTGGTTTGAAAGACGCAAAGCATTCAACTCGTCGGTTAAACTACTGTCAGCAGCCTGCAGAGTAGCCAAAACGGCTCCTTTTTCGCCTGCCCAGTTCTCCAAACTGTTGATTGCCTCTGCTTGAAGCATCTGCTCTTTCTCCAATTGGATTACAGCTCCAACCAGTTCGTTGAGGCGTAATTCACGTTCAGATCCGTCCATAGACTGTTCATCCATGGCCAGCTGTACACCAACAACCCCAGCCTGGACTTCGGTCACGCTATTTTGCAGCATCACCAGTTCATTCTGCAGTTCAGACAAGCGATCCTCGAGGTCAACTTGAGCACTAACAACTCTACTTACGCGTTCCTCCGAGATGAC
>DUQE01000144.1 GCA_012837925.1 Bacillota bacterium
AATACGGCCGGCTTATCCCATGCATCGAGGTAGACGGTGGCACCTAAGCCAGCGGGAAGCATCCGAGGAATGTTCTCGAAAAAGCCGCCCCCCGTAATGTGAGCCAGCCCCTTCAGCCTTTTTTCCTTCAAGAGAGGCAGAAGCGGTTGAACATAAATCTTTGTCGGCCGTAAGAGCTCCTCACCCCAGCTCTTGCCAAGTTCAGGAACATGCTGCTCCAACGAGACTTTGTGCCGCTCCAACAAGATCTTACGCACCAAAGAATAGCCATTGCTGTGCAATCCATTGGAGGCAAGGCCCAGTAGGACGTCGCCAGGAACAATGCCCACACCGTCGACTAGGTCATCCTTCTCGCAAACCCCCACCGCAAAACCTGCAAGGTCATACTCTCCCTCGCCGTACAGACCGGGCATCTCAGCGGTTTCGCCACCGATTAAGGCACAACCAGCCTGTACGCATCCTTCAGCCACACCTGCCACGATAGCTTCGATCCTCTCGGGATCGTTTTTTCCACACGCGATGTAGTCTAAAAAAAGCAAGGGCTCGGCACCTTGAACCACCACGTCGTTGACGCACATCGCCACAGCATCGATACCTATCGTGTCATGCTTGTCCATCATAAAGGCAATCATGATCTTCGTGCCGACTCCATCTGTACCCGATACCAAGACCGGATGCCTGTAGTCGAGCGATCCCAGATCAAAGAGTCCGCCAAAACCACCGACTGCTCCCAAGGCCCCCGCGCGTTTTGTTCGGTTTACATGTTTCTTTATGCGAGACACCGTCTCATAGCCCGCCTCTAAGTTCACACCAGCCTGTTTATACGCATTCGACACGACTGTTAACCTCCCCGGTAGGATACTCTCCCGTGAAACACGCCAGGCAAAGACCGCACTGAAACACCCCGCGCATGCTTTCTGTGCTCAAGAAAGCTAAGGAGTCTGCACCAATCATCTCTCGCATCTCCTCAATGCTGTGATTGGCCGCGACAAGTTCGTCCGTGCTTAGGGTATCCATTCCATAGTAACAGGGGTACTTTATGGGAGGTGAAGCAATGAGAACATGCACCTCTGTAGCCCCTGCCTCTTTCAGCATTGTGGTGATCCTTCGACTCGTTGTCCCTCGCACGAACGAATCGTCAACCATAACTACCCTCTTGCCTTCCACCACGCCCCGCACGGCGGAGAGTTTGAGTTTGACACCCTGTTCCCGCAGGGACTGCGACGGCTCAATAAAGGTACGCCCAACGTAGCGGCTCTTGATTAGCCCCAATTCGTAGGGGAGTCCCGACGCTTCTGCATACCCTATGGCCGCGGAAAGACTCGAATCGGGTACGCCTGTGACCACATCAGCATCAATTGGATACTCCCGAGCTAGGGCTTTTCCCAGCCTCTTACGGGCTGTGTGTACATTCAGTCCACCAAGGTTACTATCCGGTCTTGAGAAGTAAACGTACTCCATAGCGCACAAAGCGTGTTTCGTCTCACCAGCAAAACGCTGGCTATGGACTCCCTGGTCACTAATCGTGATGAACTCACCAGGTTCGATATCTCGCACATACTCGGCACCAATGAGATCAAAGGCGCAGGTCTCAGACGCCACGACGAAGCCGTCACCTAATGCGCCAAGTGCCAGAGGCCGCAGACCATAAGGATCGAGCGCTACGTACAAGGCTTCCTCGGTCAACATCACAAAAGCGAAGGCTCCTTCGAGCTCCTGCAGGGCCTTCATCACACGTTTGGGCAAGGGACCACTGCCCCCACGCTTGGCCAGGTGAGCCAAGACCTCAGCATCAGCGGCCGTCTGAAAAATGCTTCCTTCTTCCTCTAGCATGCCTCTGAGGGCCCTTGAGTTTGTAAGATTCCCATTATGGGCAATGGCAAGATCGCCGTTTTGCGAGCGAAACAAGAGCGGTTGCACATTTTCAAAACCGTTCACCCCACCTATGGAGTACCTTACGTGCCCTATAGCTCCGGTACCTTGTAGCTTATCGATGCACTCGGCGTTGTACACCTCAGTAACCAAACCCTGGCCTTTGCGAATGCGCAAAGTCTTGCCATCGGTGGTTACAATTCCTGTACCTTCCTGCCCGCGATGTTGCAGACTATGAAGCGCATAGTAGGTAATTTGGGAAGCCCTCGGATGATTCCAGACGCCAAAAACCCCGCACTCTTCGTTGAGGCCCCTTAGTTCAGCAAGCATGGTATGGCTCCTTTCCAAGCCTGAACCAGTTCCTCCACCCTAATCGTAACACTTTCCGCTTGCCCTGAAGCGATCTCCAGGATCGGTTCCGCCGTAACATGACCTAAGAGGGTCGCCGATACTAATTCTTCAAAACGGACCTTCTGTTCTGGAGCAACCGTTACCAAAAAGCGTGATTGCGATTCACTGAATAACTCCGTGACCAAATCCGTACCGAGCGTCAGGGAGGCACCAAGAGATCCATTCGCCAGACATTCTGTTAGAGCTACGGCCAGCCCGCCTTCAGAAAGGTCGGTCGCTGACTTAAGGACCCCTGCTCGAATGGCGTCACGGATCTCCTTCTGCAACCTGGCCTCCAGCTCCAAGTCAAGTTGGGGCGGACGACCCGAGATGTCACCGGTCAGCATTTTCTGTAGCTCACTTCCCCCAAACTCCATCTTGGTCGTTCCTACCAGGTATACCAAATCGCCCGGTTCTTTGAAGTCTTTTGTGGTAAGGAGTGAGATATCTTCCACAAGCCCGGTCATCCCAATGATGGGCGTCGGGTAGATGGCCTCACCATCGGTTTCATTGGAGAGTGACACATTACCACCAATAACTGGTGTACCTAAGGCTCTACAAGCCTCGCCGATTCCATCCACCGAACGCTCTATATGCCAAAAGATCTCTGGCTTGTAGGGGCTGCCGAAATTAAGTCCGTCCGTGATCGCAAGGGGAACACCACCAGAACAGACAATGTTGCGTGCTGCCTCGGCCACGGCAATAGCGCCGCCCACCTTAGGATCCAGGTACATATAGCGCGAATTGCAGTCCGTAGTAAAGGCTAAGGCCTTATTCGAACCGGGTACTCCCACTACCGCAGCGTTGGATCCTGCTCCCAACAGAACCTTCTCGTCATCGTTAAACTGTTCATAAATCCAAGCTTTACTGGCAACAGTCGGCCTTTGCACCAACTGCAAAAATGTTTCTTTTAAATCAGTGATATCTGGCTTATAAGGGTCCATAGCCCTAAACTCTCGATAGTAGGCTGGTTCTTGCGAAGATTGCTGATAAACCGGAGCATCGTCGACCAACGCCGCCACAGGCACCTCGGCCCTAACCTCTCCAAGATGGAGTAGCCTTAACAAGTGATCATCGGTCACCTGACCTATGACAACAGCATCCAATCCATGCCGCTTAAACAGCTCGATGACCTCTTGCTCCCGTCCCTTTTCAACAACAAGTAGCATGCGTTCTTGGGACTCTGAGAGCATCATCTCATACGCAGTCATGTTTTCTTCGCTTTGAGGAACCAAATCTAAGTTCAGTTCGATGCCTGTTCCGGCCTTGCTGGCCATCTCCGCTGAGGAGCTCGTGAGCCCCGCAGCCCCCATGTCCTGAATCCCCACAAGTGCCGAAGACGTCACGACTTCCAGACAGCCAGCCATCAGCTTCTTGCCTATTTCGGGGTATCCGATCTGCAAGGCCACAGGCTCTTGATCATCAGCGCTGTCAAACTCCACGGAGGCGAATGTGGCCCCATGAATACCATCGCGACCCGTGGGAGCTCCAACATAGATCACCGAGTTACCCACTCCTGCAGCCAGACCTTTGCGTATACCGTCATGGTCAACCAGACCAACGGCCATGGCGTTGACCAATGGATTATGCTCATAACAAGGATCGAACTGTACTTCACCGCCCACGGTCGGAACGCCGATCGTGTTTCCATAGTTGGCCATCCCAGCGACAATTTCTCGGAGAAGATACTTTGTCCGCTCCTGATCGAGCTCGCCGAGGCGCAACGAGTTCAATACAGCAATGGGCCGAGCACCCATTGAAAATACGTCTCGTAAGATCCCGCCAACTCCTGTCGCGGCGCCGTGGAAGGGTTCTACGGCCGATGGGTGATTATGACTCTCAATCTTGAAAACCACAGCTTGTCCATGGCCAATATCTACCACACCCGCTCCTTCGCCAGGACCTTGCAGTACCTGCGGTCCTGCGGTAGGAAGGCGTTTGAGGATAGGTTTTGAGTTCTTATAGCTGCAATGTTCCGACCATAATACCGAAAAAAGACCTGTTTCCGTATAATTTGGCAAACGCCCCAGAAGCTTTTGAATCAGCGCATATTCGTCGTCGGTCAACCCCATCTCAGCATACAGCTTTTTCTGTTGAACTTGTTCTGCACTTGGTTGATACTCTCTGTCCATGGACTCTCCCCCTTATAATCCTAAACGCTCAAAGATCTGGTCAACGTACTTCACATGATAGTTCGTGTCAAAACACGCCTGAATCTCCTCGTCAGACAATCGTCCTCTGATTCCATCACTAGTGCGCACAGCCTCCACGAAAGATGTCTGTCTAGTCCAAGCGTCCATAGCCAGGGGCTGAACCAGTTCGTAAGCCTCTTCCCTCGTCAAACCCTTGTTAATGAGTGCCAACATGACCTGTTGCGAGAACACTAAGCCTAGAGAATGATCCATGTTCCTCCGCATCATGTCGGGGAACACAGTCAGCTCTTCTATAATCTTGGAGAAACGATTGAGCATGAAATTGAGCAGAGTAGTGGCATCGGGGATGATAATACGTTCAGCGGAAGAATGAGAAATATCTCGTTCGTGCCATAGGGGTATGTTTTCGAAGGACGTCGTCATGTAGCCCCGTATCACCCGGGCTAGACCGGTTACGTTTTCTGAACCTATGGGGTTTCTCTTGTGGGGCATAGCCGAAGAACCCGTCTGTCCGGGTGAGAAGTACTCTTCCACCTCTCGCACTTCACTTTTCTGTAGGGCACGGATTTCCGTTGCGAACTTTTCAACGGAAGTGGCAATGAGTGCTAAGGTACTAAGATAATAGGCGTGACGATCGCGCTGGAGAGTTTGCGTTGAGATGGGAGCAGGTCTGAGACCTAGTTTCTCACAGACGTACTGCTCTACAAAGGGATCAATGTTGGCGTACGTTCCCACCGCACCAGAAATCTTGCCGGTTTCCACGCCTTCAGCGGCAGCCTCAAAACGCTCTGCGTTCCGCTCCATTTCTGCATACCACAAAGCCAGTTTGAGACCAAAGGTCGTCGGTTCTGCATGGATACCGTGGGTTCGCCCCATCATAACAGTGTACTTGTGTTCCTGCGCCTTCCTTTTGAGTACAGACCGAAAATGCTCTAAATCGCGACGCAAGACAGCGTTCGCCTGTTTGATCAGATAGGAGTTAGCCGTGTCCACCACGTCTGTAGATGTAAGGCCATAGTGTACCCACTTGCGTTCCTCACCCAAGGATTCTGACACGGACCGTGTAAACGCCACTACATCATGGCGAGTTTGTTCCTCAATTTCCCGGATGCGGGAGACGTCAAAGGTTGCCTGGCGACGAATCTTCTCCACGTCCTCCCATGGTATAACACCTAAATGGGCCCAAGCTTCACAGGCCAATATTTCCACTTCAAGCCAAGCCCGAAATCGGTTCTCTTCGGTCCAGATGGCCTTCATTTCAGGCCGAGTATAACGTTCAATCATGGGACATCGCTCCTAAACTAGCTTCGCATTACTATCTTGTACGTTCCTTGCCATAGCCTCTCGCTTCTCATCCAGAAGACGGGCGAGGCGCTCATCGTGTGTCGCCAAGATGGCGGCTGCGAACCATCCCGCATTAGTGGCACCAGCGTTTCCTATGGCCATGGAACCCACGGGAATGCCTCCCGGCATTTGCACGGTGGACAGCAGGGCGTCGAATCCATTAAGGGGTCCCCCCTGCATAGGCACCCCAATAACAGGAAGTGTGGTGTTCGCCGCTAGGATACCAGCGAGATGCGCGGCCAAACCCGCTCCAGCAATGATGATCTTCAGACCTCGATCTCTGGCGTTTCTTGCGTAGGTAAACGCCAAGTCAGGAGTACGGTGCCCCGAAATCACCTGTTTTTCGTAGGAGATTCCCAGTTCGTCCAAGACGACGCAGGCTCTCTTCATGGTTTCCCAGTCTGAAGCACTTCCCATTACAACTCCAACCTTAGGTTGCACAGTAAGCTTCCCCCTTGTGATGAAATAAAAAAGCCTGCACAGATTTCTTTCGCCTTGAGGGAAAGTTGTCTGGCAGGATGAAACCCTGAAATAGGGCCTATTACTCCCCTATCGACTTTCCCCCATAGTCCAGAGATTTACGGTCTCTGGGTAGAGACTTGCGAGCCATATTCCCGCGATTATATAGGGGTTATGATGTTCAGTTCTCACTTACATTCTAACAATCCATAGGGTCGTTGTCAACGAAAATCCGAACGTTTTATGTTGAGCATCAAATATCATTCGGGTTTTTTGTTTCGAGTGTAAAGGCTACTTCGCCCCTCCTTGCGGAATAGATGACGTATCCAAAACCTTCTCGCTTTGCCTTGTACATGGCCTGATCTGCCTCAAAGACCAGTTTCTCCACAGAATTGTCCGAGCCTTCCGAGACGCTAAAGCCGATGCTGACCGACACAGGAATCTTGTGGGAGTCGATGGTGAAGGGTTGATCGAACATTTGATGCAGGTGTTTAGCGGCCTTTTCCACATCGTCCATGGAGTGCAGATCGTGGACAAAACCAACAAATTCATCCCCACCCAGGCGGGCTGCAAACCAGTTTTTGCCCTTTTTGGCTACTACTCTGCGAGCAATGCGCTGCAGCAATCGATCGCCGAAGCTATGTCCATACTTATCGTTTAAAGCCTTAAAGCCGTTCAGGTCAAAGAAGAAGACAGCCAGAAGGGTTCCCTTTCTACTCATCTCCTTTAACTTGCTCTGCAACTCTTCCTCAAACTTTTTGCGATTCGGCAGTCTTGTCAAATAATCGGTATAGGCCATGGTCCTCATCGCACTCACGCCATAATACAAGCCCAGTATCAAACTGAAATAGAGTACGGTTGTGATCACGAAGCTGTAGACGTAGACTCTTTTTTGGTCATTTATGACATCGACCATGCTTTGATCGTTGAACAAGATCTCCAGAACATAGGGCCTCCACCATGTTAGCCGCGGACCATCGGCAACGTGCTCAAATGGGACATAATGAAGTGTGTATTGGTTTCCGTCCAGAACAAACGTCCTTTCGCGGACTTCTCCCGTCTCTGATACGTACCGAATGCATTCAAGCTGGTCTTGGAACACACCTGCAAAGGGGCTTGGATCATCTCGCTTCTGGTTCACCTCAACAATGGTGTTGCTGACACCTTCAAACCGGAAGATATTGATTTCTTCAATAAAGGGGTAACGCCCCCTCATGTCTCCCATCAAATTTGAGATATTCAGGAGCTCCACCTCAGGATGAAGCTCTCGAATGTTCACACTCAACTCTAAGAGATACTCATGATCCGGAGTAGGAATGTAACTATAGGTCTTCAACTCGCCATCATGAAAGGAGAAGTTGATGGCATCCGCTTCGAATGCGTCCCCAGCTATCCTCTGTTTGAGCAGGCTAGCATAGCGAGGATACGCATTGAAGTCTAAACCAATTTCATCAAGTAGCGTTGAGGCTATGACTTTGAGCTCCTTGTCGATGATATAGATATCCATGTCATCAAACTCGGCCTTTAGGGCATACAGATCCCACTCCATAACCGCTGGGTTGCGACCGTAGAGCTCTACCAGGGCCTTGGAGTGCCTTTCCATAGTAGCATGGATTTCCTTCTCGACGATCTGATTGACGGCTTCGGTGTAGGCAATCTCATTGTACAGTCCCAGATCGACCAGATCTATTTTGCTCTTATGTTCGGAGCGAATGATCCCCACCGTGGTACGATAGTTGACGTAGTATGCTGCGGTGAGGGCCACAAACAAGACAAGCATAAACACTATATAGATTGTAAGGCTACTCTTACGCACGGGTACTTCCCCTTCCCCTATCCCTCAGTACAACACGCACTTCACTAAAAGCCACGAAAACTCGATATCTGTTCCTCAAGCTGAACAGCCAGATCAGCGAGTCTCTCGGAATCGCCAGCAAGGGCCTGTGCGATGGCTGACTGCTCCTCTGTGGAAGCCGCTATTTCCTCACTACCCGCACCCACGTCCTCCGCGGCCTTGGCTATTCCCACGACTTGCGAAACTACGCCTTGGAACACTTTACTGATGGCTACAAATGTGTTCCCGGTCAGGTCGATCTGCTGATCCACGCGCTCAACACTCGCATCCGCTCTCTCCATCCGCCCGATCGTCTCTTCGGTTCCACGCAGGATTTCCTGGACCAGACCTGCGATGTCACCCGAGGCTTCACGGGATTGTTCGGCCAGCCTGCGAACCTCGTCCGCTACGACAGCAAATCCCCGGCCGCTTTCTCCTGCCCGAGCAGCCTCAATAGCTGCATTTAGGGCCAACAAGTTGGTCTGGTCACTAATCTCTGTGATTAGATCAACGATGGCACCGATTTCTTTTGACTGTTCCGCCAAACTGCTCACCGCGTGCGTCAAGTCTTGGACATCGTTTCTGGCACTTGCCACGTCTTTGACAGCAACCCTAAGCATGTCCAATCCTCTTTCCAGCTCATTAACAGCGTGCTCCGTGTTCATTCGCATAGACTCCGCATTCTCCGCCATATTGACTGACGAAGAGGCAAACTCATTGGATGTGTTGGCCACTTCTGTAATAGCAGAACCGGTCTCCGCAGCCATGGAGGATAAGCCATGGGACAATGTCCTGACACTCTCGCTCGTCCTCCGAATGCCTTGTACGAGTCTACGCAGACCATCTACCATGTGCTCTAAAGAGACCGACAGTTCACCCACTTCGTCACGGGACTTTACTTCCCAGCGTACTCCCAAGTCTCCCGACTCGATCTTGTGGGCGACGTCTTTCAAAGTGCGCAGCGGTTTGGTAATGCCAACCGTGATAAACCAAGCTATGATAAGGCTTAGAGCGACCCCTGCAGTCAAGATAAGGATCGACGAGGTGATCGTCTGTGCCATACGAGCATACATCGCTTGATTAATCCCAGAGACATCCTTCTGCAACTCTCCGCGTACACTATGCAAAATACCGATCGTCTGGGTGAGACTGGGGACAGTCTGCTCGTAGTACACCCTCTCAGCCCCTGACTGATCGCCTTTCGTCAGAAGCTCCTCAATAGCATGGGCCGATGCATGCAACTGGAGATGCGGCTCGAAGATGCGTGCGAACTCGTCTTCAAAGATAGGATAACGTTCCAGCAAGCGGGCAAAGTCGTCACTTTGTAACCACTGCCCGAGGTTGCATTTGGTGGGATCCATTTGCAGAGTTATGGACTGCGTTGCTCCAGAAATGATGTATTCTTGCAGACCCATGACCCACTCGAGATGTTCTACCTCTCTCTGCAACAGCGAAGTATGTAAGTCTTTGATCTCTCGACCGGTTTCCCACTGCTCACGAAAGGTGAAGATTCCCATAGTGGTAAGACCGTTGGTGATTGCCATCACTAGGATTAACACAAGGAAACTGAATCCCAACTTCTTACCTATCGACATCTGTGCGTATCCCATCTGTCAACCTCCCTGTTTTCTGCGATCCTCGTAATCATAAGGATTACTGATATATTCGCCTAACTGTTCCAAATTCCTGTTGTAGCTGGATAAAAATAGAAAAGCCCACCATAGGGTGGGCTACGCATCTTACGGTGGGCTTCGATTCTATTGTGACTAGCGTACCCCGCCGCCACCTCCACCAAAACCTCCGCCGCCACCACCAGAGAAACCTCCGCCGGTTCCTCCACTTCCCTGGGGCATGGTAGCGCTGGAGATCGATTTTCCAACAGCGTTTGTCATGTGGCTGATCCGGCCAAAACCTAGAACGTGGTAGTAGACGAACCAATTAGAGGCGAAGTGATAGTCGTCTTGCACTAAGTTCGGGAACCTTAGTTCAAGCTGTTTCAGCATTTGATCCGCCACACCAAGGGTAATGGCATAGGGCAAATACTCTTCCCAGATCCCCAAGGAGCCAACCCGGGCGGTATCTACTCTGGAGGATTCCTTTAGGTAACGGCGAAAGGCCCGCCACTTCGTATACTCCTGATGCCCCTTCGAAGAGCGTCTTGTAGCGGCAACAACGACAAAAATAACAGCAACAAAAGACAGAACCAGGATCACCGCTCCTGTCACGAGCAAACTAGAGCCCAGGGCAATAAACCCCGCCCCGAATAGGAGAAGGATCGGAAGGAGTAACCACAGTACCTTCTTAGCACTAGGATCAAAGAACTGATGCACCTTCGCGCTTTCCTTGACTTCTTGGTCCCACTTCTTCCACGAAGCCGTAAACGCCGCGAGATTTTTCTTGGTATATTCTTCGAAGTCCTCAAGCGTTACTTCATTGCGACCAAGTGAACCAAATAAGAGTTCCATCGCTCGGCGTTCATAAGGGCGCAGTGTCTGCCACTGCTCCACGTTGACATCCTTCTTGATAAACTTGTAGCTGGGGTCATCGTGAGGACCTTTCCGCGCCCTAGGCGCTTCCTCAATCGAGAGATAACCCCGCC
>DUQE01000145.1 GCA_012837925.1 Bacillota bacterium
ATCTGAAGAAGAGTACTATCAACCAAATCTTCAATTTCCATACGAAATGCAATCGTCACAACCGCTTCTTCGTTTGGCAATCCATTCTCTGTTAACGCATCAGACGCTAAATTGCGTCTAGTAGTATCCGGGGGCGAAATGTCAATGGGGCGTCTGAAGAGCTCCGACATTGCCGTCGAAGCTGAACCCATCATCATGTTCATCGCTTCTGTGACCGCGCTTAGGTAGAGTTCGTCAAGCTCCTCGGGGAGATTCGTACCATCTTCACCCATCATCAAGTTTCCGATAACGAGCGCATCTTGCTCGCGGATGACTAAGAGATTATCCCCTTCTAAACCAACTTCGTATCCAACCTTAACTACAATACAGGGCTCAGGATACGACTCTGTAATTGCGGCAGGCGTGCTCATAAAAACCTTTGGCACAGTAATCTGAACCTTACGGCTTACCAGAGTACTCAGGGCCGTAGCTGCAGACCCCATAGAGATGTTTCCGATTTCGGCCAAAGCATCTTGTTCTAGAGGGTCTAGATGAACATCGATGTCTATATCCCCATCCGATTGGTCTTGATTGGCGCTCTCTCTCAATAGGGCATCGAGTTCTTCTTGAGTCATTACACCATCACTCATCGACTAGCCCTCCTTCATCGTCATCATCATCGTCGTCTGGATCACACACGTTGGTGACGACCACGCCCAGACGTGATCCTAAACGACCCGGTGTGCCTTTGAACTTTGTCATGGATCCAACCTTAATATCCAACGTTTCGTTCTTCTTGGTATTAAGGGGAATCACATCGCCCGGAGCTAGTTCTAGCAGGTCCCGCACAGTCACGACGGTCTTGCCTAGTTCTACCTCAACAGGGACAATAGCTGAACGCACCTTTTCTTTCAGAAGTTCAACACGCTGTGGATCAGGTTGTTGCAGTGACTCGAACATTCGAATGTGAGTCAAATTCTTCATAATCGGCTCTAAAGTACGGTGTGGAAGACAAATGCTGATCATGTCACTTGTATCGTTGAGCGAAAAACGCATAGTTACCAGGGCCACAGCATCACGTTCGGAAGCAACTTGCAGAAACTGCGGATTGCTCTCCATGTACTCCAACTCGAACCTCAGAGGTGAGACTTCCTGCCAAGCATCCGCTAAGAGCGAAGAAAAGACGCTCAAGACTTGACGCTTCAAAACAGCAGTTTCGATATCTGTAAGACCACGGGCACGTCCGATGGGTATTCCATCACCGCCACACAAACGGTCATGCAGTAAGAATGCGATATCAGGAGTTAATTGCATGACAACATAACCCTCTAAGGGAAGGGCACGAAATACACTGAGGACCGATGGATTCGGGACTGAACGCACAAAATCTCCAAAGAGAATCTGCTCAATGGAGTGCACGCGGACTTCCATTTTGTTGCGCAACTTAGCTGACATGTAACCCGAATAGGTTCGACAGAACTGTTCGTGGATACGCTGTAAAGCCCTGATATGCTCCTTAGAAAACTTATTCGGTCGGCTAAAGTCATACACAGGGTCTTCTTCAACCACAGTTGCCTCAAGCTCGAGATCGGGTTCGGAGGCTGCCCGTATTAGCAAATCGATTTCTTCTTGTGACAATATATCATGCAATACATCCACCTCCTCTTCAGCCAGTCTATAATGCTAAGTAAGAATATCCCTTTTCTTATACATCGGCATAATTTGCCTAATCTTGAGCAAAATCCGCTATTCAGCCTCGGATAAATCCTGTTCAGAGATAGCCTGCAGCTGAATGTGTTCGTCACTGGTTAGGATCTTGTCCACTTCTAGAAGAATAAGCAAGCGATTCTCAAGTTTGCCAACGCCCGCCAGATAATCGGCTTTCAGACCAGCGATGTTGCTTGGCGGTGGCTCAATGGCGTCTTCAGAAAGACGCAGCGTTTCGGTGACTGAATCTACGATGAAACCGACCATGCTTCCATTTACTTCCAGCATGATGATGCGAGTATCCTGCGTGTTATCTTGAGCCTCCAGGCCAAAACGCTTTCGGAGCGATATCACTGGGATTACCTC
>DUQE01000146.1 GCA_012837925.1 Bacillota bacterium
CGAAATCTCCACACCCGATTCGAAAGTGAAGGTCTTCGTGATTCCCACCGATGAAGAGCTTGTCATTGCCAGAGATACAGCCGATATCGTTTCCTAAAAAAAGAGGTGCCGCGAGGCACCTCTTAATTTGTAAAACGATGGCTACCAATTGTGACTTTGGTAGGACGGCTGTGCATGAATCGATCCGACGATTGACGAGGGTTAAAGAAGAACAGTGCTCCTCCAGTCGGATCATGACCATTCAGCGCTTCTAAAGCGGCCTTGCGAGCGCTCTCGTTAGGCGTCATGTAAAAACTGCCGTTCTGAATGGGTTGAAACGCATTGCGTTGAAACAATACGCCTCGCAGGGTGTTGGGGAACTGCGGACTCAGCATCCTGTTGATAATTACAGCTCCAACTGCAACCTGCCCAATGTACGGTTCACCTCTAGCTTCGGCATGAATCATCTGTGCCAGCCACTCAACTTCTTGCGCACTCATCTTGACTCCCGCAGGATAGTACTTGATGAGGTCCAACGGTACTACCAGACGCTGACCGACCCTGATCACATCGGATTCTAGATCATTGAGTCGCTGCAACTCCTCTACAGTAATACCATAAGTGGAAGCTATCCAATACAAACTGTCTCCCGGTTCAACTTGATACACGGTTACAGACTTATATTGGGCAGGAGATGTCTCGATTAGCTCCGAAGAGGCTTCATTGGAGACTATATCTTGAGAGACCATGCTAGGCATGTCCCCCTGTTGAGCTGCACTATTGGTAAACCCGCCAATCATGGAAATCTGGAAAAGTAGCAGGACAGCTACGGTCAGATAGCTGAAGTTTACTACATTCTCCTTCTTCTGACGTGGTTGTTCAATCATTTACAGACCTCTTTCTAAGAATGATTGTCATGTAATTATACTAATAAAATGTTGCAGTGTCAATTTTTAGCACCCTAGAGACCGATCATTGCAAATGCCCTCCAGACATTATATACTAAAAAAGTAAGCGAAAGGAGGTTTGCCGGTGAACTTCTTACGAGAACTTTTGACCCCTCGACGAGTAATCGCAGTTGTTCTACTTGTGATCGTTTTGGTCTTCTTCTCCAGACAGCTGGCCACTACCCTTTTGCCTTTTATTATTGGTGTCGCGTTCTCTATTGTTCTAGAACCCATCATTTCTCTCCTGGAGAAACGCGTGAGGTTGCCCAGGGGTATTGCTGTCTTTGCCACCCTGATTACAGCAGGTGCCCTAGCGGCCTATGGCGTGTTTATGATCATCAGTCAGATCATTGGTGAATTAATGGAGCTAGCTTCATTATTGCCCGAATATCGGGAAACTATTACCAATTTGACCACAGATTTCCTACAACAAGTGGAACTACTCAACGAGAACCTTCCGGCGGTCGTCAGTCTGAACATTCAGCTCAGCGTGCAGGAGTATCTCTTTACACTCGAGGAAGGAACCAAAGATCTTATCAGCCGCGTCCTGGCAACATTCTCTGGTCTTCCATCCTTTATCTTGGTAAGTGTCATTAGTCTCGTTACGACGTACTTCATAGCTAGGGACAAGGATCGCATCATCGACGTGTTTATGCAATTTGTTCCGCCACGGGCTCGAGATCGTGCCGGGAAGTTTCGAGAAGCTGTGACCGTAGATCTGCTTGGGTACATAAAGGGTCGCGTCGTCATGCTGTTGGTTTCCACTATGATCGCCGGTGTTGGTCTTTTCCTCATTGATGTACGGTATTGGATATTGTTAGCCATCGTCATTGGCGTACTAGACCAAATACCGATCGTAGGCCCGGGAATCGTTTTCACCCCGTGGGTAGCCATGAGCGTCATTGCTGCTGATATTGATCGAGCGGTCTATCTGACCATCCTCTACTTCATCATTTTTGCCTTTCATAACTTTGCAGAGCCCAAGATCATGGGTGATTCGGTAGGGTTGCATCCACTGATTATGATTCTAGCCATTTATGGAGGCGTTGTCTTCTTCGGTGTCATGGGCATCCTTATCGGACCAGTTGTGGCCATTTTGATTCGTGCCACGACGGTTTCTGGGTTGCTTAAATGGCCCCTCTATAATGATGAGTCATAGAGTCCACAAACACAAAAAGAGGTCCCTGGATAAAAGGGGCCTTTTTCTATTACACTAATGGAACAACGAGTACGAAAACAAGGAGATGCGATCGTGCCGTCCGTTCCCTTTAGTGTCACACTGCTGACATTTATCACCATCTTCATCTTCCTCGGTCTAGGAGAGCGAGTCCTTGACAACATGCGCTTGACCGATGCGACTGCGATCCTAATTCTACTGCTCATGATTGGTGGGCACTTTTTGCCTACGCTCTCTGTCAGCCCAACCCTGCGGGTAAATTTGGGTGGATTGATTCCCATTGGAGTCGTGTTCTACCTGCTCTTCACAACCTCCCGAGTCGAGCAAAAGAGAGCAGTGTTCATCAGCATACTAACTGCACTTATGATTTTCCTCTCTGACAAACTTCTGCCCATACAACCAGGTGTGTTGGATCCTGTGTTCAGCGGAGGGATCTTTGCTGGCATTCTCTCCAATCTTCTCAGTCGTTCGAGACGAAGTGCCTTTATTGCTGGACTACTCGGTGTCATTCTTGTCGATCTGGCCAATGTTGTACAGCTGTGGTTCGCAAAAATCGCACAACCCATAACACTAGGTGGCGGCGGTCTCTTCTCTAGTATGGTGATCAGCGCCTTCTTGGCCGTAATTATTGCAGAGATCATCGGAGAGGTACGAGAGAAAATGCATCTAGGTGGCGATCAGCATGAGGAATAGAATCGTGATTCTCCTTCTAGTCCTGCTTGTCGCGAGCCCCGTCTTCGCCAATGACGAGATTTGGGGTGAGTATCTCCCCACGGGCCAGTATTACACGATGGTTGACCCCGATGGAAAAATCCTTTTGGAGACCGGCCGCAAGATTTACCTTCAAGATGAGTATTTGACGACAGATAACCTGCTCTTTGAAGTCGTAGAAGTCGATGAGGAGGCTAGACTGGCACGAACTAGGCTGGTCGAAGAAGTTAAGCCGGAGGTTTTCCCTTGGAGCACTCTGCGCGAAGAACTCGGTCTTTCCGTTATTGAAGCAGCCGAGCAAGGAGCAAGAGGTAAAATCGCTATCTACCACACGCACAATGCAGAGAGCTACGTGCCTACCGACGGCACCGATAGCATTTATGGCAAAGGCGGAATTCACAAAGTAGGAAAAGCCTTTGCTGATAGTCTGCGCGAGCGGGGTATTGAGGTAGATTACTCAGAGAAACTTCATCTTCCCCATGATCGAGGTGCCTATCGCCGTTCTAGAGAGACGGTTTTGGAACTCCTTTCGGGAAGTCCCGATGCCATTTTCGACGTGCATCGCGATGCAGCCCCGCGATCGGCGTATGCAATTGAGTTGGAGGACGAATGGATGACGCAGGTGCATTTTGTAGTTGGGAGGCAAAACCAAAACCTCGGAGTAAACCGCAAGTATGCACAGTCTCTCAAAGCCATTGCCGATGAGCTGTACCCTGGACTGGTAAAAGGTATATTCTATGGACGAGGAAACTACAACCAGGACTTAAGTCCCCTCAGCCTTCTCCTTGAGGCTGGAGCACACACAAACAGTCGTCCTGCAGCCGAAAAAGGGATCAACCTCTTTGCCGAAGTCGTCGATCACTACTTCTACGGCCCAGTAGCCGAAGCAGCTGGTCG
Source organism: Bacillota bacterium (assembly GCA_012837925.1). Taxonomy (GTDB): domain Bacteria; phylum Bacillota; class Limnochordia; order Darwinibacteriales; family Darwinibacteriaceae; genus UBA5420. The sequence goes on from DUQE01000146.1 coordinate 3,712, forward strand.
TGAGCAAAGTGGCATAGCAAGACGCAGTATTCTCGGAGTCCTGGGTTTCACCCTTGTGCTGTCTACCGTTGTCTATGTCCTCAATGCAGGAGGGTTCAAACCGGCTTTGGAACGCGCTACAGCCCTACTACAGCGCCGTAGAATCAAATGAGGGCAACGGATGCTCTGTCCGCCTTCGCTCCGTAAACGTGCAGTAGCGGCTATGACCCAAAGACCTAGCTACATTCACAGCTTCTTTCCAGCGGTCGCCCACATCTTCAGGATTGTGAGCATCCGACGCAAAGGTAATGGGAATGCCAAGCCTTGCTGCACCTTTAATTAGGCTAGGGTGGGGATAGATCTCGCCAACAAGCTTGCGCATACCGGCGGTGCTTACCTCAATGACCAGATCACTTTGGGCAATCAATTGTAGGACTTCTGTCCATTCGCCACCCAAGTCTGCTTGCGCCTTATGACCGAACACCTTTATAACATCAAGATGCGCTAGAACATCAAAAAGACCCGACTGTGCCATGCTCTTCACTCGATCGATATAGGCCAGATAGACCTTATCTACGTCTTTTCCTGGCCAACCCATGGTGGGTTTGATGTCAAAAGACCAAGAGTCCAAGAAATGCACAGACCCCAGGACAAAGTCAAACCGGTATTCATCAAGCAACGCCTCGATTTCCCTCTCCTTGCCCGGAACGTAATCTGCTTCCAACCCCGCTTTCAGGGGAATGCCAGCCTTCTTCCCTGCTTCGAGCAGCTCAAGATATTCCTCGATCGAGTGCTGAAAGTAGTCCCCAAGCCAAGACGACGTATCAGCGTCGGGCTCCGTAGTCTGCAGCAAATGCTCGTAAACGGTCCTGAACTCATAGAAGTGATGGGTATGCTCAGTGACCCCAATTTCCGTTATGCCTCGAGATTCGGCTTGGAACCAGAAACGCTTCAACCATTCTAGGTTGTATGGTCCCCGCTCTATGTGAATGTGATAGTCTATCATAAGGTCAGTTCTCCTACTGTGGCTCTTGAGGCTGTGACGAGATCTGTCGGAGCGAGTTTGAGTTGTGCGCCTCGAACTCCTGCGCTCACAACGATGCTGTCATACTCAAGGGCACTTGAATCAACGAACGTGGGATAATGCTTCTTCATGCCCAGGGGCGAGCAACCTCCACGTACATACCCAGTGAGCCCAAGAATCTCTTTCATTGGAACAAGGTCCACTTTTTTGTTACCCGTCAATCGTGCAACTCCCTTTAGATCAAGTTCGCCACTTCCAGGAACACAGCAAACGAAGACTCCTCCCTTGTCCCCGCGCAAGACCATGGTCTTGAACACTTGCCCAAGAGGCAGCCCCAGCTCTGAAGCTACGTGCTCTGCACTAAGGTCTTCTTCATTGACCGTGTACTCTAAGATTTCGTACTTGATCCCAAGACTGTCCAAAATTCTAGCTGCATTGGTCTTCTTCACCCAATCCATCTCCTCTTTTAAGACGTTTGCCAACGAATTCGACACTTTCGCCAGGCTTCCTTTGAATCTATCTGTTCCTAACAGGAAAAAGGGTATTCTAATGCGAACTCTTACAGGACAAATCACATATAGAGGGACGTGTTTTATGAGCACCACAAGGTGGTTTATTTTATCTATCCTAATGTTGGCCTTACTTCTTACGACGACACAAAGCGATGGTTCTCCTTTAGTGATTGCACATCGCGGAGCATCATCGTTAGCCCCCGAAAATACCATGGCAGCTGTTAACGCTGCATTGCGTCTCGGGGTAGACGTGGTGGAAGTAGACGTGCACAGGTCCTCCGATGGCGAACTCGTCGTCATTCATGATGATACCATCGACCGCACAACCAACGGACAAGGAGCCGTTAACCGCCTTACCCTAGCTGAAATCAAGGCACTCGATGCAGGTTCTTGGTTTGAAAGTTCGTTCGAGAACGAGCGCATCCCTACTTTACGAGAAGTGATGGAGACTGTGAGAAACAAAGCCACCTTGTTGATCGAACTCAAGGGGAAGCGGACTGAGGTTCGTACGGCAGAGTTGGTTCAAGAACTGGGCATGGCTGACCAAGTGATTATCCAGTCCTTTGACTTCCAGCAAATTCAAAAGGTAAAGGAAAGAGCACCCGAAATCCCCACCGTGTTTCTGGTACGGACACCAGAACACAATTCGGAACCTAAAAGGGCTGCCAGCTGGATGGCAAATACTGCTGATTATGTGGGTGCAGACGGCATAGCTGTTCGTCATACTTCCTACACATCCGAACTGGCTAAACTAGCTTCTGAGCGAGGACTGGACCTATATGTCTGGACGGTGAATGAGAAGTCACAGTTCAGACGATTCATCAAAGCCGGTGTCCAGGGCATTATCACCGATCGGCCCCAAGACTTGCTTTCACTCTTAGATTGAGGAGATAGAAGGGAAATGCTGAAGTACAATCTATGCTATATCATTATGGACAGCAAGATTCTACTCCTCAATCGAGACTATCCTGGGTGGATGGGGTGCTGGAACGGTGTAGGTGGAAAGCTAGAACCCAACGAATCTCCGAGAGGATCGATGATTAGGGAAATTCGCGAAGAGACCGGTATCTCAAGTGTAGACCTCCACTTCAAAGGTTTGAAGACGTGGTCAAGGGACGACGGTAGTGGTTTTGGGGGACTATACCTTTATATTGGATATGTGTCGGAAGACTGTTTGTATGCTACACCAAAGAGGACTGATGAAGGGATTTTAGAATGGAAGGACATCAACTGGGTGCTTCACCCACAGAACCTCGGAGTAGCCCATGACCTTCCGAGCAGTCTTCGTGCAGCACTCACAGACTCGAGGTGCTTCGACCACCACAGCGTCTTTAGAGGTAATCACTTGGAGAGAGAGACGGCCACCGAAATCGACCCACAAGTAGAATATGACAGGATTCAAAGGAAACGATATCTCCAAAAGTACACAAACCACCTTGACTAAGGTGGTTTTTCCTCGTTAAACACAAAAAAAGACACCCTGCTGGTGTCCAAAAAAATGGCTCCCCGGGTTGGACTCGAACCAACAACCCTTCGGTTAACAGCCGAATGCTCTGCCATTGAGCTACCGAGGAGCGAGTCTCCAATGCAACACCGGAACGTCACAGCATCGCATAAGAGCAAATTCTCTTGGTCTACAGTGGCTCGTACATGTGAGCCACTGCAACCAATAAACTTAATCTTGGCGACGAGCTACTCTCCCACCACGAGATGTGGCAGTACCATCGCCGCTGAAGGGCTTAACTGCTGTGTTCGGAATGGGAA
>DUQE01000147.1 GCA_012837925.1 Bacillota bacterium
CTCATCAGTGACGATATCTGGAAGAAAGAGATCTATTACAAGAAAGTGAAAGGGTTGCCTCCAGAAGAAAGGGAGGAAGCCCTTGGAAAGAACTACAGAGACTTTTGGAGGCTGAACGGACAAATCATCGATTATCACTCCCTGCAGCTTGAAACCCTACGACCATTAGCGCCGCACATGGACGAAATTGATCCTGGGCATTTTCCGCAGCTGATTGCAGCACTCCATCGCGATTTTGAGCGCAAGGATGAAGTGGACAGGGAAGTACTGGAGTTTTTGGATTTTTGGGAGGTATTGGCGGTAATCGATCAGTCGGTCAAGTCTTGTTTGGACGCCTACGACGTATTGATTGCGAGTCACCGAGAACAGGGTCAGGTATAGGGGGAATTGTGTGGGACGTATTATGCGAAGTGACATCAACGAGGATTGGGCTCACGCTGGGATTGTTGAAGCTGGCCCGTTTGTGTTCTTGAGTTACTGTGTTGGAAACATCGGGCAGTCCATTGAGAACCAGATTATCGGGGCCTTCGATCACCTTGAAGCGCGCCTTGGGGCAATTGGCTTGACACTAGAATCGGTCGTACAAATGGATTGTTTATTTCGGGACATTTGGAACATCCCCGTCATGGAAAAGGTGATCAAAGAACGGTTTAATGGTCAATATCCAGCGAGAAAGTCTATTCAAACTGAGTTTGCTCATCGGGGTGGGCAGGAAGGCCTGCACTTCCAGCTTGATGCTGTAGCGTACAGAGGCGGGAAGGAGTCGAAGTAGTACATCTGCCGACGGTATGTACGGTTCGTTGTGCGTCGTTCTCGGGACTATGATGCTGTAGTGACGGTAACCGCCCATAACGAAGGAAACCAAGAGGACATTCTCGAGTCGAAATTCAATGAACATGCCTGTTTTTTCACGTTTCGAGCGGTGATCACGGGTGGTAGCTGCTACCTATCAAGGCCTGAAGAAATTGGCGCGATCCAATGGGTCGAACTAGAACAGGCCGATGACCTATTACCCTATTATCAAAACAGTTTACAGGACATTGTCAGGAACACCGAAAGAACCATGTCTGTAAACCAAGGAGTGGTCACATGAGCAATTTGAAGGACTTTGGAGCCGCGTTAAGGGACGTATATGTACAAGACCCCTGCGCGGTTCTTCCAAACGCCCTCTGGAAAACTATAGGTAGGTTGCCTACTTTTCAGACGTGTATCGAATGGAACGCAGAAGGAGAGATGGACGAACTCAGAGCATGGGATCAGGAGGGTTTGCATGTTTATTGGAATCGGAGACGAGACCTTGGCAATTCATTGCGGCAGATTACAGAACGGTCTCGTTTTCTGATCGTCCACGATGATCATTTTCAACAACTTGATCCTCGAGACTTCAAACTGGTAAAGCCCTTCTTCCGCATTAGGCATGTTCATAAGAACATCTCCTCCCACAGCCTGTCCAGTGACTTCTACATCAGAGAAGCCGATCCCCAACGAGAATGCGACGCAATCTCCGACCTTATCGGGCGATGCTACGAGGACATCCATCCATCTCCACAGGAGGTGAAGAGTTGGAGCACAAACCCAGTCTTTGATCCGAGTCTATGGATCTGGATTATGGACAAGCAGCGCAATGCTCCTGCTGCACTTGGGATTGCTGAGATCGATCGAAACGTTCCTGAAGGCTCTTTGGAGTGGATTCAGGTTCTTCCCGAGTATCAAGGGAAGGGGTTAGGGAAGGTCCTTGTACTGGAGCTACTTCACAGGTTAAAAGCTAGAGCAGATTTCACAACCGTCTCAGGAGAGGTAGATAACGTCACGAATCCAGAAAGACTTTATAGAAGCTGTGGATTTACGGGTCAGGATGTATGGTGGTTACTTAGAAACTAATAATGGAGGCTGAAACGCTTATGGACGGATATGAGAAGGCACTGGAAGTCATGAACGAGCTGTTTGGTAAAGACTGCGTGTTTGCCTTAGCGACCGCACAGAAAGACAAGCCATCGGTTCGATTTGTCGACACATTTTATCTGGATGGATCATTCTTTGTAGTTACGCATGCCAAGACCCAAAAAGTCCAAGATCTCGAGGGCAGCAGTCATGTAGCACTGACCAACCAGTTTCATCGTTTTACGGGAAAGGGTCGTAACATTGGGCACCCCCTTAGACCGGAAAACCAGCAGATCAGGAAGACATTGATCACCGTGTTTGAGCCGTGGTACTTCCCCCACAATGATGAGAATGACAAGGATATGTGCTATGTGGAGATTGAGCTCATCGACGGATTCTTCCATAAAGATGGAATGGGTTACAGCGTGAACTTTCTGGAAGGGACCGCAGAAATATTCCCGTTTGAAAGAGACTGAGCATACTCACTCTTCAGGAGCATTGAAAAGGGGTGTTGGCCATTGATAGAAGGTATTAGTCATCTCACTTTCATTGTAGAAGACTTGGAACGCGCCTCGATGTTCTTGGAGTCAGTCTTTGAGGCCCGCGAAGTATATGCCAGTGGGGAACGTACCTTCTCTACAGCCAGGGAGAAGTTCTTTCTGATTGGCGATTTGTGGATTGCTATCATGGAAGGCCTGCCAGAAATCAGACGCTCATATCGTCATGTTGCCTTCAAGATCAGGGAAGAAGACTTCGAGACCTATAGGTCACGGATTATAGCGTTAGGACTTGAACTCCTGCCTCCGAGGCCTAGGATCAAAGGCGAAGGACGATCCTTGTACTTTTATGATTTTGATAATCACCTTTTTGAACTACATACAGGCACGCTCGCAGAGCGGCTGGAGGCGTATGGATAGGAAGAGGGAGCTAGCATGGAGTGCTTGCTGCAATCGATAAAGGGGCACCTTAGTGCGCAATCCTATGATGTTCTGGAGAAAATCGCGGGCCTTTGACAAGAAAACGCGACTAAATCGACTCAAACGATGCGAACACTCTTGTCGAACAGCGCTTTTTAGAACAGGGTAGCAGCAGACTCACCCAATCCGCTCTGGAAGGTCTCCTCATCAAAAAGACTATGCTCCAGGAAAATCTCGCCTCCGTCGGAACCTAATAACTTTCTGATGTTGCGAAGTAGGTAGGCGTACAATGCGAACCAAGGTCGCATGTCTCGAATGTCCTCTATATCGTTATACGACTTTTCGCGTTTAATCCAGGTCTTAAAGCATTGAAACTTTTCGCGACCGGTCAGTTCCTTGTCTATCAAGTTATACAATAACCAGCCTAGATCGAGAAACTGCAACTTACAGCGCACACCATTGGCCTGCTGGGGTAGGCGCGCAATCTCCCGTCCATGTATCACTTCAGTAAAAGCAGCCACTAAATCGACACCGGCATGGTAAGCCAAGATGACGCCGGGAGCGATCCGGGGATTGCAGTCGATAAGATAGAGCAATCCCGTTGCGGCGTCTTCCATATAGTCAAAGCTAATGAATCCCGTCCACCGGAAATGTTCGATCAGCCTAGCGTCAAAAAGTTCGGCCTCTGGGGCAGAGACTGTCTCTCTGTAAGAACTTGTCCCTCCAGACGCGGGGACGGTCCTCAGAGCTCGAAACACTACGTTTCCCTTTACTTCGCCTTCAACGGCCAAGTTTACAGTAGAGATCAGAGTGCCCTTTATATGCTGCTGAATAATGGGAAGGTGGTCCTGCAATCCATACTCCTTGACGACCTGATCGTATTCGGCTATCGCTCTTTTCGGATCAAGCACAATTCTCTGCCCGTGAGCGTTGCATGCTACACGTGGTTTAATGACGATGGGTGAATCCAAACTCGTAAGCATGTCATGGGCACTGTCCAACGAATCAGGTGCCAGCGTACGAGGGACTCTGACGTTGGCCCGACGTGCGTAGTCGAGCATGGCATCCTTATTGTGAGCATGGGTAATGTCCTCGAAGGGCATCGTAACCATCTTGGTGTATTGGCGAACAACATCACGATAATAGGACATTAAGAACCCGCACTCTAAAACAGGCAAGTAGAAGTCGTACTGTTCCTGTTTCAGTTCATCAAGGACCGCTTTGGCAAAGCCATGAGGTTCATATCGCAGGGAAGGAGCTAAAATTCTCTTACTGACTGCGTTCGAATACGAGGCAAAGCTGGGAACGTGTGAATCAATGGTCGTTACCCTGTAGCCCATCTGGTGGAGCCGACGAACAAGAAAAAGACTCGTTGGTGTGCTTGGTGTAGTTACCAGAACTCTCATAATGCTTGCCTCCAATGCATTAAGAATCCATATTTGGACCTTATAAACAATTAAATAATAACACATGTAACCACGGGACGAAAGCTGTTTAGCACATCAGAGAGAGGGTGACAAAGGTGTACGTTCGGGCAGCCAAAGCGGAGGACAACGAAAAGTTGATTGCTATCGAGCAAATGACGCCTCAAGGAGAACAGATTAAGCTTGTCAGCGAACGCAAGGACTATTTTATTCGCGCAAAAAAGTTTGAGGATCCGATTCTCTTGGTGGCGGAGGATGAGGAACAAGGCGATATTCTCGGGATCATGGGTGTAGGTCCTGTCTCTGTCAGACTAGCAGGCGAGACGGTGAAGGGTGGTTTGATCTTTGATTGGCGCTCCAATCCGCTGACGCAGAAGGGACTCCCGCGGCACATGTTTCGTCTCTGGCAGGAGGCACAGACCGAAATCGCCAAGCGGAACCTTAGATTCATTTTTGGGTATGTGAAGGAAGACA
>DUQE01000148.1 GCA_012837925.1 Bacillota bacterium
CAACAATCGAGGTTTGGGGTAGAGGTCGTGGGCCCGGGAACGAGGATTATCGGTCAAGTTCCGGCTCCTGGAGCAAAGGTTGATGAGGGAAGCCTTGTGTACATTTATACGGACGTCGTTGATAGCCAGGTAACGACAGATCAGCCAAATCCTTACGGAGCATAAACCCTGAAGGAAATTCCGGTACAGAGGCGAATAGGAGAAAGGAAGTTCTAAGAACAAGGAGTGGGCACATGCTTCCGTTTCTCATCATCTTTATTCCAATCATCGGTGGACTAGTGGTTTATGCAGTAAACATGAGCGAACGCTTCAGAAATGGGTTTGTTTTGGCCGTTACCGCACTCACAGGAGTGTTGGGTTTGTTTTTGTACACCTACCTCAAAGACACAGGTGTTGTGCTCTTAGAGTATTCAGAAGTCCTGCATCCCTTTGGGATTTCCTTTCGTATAGACTGGCTCAGTGCAGTCTTGGTCACGATTGCGTGTAGCATCTGGCTACTGGTCACCATCTATTCCTTTGACTATGTAAAACCTATGCACAATGTCAAACGCTATCACACCTTTACGCTCGTCACCTTCGGGGCGACCTTGGGTACACTGCTTGCAGGCGATCTACTTACGCTCTTCTTGTTCTTTGAGATGATGAGTTTTGCCTCTTATGTCCTGGTGATTCAAGAGGGTCATGCCAAGGCCATGAAAGCAGGTTTCCTCTATCTCATCATGACCATTGGCGGCGGTTTGGCCCTGCTCTTTGGAATCTTGGGCGTTTATACGATAACTGGTTCCGTGTCCTTCACGGAAGGTGGTTTTCTCTCCTCCGGTACGACTCTGTCTTTGCTGTCCTTTATTGGGTTCTTAATTGGATTCGGTGTCAAGGCGGGAATGTTCCCCTTGCATGTCTGGCTTCCAGAAGCCCATCCTGTGGCACCTTCGCCTTCAAGCGCCCTGCTTTCTGGAGTGATGTTGAAGATTGGTGCCTTTGGTTTGTTACGTGTGATCTTTAACGTCTACGAATTCAAGTTTCTCCGTGACGTGGGTTGGATCAACGTACTTCTCGCTGGTGCGGTCCTGACCATCCTTCTAGGTTCTGTCTTTGCGATCATGCAGACGAATCTCAAGAGGAGACTCGCTTATTCAAGTGTGGCCCAAATGGGTTATGTGCTCTTGGGCATGGCACTCCTGAGCGAACAAGCTCTTGTGGGTGACATATTCCACATCTTCACCCACGCGATCATGAAGTCTTGTCTGTTCCTGATATCTGGAACGTTGATCTTGCTGACAGGAAAGACCGAGATTGAGGACTTTAAGGGCATTGGGAAAAGGTTGCCGATTTCTATGACCTGTTTCACCATGGCTTCGCTGTCCATGATCGGTATTCCACCTTTCAATGGCTTTTTGAGTAAGTGGTATCTAGGACTTGGTGCCCTCGAGGTGAACCGCCCCTTCTGTGCAATCGTCCTGCTGATCTCCAGCCTTTTGAATGCCGTTTACTATTTGCCGATTATCATTAATGCCTTCTTTAAGAAAGAAGAAAATGACTTTTCTGCCATTAAAGAGCCAGGTTATGGGATGTTACTGCCGGTTGTGATCCTGGCTGTGGCCACTGTGGTGTTTGACCTTCTGCCGGTCAATATTCTGCTCAATCTCTCTGAGGTTACAGCAGCCACCTTATTTGGCGGCATGTAAGTATACTTGGCGCAAAAGAATACCCCTGCGGGTGGTCCAACCACTCTCAGGGGTACTGTTTATACTGCGTTGGATTTTGCATACGAACAATGTTGGGCCAATGGACATTGATCACAAAGGGGCTTACGGGCTTTGCAGAGAGCTCGACCGTGGAGGATCAACCAGTGGTGTGCGTCGATCCACAAGTGTTTTGGTATGGCCTCCATGAGCTGCAACTCCGTTTGGTAAGGAGTGGATGCCTGCGCGAGTCCGATACGGTTGGCTACCCGAAACACATGGGTGTCCACTGCAATAGTGGGTATCTGAAAGGCGTTGGCCATGACGACGTTTGCCGTCTTGCGCCCCACACCAGGAAGGGCTTCAAGTTCTTCGCGTGTTCGGGGTACTTGACCGTCGTGTTTTTCCACTAGGATCTGTGCCGTCTTGATTAGGTTGGCTGTCTTGGTTTGCCATAGACCTGCACTTTTTACTAACTCGGCTACATTATCATACGATGCTTGAGCCAAATCCTGAGCAGTGGGGAAGGCCGGAAAAAGGTTCCGGGTAATAATGTTCACCCGCTCGTCCGTACACTGAGCCGACAAGATCGTGGCTACGAGTAGTTCGAAGGGGTTTTCATGGTTTAGTGCGGTTACAGCTTTGGGATACATGGACTGTAACAGAGACAATACTTCTACCATCTGTGTCACCTCAGTCTTGGACGTCGATCTCCAGGATATGGAATCCATAGCCGTTAATCACAGTAGTGTCGTTGACAATGTCGATTCGGTTCTGCTTGACTCCATAGGCTAGATGGGTGTGTCCATGGATGAAGTAGCGGGGCTTGTATTTATGAATGATCCTGGAGAATGTTAAGAACCCCTTATGGCATTGGTCTTCCGCATCATGCACGCCAAAGGGAGGCGCGTGTGTAAGGACAATGTCGATCTTGCGGCCCAGCAAGAATCTCCACGCCATGCGTCTCCAAATCGCCCTCATCTGTCGCTCCGTATACTGTATGGCTGATTGGTGGTTGTGGAACATAGCACCTTCGAAGCCAATCATGGTGAGGCCATTTAGATTGATTACTTTGCCATGAATATTGCGAGCGCCCTCTGGGGGATCGCTATCATTAATGTCATCATGATTACCCCTCACATAATAGAGGGGTGCATTAAATACCGACGTAAGGTAAGATAGGTACCACGTAGGCAGATCGCCTGCTGAGAGAATTGCATCGATGGAATCAGGAAAGCGGTCGCGTCGGAAATGGTCATATAATTGTGGATCAACCGTGTCACCAACAATCAGAAATCTCAAACTAGATCCTCCCAACCTCCCCAATCATAAATGGGTACATTTCTCAAAGGGGTCAAGAACTCTAACACTCCTCCCTCAGGCGTGCGTTTTCTTCTTGGGCAACGAGACGCTTTTTCTTCACTTCGGCCATGATCTTATCTTCAAGAGTAATGCCTGATAAGCGCTGCAAAAGCGTGGGTGGGCGGAGAGTTGTAGAAAAACGATCCGACGCTTTGTACCAGACGCCTTTTGGGCCATCGACGGCCTCCACCTTGGCGTAGTCATCGATCAGCGTCACTCGAATTCCCCATTGTTCGCCAGGGGCGATTTCCAAATAAACGGCAGACTTGTCAGTTGGCCGACTCCAGGTTCCCTGGTTCAATTCTTTGAGCAATGAACTCATCCTTTCCCAATGTAAGTATTACACATTTGTGGGCTAAATCCTAGTAAGAATAGGGGTATTGATATGTTAGTAGTGTTAATCCTATGTATCTTTTTGGGTCCAAGTGGCTGTGGCCTTGCTGCTGAAACCGCGATAGAAACGCCTACGATGCACTTTACG
>DUQE01000149.1 GCA_012837925.1 Bacillota bacterium
GTCTCCACGGGATAGCGGATCAAGTACTCCAACGTAGAGTAGGCTGTGCCAAAATCATCAATGGCCAGATAGACGCCCATCTTCCTGAGCTTTTCAAAGTTCTGAAGAACATCTGGTGTAGGCGACAACATGGCGTCTTCGGTGATCTCAATCCGCAAAATGCTCGCAGGTAGATTATATGTACGCAAGACTCCTTGAACCAAAGCCGGAAACTGAGGAGAGCGGAACTGATTCGCTGAGATGTTTACGGCTACCCAGCCAAGATCAAGGCCTTCTGAAAGCCACTTTTGGTGCTGTAGACAGACAAGGTGCAACATGTACTCGCCGATTTCTTCGATGAAGCCCCCTTGTTCGGCCACGGGTAAGAAGTGACTTGGAGTCAGAAGACCCCGTACAGGATGTTTCCAGCGAATCAGTGCCTCTTTACCCACGATGACATTTGTTTTAAGGTCAACAATGGGTTGATAAAAGGCAGTAAACTGTCCTTTATCAAGAGCACTGCGGATTTCTGTCTGGAACCGCAGACGATCGACCATGGCATGATGTGTATTGGAGTTATATAGTCTCAAGTGGTCGCCTGTATTGTGTTCTGCCTCATAAAGTGCAGTTTGAGCTTGCTGGAAGAAGGCATCGGCCTTGAGATCCTTACCTTCACTGATGCTGATTCCACCAAATATGTGGACATTGATATCATCAGCCTCAAAACGGATCGGGTTAGCCAAGAGGTTATCGAGTCGATCGATGGTTCGAAGAACCCCGCTACTGTTCGAAGGGATAATCATGCCAAACTCGGCATCGCCAATTCTCCCCATAACGAGGTCATCATCACTAACCGTTCTTAACGTCTCAGCGACACTGGCTAAGATGCCATCGGTGACCCTTGGACCAAGCAGGGTTTTGATCTCTGAAAGATCACGAATCGAGATCAGGACCAAAATTAGCGTGCCGTTCTCCAAAAGGCTCTTTTCGAGCAAGTCCAGAAAATACTGGCGGTTCGGCAGTCCCGTCAACGGGTCGAAATAGGTCATGGTTCCGATTGTGGTCATCATTTGGTTAAATGATGCTCTTGTCTCACCGAGCTCGTCGGTGGTGGCCACTTCAGCCCTGACTGTGAGATCGCCCTGGGCTCCTCGACGAAAGATGTCGTTGAGTTCAACAATGGGATCGGTAATGGTAGAGGCAAACCAGGAGCCCAACCAGAGTACAAGCAGGAAGCCGATGGCTGCGACCAAAATCAATCGCCAAATCAGGCTGTTTACCGGCTGAGTAAAGAAGGTTGTAGGTACCTGCACAACCACACTCCAGTCGCTGATGCCGGCCAGCTTTTGAAAGTAAAGCCGGTAGCCCACCCCATCTTGGGTCATGGTCATGGAGCCGAGGTCTTTTTGGGGTACACTGTCCCAATTGCTGACCATATCCTGGATACGTCCATACATGATTTGGTCTGGATCGTGGTGGAGAATGTAATATCCTTGCGAATCAACCAAATACACCTGCATACTCGAGTTATCCCGGGTTAGTTCTGCAGTTCCCTGCAACATCTTAACCAAGTCAACAGAGAGACCTAAGAGGCCTCTTACCTCAGAACGATCTTCGTTCCAAATGGGGGTGGCCATGACGATAATCCGTTCGTCGGTAGAACGCGAGACTAATGGTTCAGAGACAACGGTTTCTCCAGCCATAACTCTAGAAAAGTATTCGCGATCACTAATGTTGCCAGCTGCTCGCTGGGAGGTTGTGTCGTAGTGACCATCTGGTGTAGCTACAAAGTAGATGAGGAAGTAGTCATGGGATTGCTGGATACGTCGCTGTAGGTATGGTTCGATTGCGTCCCAGTCGAGCGTCTCCACGAGGTCTGAGTTGGCGAGTTGCGTCAGCTCCAGGACGCGTTCATTAAGCCACAGACTGATAATGTGGCTTTGGCCTTCAACTAGATTGAGTGCTCGTTCATCGACGAGGTCGTCCACGAGGGATCGGATCAGCACGCCACTGGTAGTCATGACAAGGAGGGTGAAGATAAACACAATGGCCACAAAGAGGACTAAGACGCGTTGTCGAATGCTCCCAAAAGGCCATGACGGCATAGCTGTACCTCCCCTCCATGGTATAACATATCATGGGAATTTCGACACGCACCTCGAATATCCTGCCGTTTTTCTTAGAACAGGGGAGCTAAGAGGCGAAGGAATGACCATGTAAATCTACGTATGGCTCCAACATTGCCCCATTTTCTAAGCGTGATCTCTTCACAGACCGGGAGTGTCTCGAGAAAGTCGTCGCGGATTTCCAGGACGCTGGGTGTTTGGTAGAGCCAGACGCCATTTTCGAACGCCAAGTAGAGACTGCGATAGTCAAGGTTAATAGAACCAACAACCGCTACTTCGTCGTCAGCCACAATTGTCTTGGAATGCATGAATCCAGGAATGTACTCGTAGATGCGAACGCCGCTGCCTACAAGGATATGGTAAAAGGACCTCGTCACGGCATGAACGATGGGCTTGTCTGGAATGTGTGGTGTAATGATACGAACGTCCACTCCTGACTTGGCCGCTGTTGTTAGGGCGGTGAGCACTTCGTTGTCAAGAATCAGGTAGGGGGTGGTGATGTAAACATAGTCTCTCGCCCGCGTAATCAGGTTTAGGTAGACAGTCTCACTCACCGTCTCTCTATCAAGGGGATTATCGCCAAAGGGCTGGATGAATCCTTCGCCACTTGAAATCTGTGGCGTGGCTTCGGGACGAAAAGCGTCTAAGTCGACGGACTCATCTCGAAGGTACTCCCACATAGCCAGGAACATCATGGTCAAGGACCACACAGGCTCACCTTTAACCAAGAAAGCAGAGTCTTTCCAGTGACCCAACTTCTCATAGGCATTGATGTACTCGTCGGCGAGATTGATACCTCCTGTAAACCCTGTATGGCCATCGATGATCATCAGCTTACGATGGTCGCGATAGTTGTGTGTAGCGGAAAGCATGGGGGTCAGAGGGTGAAATCGCACCGTCTTTATTCCCATTGCTTCGAGCTTCCGGTCATATCTGTAGGGGAGCTTAAAGAGACAGCCCACGTCGTCATAGATCAAACGTACATCGACACCTTCGCTTACCTTGGTCGTCAAAATGTCCAAGATTCGATTCCACATGATGCCTTCTTCAATAATGAAATATTCCAGGAAGATATAGCGCTTGGCTTTGGAAAGTTCCTCCACCATGGTCTCGAAGGCCAATTCACCTAAGGGGAAAAAGTGCGATTCCGTATGTTCGAAAATCGGATAGGAGGCATAGTTTTGAATGTACCGTGCTTGGTTTCCGGCATGTTCGCTTTGACGCGCGAGCTTATGCAGGACGCTGGCGCTGGACGCGAGGGAACTTTCGCCGTGAACCTTGAGCTGGTGCATCTTGCGTTTCATGCGCCGATTGGTTCTAGGCTTTCCTAATACTAGATAAAAAAGGGCACCAAAAATGGGGAAGAGGATGATGGGAATGATCCAGGCGATTTTGTAGGCGGATTTCTCACGTCCCGTTGCGATGAAAATTACGATCACCGCACTCAAAACGGTGAAGACACCATAAACCTGAGGAAAGTAATCACTGAAGCGGCCTACCATCAACACCAAGGCGAGGAGTTGCACCAAGAGTGCCAAGGCTATGACTGTGACCCTATGAAAGAGTAATGAGAAGATTTTCTTCATGTCGCAGTGTCCACCTCATTGTCGTGAAATACTATACCGTTACCTTGATCTTCCCTGAAATAGGGCTTTTTGTCAAGGATGACAGGCCTTTTCTACGAGGGAAGGTGTTCACAATCTCTATACTTGCCATGAATACCCGCCTCGGGTATAGTAAAAAAAAGGGAGTGATTGACTGATGCGAAACCTACATGTGATCGTCTTAGTTCTCCTCGCCGTTTTGGCCGTGTTCGCGTGGAGTGACACTACTTTGGCTAACGAGGAATCCAAGGTCTTGGTTCCTGACTTTGCCCTTGTGAACAGTGCAGGTGAGACATTCCGTCTCAGCGATTATCGGGGACAGATTGTCGTACTAAACTTCTGGGCCAGTTGGTGTCCTCCATGTCGAGCCGAGATGCCCGAGTTTCAAGAGCTTCACACCGAGTTTGAAGAATCGGGAGAAGCGGTGCTTTTCCTATTGAATCAAATTGATGGCAGGCAAGAAACAGCGAAGAAGGGCACAGAGTACTTGGAGTCCAACAATCTGACCATGACAAACTTGCTTGATTATGGTTCTGTTGGTCGCCAAATCTTTGGCATTCCCGGATTACCAACGACAGTCGTAGTCGATGCAGAAGGGTACATGTCTGGATACGTTGTGGGAGCAACCACAAAAGCGACGGTACTGCAAATGGTTGAGGAAGCCCGATAATGCTACAGTCAATGGCACCGGAGATCTCGTTATCACTTTTTGGACTGATTTTTGCTGAAGGCTTCTTGGCCTTCTTATCACCATGTATCTTGCCCATGATCCCTATCTATCTCTTGTATCTTGGGGGAACCGATGGCGGGGAACGTAAGCCCGGCATGCGTCTGATCGTGAATACTCTTGGCTTTATTGCAGGTTTTACTATCGTCTTTGTCGCGCTCGGTGCAACCGCTTCGGCTTTAGGAAGACTCATTGCCGAACATCGGGTTCTTCTACAGCGCCTAGGGGGTCTAGTCGTTATTGCGTTCGGACTCAACTACCTGGGAGTCTTAAAGATTGGCCTGTTTAATCGAAACAGAAGTCTCGGAACGCAGACAAAGGATTTAAAATTCTGGTCAAGCCTACTTTTTGGAGCTGCTTTTTCTCTTGGTTGGACTCCTTGTCTGGGTGCTTTTCTGGGAACGGCGTTGATCTTGGCGTCTAACTTAGACACCTTGTACCAGGGGATGGCGCTACTTCTGACCTTCTCGCTGGGTCTGGGAGTTCCGTTCTTGCTGACGGCCTTGCTCTGGAATCGACTCCAGGCCACGATGGGATTTATCAAGCGCAACCTGAGGGTTATTCAGATTGTCTCTGGTGCTCTACTTGTCACGGTAGGACTATTGATGCTGTTTGACCGGTTTGGATTTTACGCAAATCTCTTTCTATAAGGATCGGTGATGGTGTGGAAAAACACTATGATGTAGTCATCATTGGTGCTGGAATTGTGGGTACGACCATTGCGCGTCAATTGTCACGATATCGCTTGAACATCCTGATTGTAGAAAAGGGTATTGATGTGGCCATGGGCGCCACAAAGGCTAACAGTGCAATCGTCCACGGTGGATATGCAGAACCGCATACCACCTTGAAGGGGCGACTGTGCTATGCGGGGCGCCAGGCGTTTGCGAGGCTCAACGAAGAACTCAATTTTGGGTTCAAAGAGTCGGGTTCTCTGGTGGTGACAGCCGATGACGATCCGGCACCCTTGTATAGGCTCTTAGAGCAAGGACGCGCCAATGGACTAACGGATCTACGTATAGTTTCCCAAGATGAACTACGCGAAATGGAACCGCAACTTACCCCAGATCTCAAATGGGGCTTGCTTTGCGAGGGTGCGGGCGTATGTTCCCCCTATGAAATGGCTATCGCTATGGCAGAAAACGCCATCATGAACGGTGCAGAGCTCAAACTAGAGTCGGAAGTCAAGGCTATAGGGGGTTCTAAAGGGAACTTTGTCGTTGAGACCCCGAGTGGGAGCTTTCAAACCCGTTATGTCATCAATGCGGCAGGGGTTCAGGCCGATGTCGTGTCGCAAATGGTCGGGTTAGATGATTTTTCTATACTACCTCGGAGCGGTCAGTATCTACTCTTTGCCAGGGGTAGCGGGAAAGCAGTAAACCATGTGATTTTCGGTCTACCCACCGAGAAGGGGAAGGGTATTCTGCTCACGTCAACGATCTATGAAAACCTACTGATCGGACCCGATGCCAGCGAACAGGAGGATCGTGAGGATACGTCCACAGACGTGCAGCGGATGGCTGCAATCTACGATACCTGCAAGGATCTCTATCCTGGTCTGGATGCGAAGCAGTTCTTGCGTAGTTTTACCGGTATACGTGCCCGCAGTTCGACAGACGATTTTCTCATTGAAGAAACAAAGGTACCGGGCTTTATTCAGGTAGCAGGGATTCAATCACCTGGTCTGACAGCGTCTCCAGCCATAGCAGAGATGGTGGAGGGGCTTTTGGTTTCTTCTGGGCTGGTTCTTGAACCGAACCCGGATTTCGATCCATACCGTAAACCTATCATTCAGCACAAGGAATTGCGACCTCTTCGCGAGATCAAGCCACTCTTAGATATTCCTTCCGCACCAGAGAAGGTCATCTGCCGCTGCGAGCAAGTGACGGAGGGAGAGATCATCGACGCTTGCGGGCGAGGGATCCCCGTGAAGACAATTGACGGAGTCAAGAGGCGCACGAGAGCTTCCATGGGTTGGTGCCAGGGAACGTTCTGTCGTCCGCGCATCGTTGAGGTAATGCAAAGGATCACAGACGAGTTTGATGCCCGTTTTGACATTGAACATAGCGGAGTAAGCAGGGTGGAGAAGTCGGAACTTCTGGACTTTTTGACATCACGAGCTGACAAATAAGAAATGTCCTGTAGCGGCAAGGCCGTTACAGGACATTTGGCGTTTCGGGTTGGTGCTATGCGATAGGCTCGAAACGTGCTGTGAAGAAACGGAGCACGGGCGGCTCATACACAAAACGAAGGCCTTTAACGCTGTGTCTGTGGGCGTAGAGTTGTATTACTGCATCGGCAACAACATCTAAGTGAGCGTAGGTGTAGACACGGCGAGGAATGGTCAGACGCACTAGTTCCAATTTTGGATAGTGGTGATTACCGTTCTTGTCTCTTCCAGCCGAGATGATACCCCGTTCCATACTGCGCACACCAGACTCAAGGTAGAGTTGTGCTGCCAGCATTTGTGCCGGGAACTCATCTTGAGGGATGTGGGGATAGAATTCACGGGCGTCAAGGAATACAGCGTGACCGCCGATGGGCTTGACAACTGGAATTCCAGCTGCGATCAGTTTGTCACCTAAGTATCTTACTTGGTCTAGGCGATGGGCGATGAAGTTGTAGTCGACGGACTCTCGGAGACCACGGGCTAATGCTTCCATATCGCGACCCGTCATTCCACCGTAAGAGGGCATGCCTTCGTACACTACAACGAGGCTGGTAGCCTTTTGATAGAGCTCGTCGTCGTTGAGGGCTAAGAATCCGCCAATGTTTACGATACCGTCTTTCTTACCACTCATGGTGCAACCATCAGCGTAGCTATACATTTCGCGGACGATTTCTTTGATTGTCTTGTTCTCATAACCTGGTTCACGCTGCTTAATGAAGCAAGCATTTTCGACGCAACGTGTTGCATCCATCATGACTTTGATATTGTGTTTCTGGGCAATCTCATAGACAGCCCTCATGTTCTCCATGGATACAGGCTGACCCCCTGCGAGGTTGACGGTCACGGCTAGGCAGATGTAAGGAATGCGCTCGGCTCCGACCTCGTCAATGAGTGCCTGTAGTTTGTTGAGGTCGACGTTGCCCTTGAAAGGATGCTCGTTTTGAGAATCGTGGGCCTCGTCAATAATAATATCTCTAAACGTTGCGCCATTCATTTCTTGATGGGCACGGGTTGTTGTGAAGTACATGTTGCCGGGAACGTAGTCACCGGGTTTAATCATGATTTGGGAGAGGATGTTCTCAGCACCGCGACCCTGGTGTGTTGGCACGACATGCTTGAACCCATAAAGTTCTTGTACGGTTTCTTGGAGATGCTTGAAGTTGCGGCTACCCGAATAAGCTTCATCACCGAGCATAAGTCCGGCCCACTGGTTGTCACTCATGGCGTTGGTGCCGCTATCTGTCAGCAAGTCGATGTAGATGTCATCTGTGGTTAGTAGGAAGGTATTCCACCCTGCACGCTTGATTGCTTCCTCTCGCTGTTCCCTTGTGGTAACAGCAATTGGTTCAACCATTTTGATTTTATAAGGTTCCGCTAAATACTTGTAATCCACTACCTACACTCCATTCCTTTGTTAATATTTTGTCTTTATGTTTAGTATAACGCAGGGTTAATGAAAAGTAAAATATCAAATATTAAATTGTTTCCCCAGGGATGGCGAGATTAGCGGCGTCGGCCTTGGTGTTGACAACAAAGGCAGCTACACCGCCTATTCCTATGTGGCAGGCCAGGACGCTTCCAATGAGGTTTACGATGAAATGTCGATAACCCAAGGTATCCTGCAGCATAGAGCGGAGCTGCTCGGCGACGGTGGGGTCATCGGCATGGGTGATACCGATCATCTGCTCGGAGTCACCGAAGGAACGCTCCTTGACTAGTTCTACGATGCGTTTCACGGCAATCTTCTTTCCCCGCACCTTTTGAAAGGGGATCATGAGCCCTTCTTGAACGTGTAGAATTGGTTTGACCTTAAGGAGCCCTCCCAAAAAGGCACTGGCGCGATTGACTCGGCCTCCGCGATAGAGGTAATCCAGGTCATCGACGGAGAAGAGGTGTTCCACGTTGTTCGAGGAACGTTTTTGGGCCCTTGCGATGATCTGAGTAGGATCAAACTTGGCCTTGGCCATCTGGGCGGCCTCAAGAACGATGAGACCTTGGCCGAGGGATCCACTAAGCGTATCTACTATGGTTACCTTGAAGTCCTTGAATGTCTTCTTTATTTCTGTAGCAACGAGGCGAACGGTATTGCACGTTCCGGATAACTTGGAGGAAAAGCTCAAGTAGAGGCACTCTTGGCCGAGTTCGGCATACTTTTTGAACGTAGAGACTATGGCATCCATGGGAACTTGCCCTGTGGTGGGTATTTTTCCTGCATGAATGGCATCATAGACCTGTCTAGTGGTAATATTGATGCCGTCTCGATATTCTTGGTTGTCGATGTAAACCAAGAAGGGCAAGACATCTATATCGTACTGATCGATGATCTCTTGAGGTAAGTCGCAAGCACTATCCGTAATAATCTTCAGCGTCATTGTTATAACCTCCATGTTGGATTCGGCAATCTCTTCGACTCGTGAAAGAAAGATTCCTTCTTGCGACTTGAAGTGGCGTTGTTAATCAATTACAATGGAAGTGTACTCCTAGGGGGAAAGAGGGGATTTCTATGAACCAAGCGGTCTTAATCGGACGCATACGTGACCGAATTAACGTCCTAAAATCGGAGCAAATCGGTCTTAAGCTGTTCATCCAATCGGACCAGAATCGCCATGAAGCTTTGGAAAAGGCCATTTCGGAACTGAACTGGGTGTTGGAGACGATTGAGCACGAGGAGGATTAGGTTGCGACTACGAACCTTTTCTGCGGGAGTAGTTGTCCTGTGCATGCTACTTGTCTTCGGGCACGCACAAGCTCGCTCGGATGAGGTGCATGGCGCCTTCGTTCTCTATCTCGGTGGTGTGGAAGCGGGTCGTGAAGATTATATTTCAAGCACTACGGAGCTGAGCACGGCGGGAACGATCACTATCGGAGGGCAGAGCCTCAAAATTGAGAGTTTGCTGTCGGGCGTAGATGGCCGATGGACACAGTATAATGGGAAGCTGACGCCAGGAGCGAGCTTCACTGCTTTTTTCCACGCGGATCGTGTGGAGGTAGAAGCGGGTCCTCTGAAAAGAAACTATCCGCTGCAAGAACCCTTTGTGATACTGGACAATAATGTGTTTGCCCACTATGAACAAGTTCTTGAACGATTGCCGGAAGGGCAAGCTGCCGTCACCCTAAGTATCGTGGTCCCCAGTTTGGTCTTGGCCAACCAAGACGTGGTTCTCCAGGGTGAGTTGGTACGGATGGGCGAGGTTGTCTATCAGTTGGAAGATGGTGAGCTTTTGCCGCTTGAAGAGTATTTGCTTACCGTGGCGGGTACTTTGCAGGTTCGTTTGCTGGGTAGAGACAAGAAACTGATTCTTATGGCTATTCCAGCGCAGTTAATAGAAGTGGTCAGAGAAGGATTCATCGGATTACAACCCCTTGCTGAATAAAAAAATAGCGCCGGTCAACCTCTTGGACGATGGTTGAACCGGCGTTTTTGCTTGCCTATTTCGTTGTCTGCATGGCAATTCCCTGAGCGAACTGTTTACGGAACAGGATGAGCACGATGAGTGGCGGTAACATAATGACTAGCGTTCCAGCCATGATAATGTTCCATTCGGCCGCACCTCGCTCCGAGGTATATAGCATACGCAGTCCCATCTGGGCTACACGCATATCAGATGCTGTGGTAACAATATTGGGCCAGAGGTACTCATTCCACATGTAGACAAACTCGATTACCAACAGAGCGGCAATATTGGTCCAGGAAAGTGGCACCAAAATGCTGCGCAAATACTGCATGGGAGTGGCTCCGTCTACTCTTGCTGCATCAGCTAGTTCTTCAGGCACTGTCATGTAAAATTGCCGGAAGAGAATGATACCCGTTGTACTGGCCAGGTAAGGGATGGTCAGGGCCTGGTAGGTATTGAGCCAGCCGAGATTGGCCATCGTTTGATACAGTGGAATTACTCTGACCGGCAAGGGCATCATCTGCGTTACCATACAGAGCGGGAAGAGGAACCAACTACCTTTGAACTTGAAGTGCGTAAAGGCGAAGGCCGCCAGGATCGAGAACACAATTTTCCCGATAGAAACCAGAACAGCGATGATGAAACTGTTGTTGAGTACGACACTCATGTCGACTCGATTCCAGGCTTCTTTGATATTAGGTATCAGCTGATCGCCGGGGGTTAGGATCGGTGGAAACGCATACGCATCTTGGTGCGTGTGTGTGGCCATGACGAATGCATAGTAAATGGGAAAGGCCACAGCGACCAGGGTTGTGAGCAAGATCAAGTGGATTCCGATTTTTTGTAACGTTTTCCGTTTGAGACGCACTGGAACACCTCCTTAACGATTGTAGACCGATTTTTTGGTGGATGTGTAGATCTGGAATGCTCCTACTATCGCTACAAGAACAAACAAGACAACGGACTGGGCTGCTGCTTGCCCTTCCTGCATTCTCCCAAATCCGTCGCGATAGATCTTGTAGATTAAGAACTCTGTCGTGCGGTTCGGACCCCCTTGCGTTACTACATCAATGAGACCAAAAGATTGGAAGAAAGAATAGACAGTATTCACAAAGATCAAGAAAGCCGTAGTTGGGCTCAACATAGGGAAGGTGACGACCCAAAAGGTTTGCCATGCAGTGGCACCATCGATGGCCGCAGCTTCTCTAAGTTCATGGGGTACGTTTTGCAGACCAGCTACAAAAAAGCAGATATTGTAGCCCAGCATCACCCATACAGAGGCAACAGTAACCAATATGAAGGCTGCTACTGTATCGGTGAAGTAGTTGATTCGGTAGCCTGTGAGATTGGCTATTCCGTGCGTCAAGATACCGATCGAGGGGTCGAAAATCAATGACCACATAACACCTGCAATAATGGGGGACATGGCATATGTCCAAATGAAGGCGATTTGATAAAAACCCGCTCCGCGAATCTTCTGTGTGGTGAGCAAGGCAACGACGAGCGCAATTGTCAGTCCCACGCCGATGACCAAAACAGAGAAGATTAGTGTGTTTTGGAAACTCGACAAATACTCGGGAGATTGGAACATCTCAATGTAGTTTCGCCAACCCACATAGCGCAATTGGCGCCCGAATGGCGACACTCGATGAAACGACTGATAGATCGCCTGTGCGAAGGGGATGATTAAGAATACGACAATAACTGTAAGAGATGGAAGCACCAGTCCATATGGAAGTATACGATGATTAGGAAATCTGTCCAAAAAAACCCTCCTGACCTAGTCCACATGATAGAGCTCACCGGAGGGATGACCCCCGGTGAGCCAATCCGCTATGAAACTTGTCGATGTCTAATCGAGGAACTCGTTGTAGTCAGCAAGCAGTTGGTTAATCTGGCGAGCGGAGTACTCCAACGCTGCTCTTTGGTCTTCACCGCGAGCAACCTTCTCGAGGGCGTCGCGTACCCATTCACGTGCTTGGGCAAAGGGTCCTAAGCGCATTCCAGCTGCAGCGTTGCCTTCGGTCTTACCCGAGAGAATCTGCAAGAAGGCTGTGAGATGGTTTGGACTTTGTGCGAACCAACCTTCATTCATGAGCGCTTGCATACCTGCGTTTGTTGCTGGGAAGTATCCGGTGTTCTTGTGCCAGTAGGTTCCAATTTCAGGATCCGATAGGAACTTGAAGAACTCGAAAATTACGGCCAGTTCTTCGTCGGTCACTCTGTTGGAAACGTACAAACTGTTTCCACCAATCAATACGTTACCGCGTGGGTATTCATCGCTTAGGCGAGGAAGGAACGTGGTGCGCACTTCGAAAGCGTCTCCCACTGTGTTCAACACGCCGTCAAGCGAGGAAGTGGACTGCATCAAGAATGTGATTTCTCCACTATTGAAGGCACCATTCGCGTTATACTCGGCACCACCATAGATCCAGACATTGTCGGCTGCCATTTTGCCCCAAATGGCCATGAGCTCATCGGTGAACTTGTTTGGCCAGGTTACTTCTGTGGGATAGCCTTCGCGTCCGTTGCCCATGTTCGCGTACTCTACGTCGTGCATGGCGAGCTGGGTTTCAAACATCCAATCGGGCCATCCAGTCGACATGGCGTGTGTTACAACGCCTGCTTCGATCAGTTGGCGACCCATGTCATACATTTCTTGCCAGGTTGTAGGTGGCTTATCAGGATCGAGGCCTGCTTGACGCATATGATCAGCATTGTAATAGAGCATGGCTGAGGAAGAGGCGAAAGGCCACGACCAGAGGTTGCCGTCCTTGGAGTAGTAACGGACGATAGGAGCTATATACTGCCCAAAATCCCACTCTTGACCAAGACGTTCGGGGATTTGATAGGCTGGAATAATCATGCCGCTATCATGCATAGCCTGGGTTCCAACTTCATAGACCTGTACGATTCCCGGTTCTTGTCCTACGGGATAAGCGGCCATGAAGCGGGTGAGACCCTCTTCATACGTACCAATCAAGACTGGAGATATTTGTTGAGCAGGGTTGATTGCGTTAAACTGCTCAACTACGTTGTTGAGGACCGTCAGTCTTGAACCGGTCATGCTGTGCCAGAACTCTACTGTGGTTGTTTGTGCGAAAGCAAGGCTCGGAATACAGAGCGCTGCTAACACGAGGGTGATGACGAAAATCCGTTTTGCGCGAAACATGTGAGCACCTCCAAGTTAATTTTGTTAATACTATTCGCCCATGATTTCGTTTTCCCTTCAATCTGTGTTAAAAATCGGTTGTGAAAGTATGCACTAAGCAATGCTCATGCAGGAAAACGCAAAAAAGAGTCCCATTCCGAAGAATGGGACTCTTTGTCAACTTCTGTTGTGTTGGGCCGCAAAGCGGCTCGGACCTATAGACGAACTACGTTAGCAGCTTGAGGACCGCGGTCGCCGTCTACGATGTCAAAACTGACTTCTTCACCCTCGTTAAGGGATTTGAAACCGGTTCCTTGGATAGCGGAGAAGTGTACGAATACGTCGTCTCCATCTTCGCGCTCGATAAATCCGAAACCTTTTTCTGCGTTAAACCATTTTACTCTACCAGTCATTCAATGGCCTCCTAAAGATTGTATTCTAGTCAAAGCCTAAACTACGCAAACCTTGTAAACCCTTGCGCTCACTCTAAGGTAGAACTCGAGGCCATGTGTGTTCGCTTCATTTAAAGTCTTAACCGGCTCAACTGTA
>DUQE01000150.1 GCA_012837925.1 Bacillota bacterium
CGTGTGGAGACGGGTATTTTCCAGGCGCACATGGAGGTGGGCTTGGTTAACGATGGTCCAGTAACCTTGATTATCAGTAGTGGAGGCGATTTTTGAAGTGCAGGTTAAGCTCTTTCGTGTTAATAGATTTGGTGTGAACTGCTATGTGGTACACCATCGGGGAGAAGCAGTCATTGTCGATCCAGGCGGGCCTTCAGAATCGGTCCTCCAGTTCCTTGAAGAGGAGGGACTTAAGGTTGTGGCCATTATAAACACCCATGGTCACGCCGATCATATTGCAGGAAACAGCTGGTTTGTGGAGAAAACAGCGGCCCCTCTTTTCATTCATGAGGCCGATGTGGAGTTTCTCAGCGATCCTGCGATGCATCTCGGTCCCAAGATTCGTCTTGATGTTCCCGTGAGCAGGGCGGATCGGCTTCTGCGAGACGGAGATGCGATTCAGATAGGCGAGACCAGTCTTACGGTCATGCACACCCCAGGCCATACCGGCGGGGGGGTTGCTTTATGCGGACCTGGCTTTGTTCTAAGTGGCGATACGCTATTTAAGGAGTCGGTTGGCCGGTGGGACTTCCCTCAATCTGATGAGCAGGCGCTACAACGAAGTCTACTTCGCTTGGCGCAGCTTCCGCCAGAGACGGTTGTTTACCCTGGCCATGGACCAAGTACCACTATTTCACATGAACTGGAACACAATCCTTTCTTAACCTCAATAAAGGACGTGGAGTAAATAGGTATTCCTTTTTATCTGGGTGAGGACAGTTACACAATTCTTGCTCCTGATCATCTTGTGACCACTACTGAAGCGGCCATTAAGTCGGTAGTGCCCAAGGCCCGCTTCGGTCAGGGAAAAGAGGTGAGCGTAACCGTATCCTTCCAAGAGGAACTGCATGTCAATGTTTCTTTGGAGGGAGGTTATTGCTGGAGTATCACAACGAGCGACATAAGCGATGGAGAACGCCGCGTGAAGGAATGGATTCGCCTAGGTATTCAGCGTGTCTTTCAGGAGTGCTATGACTTAGCACCGAGTCCCTGGGGCACACTCACCGGCGTAAGGCCCACCAAACTTGTCCATTCGCTTCTGGAGAGCGGGAGTTCCTGGAAGGAAGTTGAACAGATACTGCTTCAAGTCTACGGTTTGAGTCCCTACAAAAAGGACCTTCTAGTAGATGTGGTTAATAGGCAGCGCCCCTTCTTTCATGCGAACCCCAATAATCCAGTCAGCATCTATTTAGGCATTCCCTTTTGCCCTACACGCTGTAGCTATTGCTCCTTCGCCGCATATCCTTTGGCGAGTCATGGCCATCTTTTAAAGGGTTTTTTGACAGCTTTGAGGAGTGAGATTCAGGCAGTTGGAGCATTGATTCGAGAACTGGATCTCAAAGTCGAAACCATCTACCTTGGTGGAGGAACACCAACGACAGTTACCGGCAACGATTTGCGCGACCTTTTGAGCCTCATTACGCAGGAACTCTACACACCAGAGACTAGGGAATACACGGTAGAGGCGGGTCGACCGGAAACGCTGTCCTGGGAAACCTTGTGCATTCTCAAAGAAGCTGGAGTGCAGCGTATCAGCATTAACCCGCAGACTATGCATGATCAAACGTTAAGAAGGGTAGGGCGTGAACATACGGTTGACGATGTCCGTAACGCGTATGATCTCACTAGGCAAGCAGGCATTCCCATAATCAATATGGATATCATTTTGGGTCTGCCTGGAGAAGAACCGGAACATGTTGCATACACTCTGCAGGAGATCGAGCGTCTGGAACCAGACAACCTCACCGTACACAGTCTAGCACTGAAAAGAGCATCCCAGTTGAAGGCTAACGTAGGAGAGGCAGCTATCGCTCATGCATTAGGGGATGTCATGGTGGATTTGGCCCGTGAGAGCGCCTCGCGGATTGGTATGATTCCATACTATCTGTATCGCCAACGGCATATTCTCGGTGGATTAGAGAATATTGGTTACGCCAAACCAGATGCCATGTCGATCTACAACGTACAAATGATGGAAGAGAAACAAACAATCATCGCTCTAGGTGGTGGAGGCATGACCAAGCTGGTTTCACCAGATCTCAGCTTGGTGCGGCTTGCAAACCCCAAGTGTCCAGCCACTTATAGTCAGCAAGTTGCCTCCGGTCTTGACGAAAAAGTGGACCAGATCCGTGCACATCTGACGAGCTAAAATACCAGCTCAGCTGGGATCTATTTGCTGGAGAAGCAGAACTTGCTGGTTTGACAGGAAGGCTTGTTTCAAGTACAATTAGCATGTTGGTCTTTCTTATAATGGAAAGGGTTGGTACACAGTGTTTCACAAAATGCGAGACAAGATGAAAATAGTCGTTATCGTCGTTATCGTAGCAATGGTGGGCGGCGGACTTTGGGCAGCCCTCAGCTATGTTTTCAGTGGAAGACGAGGGTCCCCGACCGAAGCGGCCGCTGTGGTGGCTACCGTAAATGGCCAGGCTATTCATTTTTATGATTTGCATCAAGTCTTTATTAATCAATTACAACAGTTAGAATCCCAACAGGGTACTATACCTGGCCGTGCCTATGAGTCCGTTCGCTATCAAGCTTTGGATTTGCTCGTTGGCAATGCAGTCTTGAATCAGGAGATCACCAAGCGAAACCTGACGGCCTCCAAGGATGAAGTAGATGCTGAAATGCAGCGGATCATTGACTTGTTCCCCAGCGAAGAGGATTTCAGGACGCAGCTGCAGTATGCAGGGTTGACCGAGGAAATTCTCAGACTGCAATTGGCTGAGGAAGTGAAGTATAACAAGCTGACCGACGAGATCATTGGTGACCTTCCGGTTAGTGAACAAGAGATTCGAGAAGCCTATGAACAGGTACGGACAAGCCACATTCTCATTCGCCCGGAAGGGACAAGTGATGAAGATTGGGCAGTAGCGGAAGGTAAAGCATGGGACATTTACTCTCAAGTTACGTCAGATAACTTTGCCGAAATGGCAGAAGCGCATTCCGAAGATGTAGGCAGCGCCTCAAGTGGTGGAGACATTGGCTTTGTTCCTAGGGGAGCAACGGTTGAAGAGTATGATAAAGCTGCATTTTCGATGCAAGTTGGGGAAATCAGCGAACCAGTACGCTCTACCTATGGTTATCACATCATCACCGTTACGGATCGCAAAGAGGCCGAGGGTGAGGAGTTCGAAGCAGCACGTGCTGAGATTGAGGATCGGATACGCAACGAAAAAGGGCAAGAGGATCTCCAGGCCTGGTTTGGAGAAGTGCGGCAAGCCGCTGATGTGGTCATCGTCGATTACCAGATGAAAGCTTTTGAGCAACTACAGGCTGGCGAATATGAAAACGCCATTCACTACTACAAACTAGCGATCGAGCAGCAACCTGAAGACGGGTATCTCTATGCTTCGTTGGGAGATGCATACTATCGTCTCGAGAACATGGATGAAGCCATTGCTCAGTACAAGAAGGCTACGGAAATCTATGATGACTATGCGTTGTTTGCTGGTCTTGGCGACTTGTACAAAGAGATGGAGAACTATGACGAGGCTGCACAGGCCTACCTGCGGGCTTCGGAGCTGGTTCCCAATGATATCTGGACGCAGTTAGCCATCTATCAGTATATGAAAGACATGGACCGTCCAGACGATGCTTTGATCGTAGAAGAACGCATTGCGGCGTTCCAAGAGCGACAGAACGAGTATCTCAAGGCAATGGAAGAAGTAGAGACAGAGGCAGACGTCGAAGAAGTTGTGAATGAACCAGTAGAAGAACTGGATGGAGACTCTGACCCAGACAAGTAGAGGTTCAGGCGAGTGGTGGCCATCATCACTCGCTTTTTTACACAAGGGGGGAGATAAATGGCATTGACATCAAGGCCCAGGGGCACGAACGATGTTATCCCTGGAGAAATCGAACTATGGCTTGAATTGGAAGAGAAAATCAGGAACGTCTGTCATGCCTATGGCTACACAGAGATCCGTACACCCATGTTTGAGCACACCGAACTCTTTCAGCGTGGAATTGGGGATACAACCGATATAGTGGAAAAAGAGATGTACACCTTCGTTGATCGGGGTGAACGCAGCCTGACTCTGCGTCCTGAAGGTACTGCACCGCTTGTGCGGGCGTACATAGAGAACAACCTGGGAAGTGGATCCCTTCCTGTGAAGCTCTTTTACTATGGTCCTATGTTTCGCTACGAACGACCCCAGGCAGGCCGATACCGGCAGTTTACGCAATTTGGAGTTGAGGCTTTAGGTTCGGCTGATCCGTTGTTGGATGTCGAGGCTATAGCCTTGCCTATTGAACTTTATCGCTCATGCGGTTTGAGTGGATTTGAAGTTCAACTCAACAGTATTGGCTGCCCGGAATGTCGTCCGGCCTATCGAGAAAAACTCATCGAATACTTCACGCCGCACATCGACAGTCTCTGTAAGAGTTGCCAAAGTCGTCTACATCGAAACCCACTGCGTCTGCTAGACTGCAAAGTCGAAGGATGTCAAAGGATTATTCAGGACGCTCCCGCCATTACTGAGTTTTTGTGCAGCGATTGCTCTACGCACTTTGAACAGGTAAGAATACATCTTGATGACCTGAACATCGCCTACAAACTGAATCCCCGATTGGTTCGAGGTTTTGACTATTACACCCGTACCGTTTTCGAAGTAGTCAGCTCAGAACTGGGCTCACAAAACGCTATTGGGGCGGGGGGACGTTATGATGGTCTCATCGAAGAGGTAGGAGGTAAGCCCACGCCGGCCGTGGGTTATGCAGTGGGAGTTGACCGTTTGCTCTTGGCTTTGAAGAGCCAGGATAAGCTTCAGGTAGCTCTTAAGGGACCCAACCTCTACCTGGCTCATTTTGGTGGTGACACCAAGCGAAAAGCGGCCCAGATTGCCCACGCCCTGCGCGGTATGGGTCTGTGGATCGAACTGGACTATGCAGATCGCAGTGTTAAGGCCCAGATGAAGGCGGCAAACCGGTTGGCAAGCCAATATGTCCTTGTGATCGGCGATGAGGAGTTAGCGAGCAACGAGGCTATTGTCCGAAACATGACGGATGGGCAAGAGCAGAGCGTTAGGTTAGATGAACTTGAACAGTTAAGCAAGATTCTAGGAGCGTGTGCAAAATGACCGAATGGAAACGCACCCATTATTGTGGAGATATGGGAAAGACGTATGTTGGCCAAACAGTAACCCTGAATGGCTGGGTGAACCGAAGACGCGATCTCGGACAAGTCATCTTCGTTGACTTGCGGGATCGTTCCGGCATCGTTCAGGTTGTCTTGGATCCAGAAGTGTTGGGGCCTGAGCAATTTGCTCTTGCGGAACGACTTCGCAGTGAGTATGTGATCTCTGTGCAAGGAAAGGTGATGGATCGCCCTGAGGGACAGGTGAACGTAAACATGAAGACAGGAGAGGTGGAACTGCATGTATCCAAGCTCGTCATCCTCTCTGAAGCTAAGACACCTCCCTTTCACATTCACCAGGCTGACGATGTAGATGAGTCGCTCCGCCTTAAGTATCGCTACTTGCATTTGAGGAGTAAAGAACTGCAGGATACGATCATGCTTCGACACCGCACCGTCGCTGCGGTACGCTCATACTTAGACGGGCAGGGGTTCCTTGACATTGAAACGCCCATCTTGATCCGTTCCACTCCTGAAGGTGCTCGCGATTACATTGTTCCAAGCAGAGTCCACCCCGGAGAGTTCTACGCTCTGCCGCAATCTCCTCAGCTTTTTAAACAATTGCTCATGATTGGTGGCTTTGATCGCTACTATCAGATAGCCAGGTGTTTCCGTGATGAGGATCTCAGGGCTGAACGACAACCCGAATTTACGCAAATCGACGTAGAAATGTCCTTTGTAGACCGCGAAGACGTTATGAACATCATGGAAGCCATGATTGTCCACGTGTTAGCGGAAGTGAAGGGTGTCAAGATCGATACTCCCATCCCGCGGTTATCGTACCAGGAAGCGATGGATCGATTCGGCTCCGATAAGCCTGATACAAGGTTTGGTATGGAAATTGGCGATGTGACAAAGCACCTAACCCAAAGCGAATTCAGAGTCTTTGCCGATGCAGTCCGAGCAGGCCATGTAATTCGGGGTATTAACGTAAAGGGCGGAGCGACGTTCACCCGCAGGCAAATCGACCAATTGAGCGAACAGGCGGTAGCCATGGGTGCCAAGGGCCTCATGTGGTTCTCACTGGAAGAGAACCAGGTTCGGTCGCCCATTGCAAAGTTCCTCAGTGACGCGGAAATGCAGGCTATTCAGGCTGAACTCGATGGTGATGTTGGTGACCTGTTGCTCTTAGTTGCAGGACCATGGGACTTGGTCAGTGAAGTGCTCGGGCGTCTTCGCCTGGCTCTAGGTAAAGAACTCGGTCTGATCGATGATGACCTTTACAATCTACTTTGGGTCGTGGATTGGCCTCTCTTGGTCTATGACGAGGAAGCTGGACGTTACATGGCTGCCCATCACCCGTTTACGGCTCCTCTCGATGAAGACATTGATTTGCTAGAGCAGGATCCTGGTAAGGCTCGCGCCAAAGCCTATGACTTGGTTCTTAACGGTGTAGAGTTGGGCGGTGGAAGTATTCGAATTACCGATCGCAAGCTTCAGGAGAGAATGTTCGCTGCACTGGGCTTTACGATGGAAGAAGCGCATGACCAGTTCGGCTACTTCCTGGAAGCCTTTGAGTATGGTGCGCCTCCTCACGGTGGGATTGCTTTTGGTTTAGATCGGCTTGTCATGTTATTGGCTAAACGGTCTTCCATCCGCGACGTTATTGCCTTTCCCAAAACGATTAGCGCTTCAGATCTGATGATCGAAGCGCCGTCTAGGGTGCATCAAAAGCAACTCGATGAATTAAAGATTAGCTTGAAAGACTGAGAGTCTTGGCTAGGTCATGGACGATGTTTGCGCCCCTAGAAATGACGATGCCTGTTACTAGATAGTCTAGAATGACATGCCGTACGGAGATTTCCAGGGTACCAAGCACGCCAATGCCCGTAGCCCATGCGAGGGCTACACCCAAGACACCAGATAAGAATGGTAAGTAACGGGTGTCAAGATTGGGTAGGACTGTCTTTATGGTGTTGGTTAACACTTCCACCACAAAGGCGATTGCCAGCACCTTGCCGAGAAGCTGTTCCATGTTCAAGACCTCCTTTGTTTAGATGTATGTACACCCATTTCACAGTAGAACCGGGAAAAATCGGTACAAGGGGAGGACTTGAATCTGCAGGTTTGGTGTGATATCATCATTTTAGACATTGATCCCCTGCTGTGCTCGCGATCAATCTGGCCTTGTTATGAGCCAACACCATAACACAGGGAACTTTAACTCGCATCAGCTAGAACGGGCCCCCTTGAGGGGTGGTTCAAACTGTTGCGGTGGGTACCCACCTGCTAAAGCAGGTTCATTCGGGTCAGCACTAGCGGTACGGTGGGGGTTTTTTATTTCTACCCCGATGGGGGTATTTTTTTTGGAGGATAACCATGGAACATAGGTTTACCCGAACTGAGTTAGTTCTAGGGAAGGAGAACCTCGCACGGCTCAGTGGAGTTAAGGTAGCGGTGATAGGCGTGGGTGGGGTAGGCGGCTATGTGGCAGAAGCACTCGCTCGTTCCGGCATTGGCGCGCTTGTTTTGGTGGATCATGATGTCGTCAGCATAACGAATCTTAATCGGCAGATTATTGCATTGGACTCCACTTTAGGAAGATCCAAGGTTGAGGTGCTGGCCGAGAGAATCCATCAAATCAACCCCGCTTGTAGAGTCGAGATCCATCAACGGTATTATGACAAAGACAATCATCACGACCTAATCCCTAGCGATGTTGATTATGTGGCTGATGCCATTGACAGTGTGGCATCCAAAGCAGACTTAATAGAACAGTGCCTCCAGTCCAATGTCGCCATAATTTCCTCTTTAGGTACAGGTAACAAACTCGATCTCACTCGACTGACGATTACCGACATCTCCAAGACGCACACATGTCCCTTGGCTCGGGCCGTACGTGGGACCCTTCGTAAGCGGGGTATCCATGAAGGAGTACCCGTCGTCTTTTCGCCTGAGCAGCCTGTGGGGAAAAGAGAGGGATCGGTGCCGGGAAGCACCTCCTTTGTTCCACCGGCTGCTGGCCTTCTGATGGCCAGCTGGATTGTGCGGCAGATCACGTCTCTATAGCTACAAGGAGGGTTTGATCATGGATCTGTTCGACCAGAGTTCCTTACGACATGAGAATGCACCACTAGCAGTGCGCATGCGCCCAGAGTCACTCGATGAGTATGTGGGTCAAGAACACATTCTCGGGGAGGACAAACTCCTCAGAAGAGCCATTGCAGAAGACATCCTGCGCTCCATTATCCTTTACGGACCGCCGGGGGTGGGGAAGACGACCCTAGGATATGTGATCTCCCGAACGACGAGGGGTGTCTTTATCACTGTCAGTGCTACGACCACTGGAGTAACAGAACTGAAGAAACTCGCGGGCGAAGCACGAGATAGGCGCGCTTTTCATGGTCAAAGAACGATTCTCTTTGTGGACGAGATCCAACGCCTGAACAAGGGACAGCAGGATGTGTTACTTCCTGCGGTGGAACAAGGAGACTTGATTCTGATTGGGGCAACCACAGAGAACCCTTACTTTGAGGTTAATGCCGCACTCTTGAGTCGTTCGCAGATCTACCAGCTCAAGCCCTTGAACGTGCAGGATCTCATGCGTGTTGCACAAAATGCCCTTCAAAGTCCAAAGGGACTAGGGGAGATCCGCTGTGCGGTTACCGATGAGGCCTTAGGTCATCTGGCCCGTATTGCCAACGGGGATGCTCGCGTCCTTCTGAACAATCTGGAGTTTGCTGTTCTGACCACCTTGCCCAACGTGGAAGGCGTCCGGGTGGTGGATCTCGCTGTTGCTGAGGAAGCGGCTCAAGAGCAACGGGTGCGTTACGATAAGAGTGGAGACAACCACTACGATGTGATCTCCGCTTTCATCAAGTCTCTACGGGGAAGCGATGCTGATGCAGCACTATACTGGTACGCACGCATGGTGTATGCCAATGAGAACCCACGATTTATCGTGCGACGCCTCTTAGTGCATGCTTCTGAAGATGTAGGCATGGCTGATCCCACTGCATTGCTTATGGCCCAAGCGGCAGGGTTTGCCTTGGAATGGCTGGGAATGCCAGAAGCGAGAATACCCATTGCGCAGGCCATTATCTACATTGCTACCGCCCCAAAGAGCAACTCTGTGGTTAGCGCTGTTGACGCAGCTCTGGCCGCGGTTAAGAGTACGGGAGCGGAACCCGTACCCATCCATCTGCGCGACAGTCATTATGCTGGAGCAGCCCAACTGGGCCATGGAAAAGGCTACAAATATCCTCACGACTATCCGCATCATTATGTTGTTCAGGACTATTTGCCAAGTAACGTCAAGGATCTGCAACTGTACTCGCCCTCGGACCAAGGACGTGAAAAGGTCATCAAGGAGCGTGTAGAGTACTTTGCCAGAATGAAAAAGGAGAGGTAGAAGATGTGCGCAACAGCACATCTTTTTTGCTGCTACTTGTTGACAGTGCGAAAACCGGTATGTTATCATGAACTCAGATTCAATTCCTACGGATTTAGTCGGAAATGAATTGGAGGAGAATGTATGAGAGTATCCACAAGGGGTGAGTATGGGGTAAGGGCCATGTTCGACTTGGCACTCAATGCAGGTGAAGGACCGATCGCCCTGAAAACCATTGCGGAGCGTCAAATGGTTTCAGAACACTACCTGGAACAACTCATGGCGGCACTGAGAAAAGCTGGATTAGTTAAGAGCAAACGTGGGGCCTTAGGTGGTTATGAACTTGCTGACTCTCCGGCCAATGTCTCCATTGGGGAGATTATTCGCGTCTTAGAGGGGCCAATCACCCCGGTAGACTGCTTAGACACGCAGACAGCGTCGGGTCCCTACTGCGGAGCGCCAGACCGTTGTGTGCTTCGCAATCTCTGGAAGGATCTGCAAGACAGCATGACGCAGGTACTCGATAATACTACATTAGAAGATTTAAGGCAGAATGCCTACAGACTCGAGGTGGCGGAATAGCGATGACGGAGATTTACATGGATCATGCTGCAACAACTCCTGTTCGACCAGAAGTTGTAGAGGTAATGTTACCTTATTTTGGTACCGAGTTTGGCAACGCGTCCAGTGTGTACGGTTGGGGAAGAAGGGCTCACCAGGCTCTCGATCAAGCGCGTGACACGGTCGCTGAATTACTTGGAGCCGCGTCCAATGAGATTATCTTTACCTCAGGCGGTTCTGAAGGGGCTAACCTTGCGATCAAGGGTGTAGCCTGGGCCTATCAAACCAAGGGCAAGCACATTATTACTAGTGCCATTGAACATCACGCCGTACTTGACACCGCGCTGTGGCTGAAAAAGCATGGTTTCGAGGTCACGATCCTGCCCGTAGATGAGGAAGGTTTCGTCAGCCCAGCAGAGGTTGAAAAGGCTCTACGACCAGACACCATTTTGGTTTCCATTATGCATGCCAATAATGAAGTGGGGACAATTCAGCCGATCGCCGAAATCGGGGCTATTGTTCGCAAGCATGGAGCCTTCTTCCATACCGACGCAGTTCAAACGGCAGGCGTTCTAGATCTCAACGTCGAGGAACTCAATGTGGACCTGTTGTCTCTTTCGGCTCACAAGTTTTATGGACCGAAGGGCGTTGGGACACTATATGTTCGCAAGGGAGTCCGTCTCGATCCCTTGATTCACGGTGGAGCCCAAGAAAGACGGCGCAGAGCAGGCACTGAAAACGTGGCAGGGATTGTTGGCTTGGCTAAGGCCTTTGAACTGGCTCGTGAAGAAAGGGTTGCAGAAAACGCTCGTCTGACCAAACTCCGTGATCGCTTGATAGAAGGATTGCAGACGATCCCTTCCAGCAAGGTTAACGGCAGCTTGAGCCAGCGTCTTCCCAATAATGTGAATGTCTGTTTTCAGTATATTGAAGGGGAGTCCATGTTACTCAACCTCGACTTGCGGGGTATTGCCGCTTCGAGTGGGTCGGCCTGCACGTCAGGATCGCTTGATCCCTCGCATGTTCTTTTAGCCATGGGTCTGACACATGAGATTGCCCACGGTTCTCTACGCCTTACTTTGGGGCGAGACAACACCGAGTCCGATGTGGATTTTGTGCTTCAAGAAATACCAGTCATCGTAGAGCGTCTGCGCAAGATGTCGCCGCTCTATCAAGGATAGGAGGTAAAAACATGTATTCAGACAAGGTAATGGATCATTTCACGAATCCTCGTAATGTAGGAGAAATTGCAGACGCCGATGGCATTGGTGAAGTAGGTAATGCACGGTGTGGAGATATCATGAAGCTGTGGATCAAAGTGGACGGAGACGTGATTACGGACATAAAGTTCAAAACCTTTGGTTGTGGAGCCGCAATTGCCACGTCCAGTGTTATTACTGAAATGGCCATAGGCAAGTCAGTAACAGAGGCCGAACAGATCACCAACCAGCAGGTAGCTGAAGAACTGCATGGTCTACCCGCTGTCAAGATGCACTGTTCCAATCTGGCCGCCGAAGCGTTGGCCGCCGCTATAGAAGATTATCGGAAAAAGGCTGCGGCAGACTCAGCTTCCTAACCTAAATTAGGTCACCGAGGGTTCGTATGACATACGGCGCTCGGTGATTTTTTTCTGCCCAAATTGGAGAAGCTAATGACCAGAAAACAAAATGGGGTGATCGTATTGGCCAGTGGTCGTAACATGATGATAATGGGTCTAGTTGGTCTCGCATTGGGCATCTACGTAGGCAATACAATGAAAACTGGCACAGTCTCAAGACAAGTTCGTTCCACCGGAAGAATTTTGGCAAGAAAAGCGCGGGGACAAGTGGAGCAAATGAATAACTGGATGGATTGAAGACTGTGGCAAGACGGGTCTGGTGGGGGTTTATTCTTTTAAGCGTTGTCGCTTTCTTTTATCGGGTCAGGACTGTACTGACCCCTTTCTTATTCGCGATCCTTATTGCCTATATCCTCTATCCTTTGGTCGTGGCTGTGGAGAAACGGGGTTCCTCGAGGATTGTAGCGATCCTCATCGTCTATTCCATCCTTGGGGTTCTGGTCGGAATAACACTGTGGCTTGTCATGCCCAGCCTTCTGAAAGATCTCGAGGAAATCGCGCGGCAATTGCCAAAGCAAGCATCCCAGCTGGAGGACCTCGGACATGATGCTGCTGGCTTTTTTCGGCGTATTCAGCTTCCGGCGACACTCCGCGATGCATTGGCTATTGTTATGGATCGTATCCGAGCTGCCACTGAGGCGCTAGCGGGACGGCTCATGCAGGTCGTAATGTCGGCCTTTACCCACATCATCTCCCTAATCATATCTCCAGTTCTTGCCTTTTACTTTCTGCGTGATCATCGTGCGATGCGGGAAAGTGCACTTCGATACATTCCCGCTCACCATCGCGGCGATGCCTTGTACATCCTGGGGGAAATCAACTCTGCCCTCAACGGGTTTTTCCGCGGTCAGCTCTTGGTTTGCCTCTTTGTCGGCTTGTTCACCTATGGGGGACTTGCCCTCCTTGGAGTACCCTACGCTCCGTTTATCGGCTTTCTAGCTGGGCTGTTTGACATTATTCCCTACTTCGGACCTGTGTTTGGCTGTCTTCCCGCAGCAGCGCTGGCTTTGTCGAAATCTCCCGTCACCCTCTTGTGGGTCCTGCTGCTCTTTGTAGCAGCGAACCAAATCGAAAACGCGATCATATCTCCGAAACTAATCGGCGACCGTGTGGGTCTTCACCCCTTGGTCGTGATTTTTGCTGTCTTCGTAGGCGCAGATCTTATGGGTATTGTCGGCATGCTCTTGGCGATTCCTGTTGCAGCAATTATTAGAGTCGTTCTCGCCTTCTTTTTCTTGCGGCGACCTCATGCCGAATGAGAGGTAACGGCGTCCCGAGTGCCGGTGGTCAGTTGACAAGGAACTACCAGTTCGGTAATATTGAGGTAATCAGGGCAGAGCCTTGCCTTGCGCAGAAATGGGGGGAACCGCACCAGCGGTATGTTATGAAGAACTACACAGTTGATCAAATTCGCACAATGTTTTTGGAGTTTTTCAAGAGCAAGGACCATCGTGTTTTACCGAGTGCGTCATTGATTCCCCACGGGGATCCTACGCTACTCTTAACAGTAGCGGGAATGGTGCCCTTTAAACGTCATTTTCTCGGTTTAGAGAAACCGGTGCATCCGCGTGTGGCTACAAGCCAAAAGTGTATCCGCACAGGTGATATTGACAATGTGGGGAAAACCGATCGCCATGGTACTTTTTTTGAGATGCTTGGCAACTTCTCCTTCGGTGATTACTTCAAGAAAGAGATAATCCCCTGGAGCTGGGAGTTTGTTGTTGGGCACTTGAATCTGCCGCCAGAGAAACTGTGGGTATCCATATACTTGGATGATGATGAGGCTTTTGACATTTGGCACAATGATGTGGGAGTACCAGCTGAGCGGATTGTTCGTTTAGGAAAGGACGACAACTTCTGGGAGACAGGCTCAGGTCCATGTGGACCATGTTCCGAGATTCATATTGATCGCGGTATAGAGCATGGATGCGGTGATCCTGACTGTAAGCCAGGGTGTGACTGTGACCGCTTCTTTGAGTTCTGGAACCTGGTTTTCATTCAGTTCCATCAAGACGGTGATACATACACGCCGTTGGAGAAAAAGAGCATTGATACAGGTATGGGACTCGAACGCGTTGCGGCATTATTGCAGGGGAAGACTAGTATCTTCGAAGTTGACAACCTTTTTCCAGTGCTCGAGGTAGTGGGGAAGCTTGCTGGTGTCACCTACGGCAGCGATGCGAAAGCAGATGTGTCCCTTCGTGTAGTGGGCGATCACGTGCGTGCTGTGACATTCTTAGTGGCAGACGGTGTTCTTCCCAGTAATGAGGGACGAGGTTACGTTCTGCGTCGACTGATTCGCAGGGCGATTAGGCATGGTAGGTTGCTCGGGATCACGGATCCGTTTTTGAACAAGGTTGTAACCTGTGTCATTGAGCAGATGAAGAGCGCCTACCCAGAGCTTGTCGACCGCGAGGAGTACATTTAT
The DNA here is from genome assembly GCA_012837925.1 of Bacillota bacterium. Taxonomy (GTDB): domain Bacteria; phylum Bacillota; class Limnochordia; order Darwinibacteriales; family Darwinibacteriaceae; genus UBA5420. The sequence continues at coordinate 14,114 of DUQE01000150.1, forward strand.
CGTGTGCTTGGACTGGAAGAACAGCGTTTTGGGGAAACCCTGGAACAAGGCATGCGTTTGCTGCGAGAACTAGTGCAGGATGCCAAACAGACTAAGTTAACGGAAATAGCCGGTAAGGATGTCTTTCAACTCTATGATACCTTTGGATTTCCTATCGACTTGACACGAGAAATACTGGCCGAAGATGGTCTTACTGTCGACGAAGCTGGGTTTAAAGAAGCCATGGAGGCACAGAGGGAAAGGGCCAGAAAGTCCCGTACAGCACATGGATACCTGGACAGCAGTCTAGCGGTTTACAAAGAGTTAGCAGGGGCCGTAACAACGGAGTTCGTGGGCTATGAGCAGAGCGAGGTAACCACACAGGTTGTGGGACTTATCGTGGACGGCGAAGAGGTGGACAAGGCTAATAGCGGTGATAAAGTGGCAATTATCCTGGAGAGAACACCTTTTTATGCCGAGGGTGGCGGTCAGGTAGCCGACGAGGGTGCAATCGAAACAGAGACTGGAAGAGTAAGGATCACAGACGTACGCAAGCCTGTTCAGGGTCTCATCAGTCATCTTGGTGTCGTAGAAGAGGGTTTTGTTGCTGTAGGTAGTGGTGCTAGGGCATCCATTACACTGGATCATCGCCAGGAAACAGCGCGTCACCATACAGCGACGCATCTGTTGCATCGCGCCCTCAAAGATACCTTGGGCGATCATGTGAACCAGGCCGGATCCTATGTTGGGCCAAAACGTTTGCGTTTTGACTTCACGCACTTTCAAGCAGTGACTGCGGAGGAGATCAGGAACATTGAGGACCAGGTGAATCGGGAAATCCTGAAGAATTCGCCTGTCGTTCCAACTATCACGGATTTGGAAAGTGCAAAGAAGCAAGGTGCCATGGCGCTCTTTGGCGAGAAGTATGAAGACGAAGTGCGCATGGTTCAGGTCGGCGAGAGTTCATTGGAACTATGCGGTGGTACACATGTCCGTTCAACGGGTGAGATTGGGCTGTTTAGAGTGTTATCCGAAGGAAGTGTGGCTGCAGGTGTACGCCGGATTGAAGCCGTCGTAGGTCGAGAAGCTCTGAATCATGTTCGAACCCATGATATGATTCTAGAGGAGCTCCAATCCAAACTACAGGTTCCCGCAGACGAGTTGCCTGAACAGGTTGAACGGCTTATTGAGACCAACCGTAAGCTTGAGAAAGAGATGTCTAGCGTCAAGAAACAGAATGTCTTGGGTGCTCTTGACTCTTTAGTGGAAGGCGCTGAGGAGATCGGAGGTTCCTACTTGGTAGTGGCGGAGGTTGACGCTGAGGAAGCCGAAGATTTGCGGACCCTGGGCGACCGCATACGTGATCGTCTCGATCCCGTCGTCATTTTACTGGGTGCTAAGACACAAGACAAGGTGCTTCTGCTCAGTATGGTCTCCAAGTCCCTGACGCAGTCAGGATTACACGCGGGTAATGCTGTGAAACAAGCGGCTCAGATCTGTGGTGGAGGTGGAGGCGGTAGACCCGACATGGCACAGGCCGGCGGCCGTCTACCCGAAAAGCTGTCTGAAGCACTGGAAAAGAGTAAAGACTTCTTTAGATCCCAATTGGAGGGAATCAATCGGTAGTTAGAGAATAGAGTTTAGAGAGAGGTTGCTAAGGGGGGATACCATGAGTGATGCTCACGACAAGACCACGTTGTTTAGCTACCAGGCGTTCGAAGAAGATCCCGCAGCGGTCAGAACTGTTTTGGAGCATGTGTACGAAGCATTACAAGATAAAGGTTACAATCCCTACGGGCAAATCGTCGGTTACTTGATTTCTGGCGATCCCACATTCATTACGAGTCATAAGAATGCACGTTCTCTCATTCTCCAGATCGAGAGGGACATTATCTTGGAGGAGTTAGTTAAGCACTATCTTAAACACGTTGAGTAAGGAGTCTGGATGGTTATGATACGAGTCAGTGCAGATAGTACTTGTGATCTTTCACCCGAACTACTAGAACGTTTTAACATCGCTATTACACCCCTCAGCATTACGGTAGGAGATCAAGTATACAGAGACGGTGTGGATATCCGTCCGGAAGACATTTTTCGCTTTGTTGACGAAGGAAAGACCTGTGTTACAGGTGCTGTGAATGTATATGAGTACCAGAAGCATTTTCAAGAGTTAACCGCAAATGGAGACCAAGTAATTCATATCTGTTTGGGTTCAGGCTTTTCGTCCTGTTATAATCATGCATTTTTGGCCGCCCAGGATTTCTCCAATGTCGAAGTCGTTGATTCAAGGAATCTATCGACGGGGAGTGGGCACTTGGTCTATGAGGCGGCACTGATGGCAGCCGACGGGCGTTCTCCTGCCGAAATTAAAGAAAAACTTGATGTCATGCGCTCTAAGATCGATGCGAGCTTTATCATTGATCAACTGGACTACCTGGCCAAGGGCGGTCGGTGTTCGTCCATTACTGCACAGGGAGCCAAGATCTTGCGGCTAAAACCCTGCATCGAAGTGCGCGATGGGTCCATGATAGTGGGACGGAAATATCGGGGTGTTTTCGAAAAGGCCTTAAAACTGTATGTGATGGATCGTCTGCATGACGCTGCCACCTTGGATCAAAGCCGTATGTTTATTACCGCGGCTGGGTGTGATCCTGCAGTGGTGGATATGGTCCGTTCTATTATCGAAACCAACGCAGACTTCGAAGAGATCATCGTTACAGAGGCAGGTTGTACCATCTCAAATCACTGTGGACCGAATACATTAGGTGTTCTCTTTAGGCGGCAGTAGAGGGAGATTAACTTGGAGTATCTAGAACTAGGCCAAACAGGTCTATACGTTTCACGGTTGTGTTTTGGCGCTTTGACTATTGGCCCCTTGCAGAGGGGCCTTGCTCCTATCGAGGGAAGCAAGGTTATTCGGAGGGCGTTGGAGTTAGGCGTCAATTTTATTGACACGGCCGAGTTGTACCAGACCTATGATCACATTCGTTTAGCGCTCGAAGATTTTCAGCTTGAGCGCCAGGTAGTGGTGACGACCAAATCGTACGCTTACACTAGGGAGGGAATGCTCCACAGTCTTGAAAAGGCCCAGAAAGGTCTTGGTTTAGATTGCATTCCCGTTTTTATGCTCCACGAACAGGAGTCCAGCCATACCCTTAGGGGACACTGGCCTGCCCTGGAAGTGCTCTGGGAAGCAAAAAAGGCAGGGGTTGTTGGAGCCGTCGGGGTTTCAACGCATCATGTTGAGGGTGTCTTGGCAGCTAGTGCAATCCCTGAGATTGACGTCATCTCACCCTTGATCAACGCAACCGGAATCGGGATCCAGGGTGGAAATAGGGAGGACATGCTTAGTGCGATCACCGATGCAGACAAGAGGGGCAAGGGTATTGTAGCGATGAAGCCATTAGGCGGCGGGCATCTCTTAGCAGATTGGTCCGTGGCCCTCGATTACCTGCTCGTTAAGCCTGAGATTCACTCTATCGCGGTTGGTATGAAGACGATAGCTGAAGTAGAAAGCAACGTAGCCTTTTTCGAAGGACGACGCGACTTGCCTGCTCCTA